>NZ_CP194337.1:3390626-3698865 GCF_051903265.1 Curtobacterium sp. SP.BCo
CGGGCTGGATCTGGCGCATGGCCTTGGCGGTCATCGCGGCGAGCTTGCCGTAGTCGTCGGCGTTCTTGTGGCCGAGCTGCCACGGGCCGTCCATCTCGTTGCCGAGGCACCACATCTTGATGCCGAAGGGCTCCTGGCGGCCGTTCGACCTGCGGTACTCGGCGAGGGCGGTGCCGGCGTCGATGTTCGCGTACTCCAGGAGCTCGATCGCCTCGGCGGTGCCGCGGGTACCGAGGTTGACGGCGAGCATGAGCTCCGAGCCGACCTGGTCGAGCCAGTGCTGGAACTCGTGCAGGCCGACCTCGTTCGTCTCGGTCGAGTGCCAGGCGAGGTCGAGGCGGCGCGGGCGCTGCTCGACGGGGCCGACGCCGTCCTCCCACTTGTAGCCGGAGACGAAGTTGCCACCCGGGTAGCGGATCGCGGACACGTTGAGTTCCTTGACGAGCTCGACGACGTCCTTCCGGAAGCCGTGCTCGTCGGCGGTCTCGTGCGCGGGCTCGTGGATGCCGTCGTAGACGTGGCGTCCGAGGTGTTCGACGAACCCACCGAAGAGGCGACGGCGCACCGGCCCCACGGTGAACGCGGCGTCGAGGACGAGGTGTGTGCGGGGCAAGGGATCTCCTTCGATCGTGCGGTGCGCGTGTTCGGAGTGAGACGACCCAGCAAAAGTGAGCGCTCACGTCCCGGACGACGCTACCGGCTTTCCGCACGAGACGAAAGGGGTTCCGCACGAAGGTCACAGTCCGACCACCACGTCCCACGAAGGGGTGGCGGGGACCCGGGACGCGCGCTAATGTGAGCGCTCACGGAGCAGCGATGCCCCGCCCGGAGCACCGACCCTGCTCCGACTCGGCCCGTCCCGATGGAGTGATGCCATGCCGAACCGAATCCCCGTACCCACTTCGCACCCACGAGGTGGCGCCTTCACGCGGAGGAGCCTCCTCGCCGCGGGAGCGGCCGCCGCCACGGTGCTGCCGCTCGCGGCCTGCTCCAGCCCCCTCGCCGCCGGCATCGCCGGTGCGCCACTCAACCCGGAGACCCTGGTCTTCTGGAACCTGTTCGGCGGCGGTGACGGCGTCCGCATGCAGGACATGGAGGCCGGCTACGCCAAGCAGCACGGCGGCTCGTCCTCGCTGCAGGCGACCACCTTCGCGTGGGGCAACCCGTACTACTCCAAGGTCACACTGGCCACCGTCGGGAACAAGCCGCCGGACGTCGCGATCGCCCACCTGACCCGTGCGAAGCCGCTCTGGGACGGTGACCTGCTCGACCCCATCACGAGCGACGACCTGGCGAGCGTCGGCCTCAGCGCCAGCGACTTCAACCAGAAGGCCTGGACGGCGCAGAAGACCGACGGGAAGAACATCTGCGTCCCGCTCGACACCCACCCGTTCGTCCTCTTCTACAACGTTGATGTGTGCCAGAAGGCGGGCCTGATCGACAGCGACGGCACGCTCAAGGACCTGAGCGGGCTGGACGCCTTCGAGAGCGCGCTGGCCGCGGTCGCGAAGGTCACCGGCGGCACGGCCCTCAACGTCGCCAACGTCAGCGAGGTCGCGACCCCGTGGCGCTTCTTCTGGACCATGTACAACCAGATCAACGGCGCGACGCCCTTCATCAGCGACGGCGGCTCGAAGCTGACCGTGAACGAGGACGCCTACACGAAGGTCACCGACATGACCCAGAAGTGGGTCAAGAACGGCTGGCTGAACAAGGGCCTCGACTACGCCACGGCGCAGACGCTGATGTTCACCGGCAAGGCCGGATTCTTCATGCAGGGCGAGTGGGAGATCAGCACGGCGCAGTCGATCAAGGGCCTGAAGTTCGGCATGGCGCCGATCCCGCAGCTCTTCGACAAGCCGGCGACCCAGGCGGACTCGCACACGTTCATCCTGCCGCGGAAGGACCGCACGCCGGAGCAGCGCAAGGCGCACATGCTCTTCATCAAGCAGATGCTCGAGCAGAGCCTCACCTGGGCGCAGGGCGGACACGTCCCGGCGTACCTGCCGACGTACGACAGCACCGCGTACAAGAAGCTCATGCCGCAGTCGAACTACGCCTCGGCCGCCGAGAGCGCGGTGTTCGACGACCCGGCCTGGTACGGCGGCTCCGGATCGACGTTCGAGAACACCGTCGGCGCCCAGCTCGCCCTCGTCCAGCAGGGCAGCAGCTCCCCCGCGCAGGCCATGTCGGCGATCAAGGACCAGCTCGCGACCTACCTCAACACCCCGAGCCCGCTGTGACCGGGCACGCTCCCACCGTGAACACCGCGCGAAAGGCACGATGACGTGACTGCAGCACCAGTCCTCACCCGTCCCACGGAGGCGACCACCGCTCCCCGACGAACCGGCACCTACCGGACGAGCCTCACCCGCGGCCAGGGCCGCAGCGGATGGCTCTTCCTCGCCCCGTTCGGCCTGTTCTACCTGGCCTTCCTGCTCGGCCCCACGGTCTGGATGATCGTGTCGAGCTTCTTCAACACCTCGACCGTCCGCACCGGGCTCGGCAGCTTCGCCGGGTTCGCGAACTACGCCGAGATGCTCGGCCGCGCCGACTTCTGGTCGTCGCTCTGGCACACCCTGCAGTTCACGCTCTACACGACGCCGCCGCTCGTCATCCTGGCGTTCCTGTTCGCCGTGCTGACGAACCGGATGAACCGCGGCCAGTGGTTCTTCCGACTGGCGTTCTTCCTGCCGTTCATCCTGCCGTCGGCGACGATCTCCCTCATCTGGGTGTTCATCTTCACCCCGGCGACCGGTCTGTTCGCGTCCGTCCAGCAGGCGATCGGCATCACGCCGGGTGCCGGTGTGCTGGCGAGCCCGAACACCGCGATGATCGGCGTCGCCATCGCCACGGTCTGGTGGACCCTCGGGTTCAACTTCGTGCTCTACCTCGCCGGGCTCCAGGAGATCCCGCGCGAACTGTACGAAGCCGCCGCCGTCGACGGTGCGTCGAGCTGGCAGCAGATCAAGTCGATCACGCTGCCGCTGCTCGGCCGCACGACGACGCTCGTCATCCTGCTGCAGATCATCGCCAGCCTGAAGATCTTCGACCAGGTCTACCTGATGACGAACGGCGGACCGGGCATCTCCACCCAGGTGTCGCTGCAGCTCATCACGGGCGTCGGCTTCACCGACAACCGACTCGGTGCCGCCTCGGCCGCATCGGTGCTCCTGTTCATCGTGATCGTCGCGATCGCGGTCATCCGGCAGCTCGTCGAGCGCGCTGCCGCCAAGCGAGAGATCGGGGCCTGACATGACCGCCACCGAGAGCATCACCACCGACCGCCCCCGGCTCCGCTCCGGCGTCTCCGCCGCGGCGCCCGCGAACGCCGCGAAGATCGGCGTCTCGGGCAAGGGGTTCAACATCACGGCCGCGATCATCCTCACGGTGTTCGCGATCATCTGGCTCATCCCGAGCCTGTTCGCGCTGAAGACGTCGCTGTCCGACAACGGCGTCGCGGCCCTCGGCGCGAACGCGATCCTGTCGAACTGGAACCCGACGCTGCACTCCTACGCGGCGCTGTTCCAGGCCGGCGACATCTGGAACTGGTACCTCGCCAGCGGGATCACCAGCGTGGTCACCGCGCTCCTGACGGTGCTGTTCGCGTCGATGGCGGCGTTCGCGCTGTCGCGGCTCGTCTTCCGCGGGCGGAACATCGCGTTCCTGCTCATCATCCTCGGGATCATGATCCCGACGCAGGTGCTGATCATCCCGATCTTCCAGGAGCTCAACTCCGTCGGCCTGCTGAACACCTACTGGTCGGTCATCTTCCCGCAGGTGCCCGCCGTGATCGCGGTGTTCATCTTCAAGCAGTTCTTCGACGGCATCCCCCGGGAACTCGAGGAGGCCGCGCGCATCGACGGCGCGAACATCTGGAAGGTCTACTGGTCGGTCATCCTGCCGCTGTCGCGGCCGGTGATCGCAGCGGTGACGATCCTGACGTTCGTCGGGGTCTGGAACAACCTGCTCCTGCCGCTGTTCGTGCTGTCGAACCCGGACCTCATGACGATCCCGGTCGGGCTCGCCACGGTCCAGGGCAGCTTCGGGCAGCGCTACGCGGACATCCAGGCCGGGGCGATCCTGGCGGCGCTGCCGCTGATCATCCTCTACCTGGTCTTCCAGCGGCAGATCGTCGAGGGCGTGACCGGGTCCGGCCTCAAGGGCTGACGCCACCACGGAACGGACGGGAGGCACGGTGCCAGCTGGCACCGTGCCTCCCGTCTCGTCGTGTGGTCAGGCCGGGACGGACTCGCGCGCCTCGTGCTTCCAGAAACCGGAGAAGGTGATGCGGGACTTCGGCAGGCCGGCCCGGTGCAGGTGGCGACGTCCCTCGGTGGCGAGCGTCGACTCCCCCACGACGAACGCGTAGCCGCGGTCGTCACTCGGCACGTGTCGCTGGAGTTCGGCGAGCGCCGCCCGACCCGGCACGGTGTGCGCGGTGTCCGCGCGGACGATCCAGGTGACGGTGACCCCGGCCGGGGCGTCGAGCGGGCGGACGTCGCCGGCGGTGGGGACCTCCTGGATGATGCGGCCGACGGTGTCCCGCGGCAGCGAGGCCGCGATGCCGACGACGCCGGGCAGGCCGGTCTCCTCGGCGGCGATGACCACCTCGGAGGTGTCCTCGGGCACGTCGAAGATGCAGCCCTGGTCGAGCATCGCGAGCTCGTCGCCGGGGCGTGCGGTGCAGGCCCAGATCGCTGCGCGACCCTCGGGCTCGCCGTCGGCGCCGGTGTGCACGACGAAGTCGACGTCCAGTTCGCGGGATTCGGCCCGGAACGCGGCCACGGTGTAGTTCGCGCAGTGCGGGCGCACGTCCTCGGGGATGGCGAGGAAGGTCGGCCACCACTTCGTGCCGTCGAGTTCCGGCATCCGGAAGGCGTCCTGGTCCGGGCGTTGGACGAACAGGCGGAACCAGTGGTCGAAGCCGAGGTAGCCGAACTCCTCCAGGTCGTCGCCGGTCACCGTGACGCGGTGCATCGACGGGGTCAGGCGCTCGGTCCGCACGACACGGGCGCGGAAGAGCCGGGGATTCTGGGGCAGGAGCCGCGGGGTCTTCGCCATGAGGCAAGGCTAACCTAAGATGATCTCCGTGCCAGCCCCCATCCCCGCCCTGGCTTCGGTTCCGGATGCCCGTGCCGTCGACCCGGCAGACGCCCTCGGCGTCCACCGCGCAGCCGTCCGGCGCCGCGTCGGCGTGATCGTCGGCCTCGTCGTGGTGCTCGTCGCCGTCGCGGTCGCGAGCATGCTCCTCGGCAGCAACCGGATCGGCGTCGACCGCGTCCTCGACGGCCTCACGCGCACCGGCAGCAGCACCGACGAGGCCATCGTCTGGGGCTCCCGGATCCCCCGCACCCTCATCGGCGCGGTGGTCGGCGCGGCACTCGGCGTCGCCGGACTCCTCATGCAGGGCCACACCCGCAACCCGCTCGCAGACCCCGGCCTGTTCGGTGTCTCGTCGGGCGCCGGACTCGCGGTCGTGATCGGCGTGTACGTCTTCGGTGTGACCGGCACCGGCGCCACGGTGTGGTTCGCGCTCGTCGGAGCCCTCGTCGCGAGCGTCGTCGTGTTCTCGGTGACGATCGCCGGCAGCGGCACGGCCAGCCCCGTGCCGCTCGCCCTCGCCGGTGCGGCGGTGTCGGCACTGCTCGGCGCACTGACCTCGTTCGTGGTGCTCACCGACCAGGACTCCCTCGACGCGTACCGGCTCTGGGTGGTCGGGTCGTTGGCCGCCCGGCAGCTCGACGTGCTCGGCGCGGTGTGGCCGTTCCTGGTGGCCGGCCTCGTGCTCGCCGTCCTCAACGTGCGGGCGCTCGACGCACTGGGGCTCGGCACCGAGCTCGCGAAGGGGCTCGGGGAGAACGTGCTCGTCGCGCGGCTCGTCGGGTTGGGCGGCATCACGCTCCTCGCCGCCGGAGCCACCGCGGCCGCCGGCCCGATCGGCTTCGTCGGGCTCACCGTCCCGCACGTCGCCCGCGCGCTGGTCGGCACCGGGCACCGCTGGACCCTGCCGGTGTCGGCGCTGGTCGGTGCGGCGCTCGTGCTGCTCGCCGACGTCGTCGGCCGACTGATCGGCGGGTTCTCCGAGGTCGAGGTGGGCATCGTGCTGGCCGTCATCGGCGGCCCGGTGTTCGTCGCGGTCGCCCGTCGTCGATCGCTGGTGTCACTGTGACCGCGGACACCGCGCGGACGGACGCCGTGACACGGACCGACGCCACGGCACGGGCAGCCGCCGTCGTCGAGCCCGCCACGCCCGCCGGCCGCCGCGGCGTCGTCGTGGGCCCGGTCGGCCTCGCCTGGCGCCCCCGGGTGTTCTGGTACACGGTCGCCGCGCTCGGCGCCGTCGGACTGCTCGTGGTGCTCGGTGTCGCGATCGGGTCGACGTGGATCGCCCCGGTGACGGTCATCCGCTCCCTGCTCGGCCTGGAGACCGGTCCGGACGCCTTCATCGTCGAGACCCTCCGGCTCCCCCGGGTGCTCACCGGCGCCCTCGTCGGCCTCACCCTCGGGGTCGCCGGTGCCCTGACCCAGACCTTCACGCGCAACCCGCTCGGCACGCCGGACATCATCGGCGTGACCTCGGGCGCGAGCGTCGGCGCCGTGGCCGCGATCGTCCTCGGCGGCGGCACCTACTCGGTCTCGTCGCTCGTGCTCGGCGGCGGCATCCCCGTCGCCGCGACCATCGGTGCGCTCGTCGCCGCGATCGCCGTGTACGGCCTGGGCTGGCGCGGCGGGGTGCAGAGCTACCGACTCGTGCTGGTCGGCATCGGTGTGAGCGCCACCCTGGACGCCGTCACGAGCTACCTGCTCGTCCGCGCGAAGATCACGGCGGCAGCCGCGGCGTCGCAGTGGCTCGTCGGCAGCCTGTCGAGCACGTCGTGGTCGAGCGTCTGGCCCCTGCTGCTCGTCGCGGCGATCGCGGTCCCCCTGGCGCTCGCCACGAGTGCTGCGCTCGGCATCGGGCAGCTCGGCGACGAGGTCGCGACGGGTGTCGGCCTGGCCGTGCAGCGTCACCGACTGATCGTCATCGCGCTCGCGGTCGTGCTCACCGCCGCAGCCGTGGCCGCCGCCGGCCCGGTCGGCTTCGTCGCGTTCGTGGTGCCGCAGATCGGGCTCCGGCTGGCCGGGACGAACCGGCCACCGCTGCTGTTGGCCGGGGCGCTCGGCGCGGTGCTGGTGCTCGCCGCCGACCTGCTCGCGCGCGCAGCGTTCCCGTGGCAGGTGCCGGTGGGCATCATCACGACCGTGATCGGCGCCCCCTACCTGATCTGGCTCCTCATCCGTCACCGCAAGGAGATGTCCCGATGACCGACACCCCCGTCCTGGAGGCCCGCGGCCTGTCCGTCGGCTACGACAAGCACGCGGTCCTGACCGACCTGGACCTCCGCATCGAGCGCGGCACCGTGACGACGTTCCTCGGCGCGAACGGGTGCGGCAAGTCCACGCTCCTGAAGGCCTTCGGTCGCGTGCTGAAGCCCCAGGCCGGCGAGGTCCACCTCGACGGCGCCCCGATCCGCAATGAGCCGAACCGTGCGGTCGCCCGGAAGCTCGCGATCCTGCCGCAGTCGCCCGTGGCACCGGCCGGGACGAGCGTGCTCGACCTGGTGATGCGCGGCCGCAACCCGCACCAGTCGTGGGCGAAGCCGTGGACGGCGGACGACGCCGACGTCGCCGAGCAGGCCATCGCCGCCACCGGGCTGACCGAGGTCGCGCACCGGGACGTCGCGAGCCTGTCGGGTGGGCAGCGCCAGCGCGCGTGGATCGCGCTCGTGGTCGCCCAGCAGGCGGAGACCCTGCTCCTCGACGAGCCGACGACGTACCTCGACCTCGCCCACCAGCTCGAGGTCCTGCGGCTCGTGCGTCGGCTGAACCGCGAGCAGGGATCCACCGTCGTGATGGTCCTGCACGACCTGTCGCTCGCGGCGCGCTACTCGGACCGGCTCGTGGTGCTGCACGACGGCGGGGTCGCGGCCGACGGGGCCCCCGCCGAGGTGCTGACGCCGGAGCTCCTGCTCCGCGCGTTCGGCCTGCACGCCCGGGTGCTCGCCGACCCGGTGACCGGTGCCCCGATGATCGTGCCCGAGGCCGACGAACACGACACTCGTCGTGAACCCGAACTGGCAGCCGTCGCCAACTTAGGTTAGGCTCACCTAACGTGAAGATCATCCGCCGCGGCACCCTCCGTGCCGCCCTCGTGACCTCCGTGGCCGTCACGGCCCTCCTCCTCGCCGGCTGCTCCGGCGCGAACGGTGCGAACACCGCGAACGGCTCGGGAGCCGGCAGCGACAGCACCGCCGCGTCCGGCCCCTGGTCGTACAAGGACGCCACCGGCACCACCGTCAAGGTCGACCACACCCCGAAGCGCGTCGTCGTGCTGAACGACATCGCGATCTCGTTCATCGAGTACGGCCTGAAGCCGGTCGGCACGTTCGGCCAGCTGACGATGGCGAAGGACGCCCGCTTCAAGGGTCTCGACACCGACGGCATCACGCAGCTCGGCGAAGCCTACGGCGACATCGACCTCGAGCAGCTCGCAGCGCTCAAGCCCGACCTCGTGGTCACGTCGGTCTACCCGAAGGACGAGCAGGGCACCCTCGACGACACGCAGCCCGGGTACGGCTTCAAGGACCTCGAGCAGCAGAAGCAGATCCAGGCGATCGCCCCCGTCGCGCAGGTCGAGTGGGGCGGCAAGGGCGAGGACGTCATCACGACGATCGCGGACCTCGCCGAGTCGCTCGGCGCGAAGGAGTCCACGGTCGCGACGGCCGAGAAGCGCTTCGACGCCGCCCGCGACGACCTCGAGCAGGTCACGAAGGAGAAGCAGCTCTCCGTCGTGTCGATGTACGCCGACGGTGACGGTGCGTACGTCACCCGCCCGAGCGACGAGCCGACCCTGCAGATGTACTCCTCGTTCGGCGTCGACCTGGTGAACCCGAAGCCGAAGGGCTTCTACTGGGGCATCTACTCGTGGGAGAACGCCGGGCAGATCACCGGCGACGTGATCCTGCTCTCCCAGCAGGGCTACCAGGTCGCCGACCTCGAGAAGCAGCCGACGTTCGCCGACAACGCCGCGCTGCGGGCCGGCCAGGTGCACAGCTGGACGTTCCCGGCGCTCGACTACGCGTCGCAGGCCGACTACATGCAGCAGCTGACGGGCTGGCTCGAGGACAGCAAGCAGCTGTCGTAGACGCAACCGACGAACGGACGGGAGGGACGGTGCCAGCTGGCACCGTCCCTCCCGTCCGTCGTCTGGTCACGACGAGAGCGTCAGCCGACCGGCAGCGCCGCGTTCACCCCCGTCTGCGCCTGCCGCCAGACCGCCGCGCGGGTGCCGGCGTACGTGCCCTCCGCGTTCGAGGAGTTCCGCAGGCTCGACGTGCCACCGTCGGTGTTGCCCTGCCAGTAGGCCGTCACCGCGCGCTCCGTCCCGCCGACGAGCCAGATCTGGTCCGCGGCGTCGGTGGTGCCGGTCTTGCCGAAGAGGGTTGCGCCGTCCGGCGTCTGGCCGCCGCTCGCCGTGCCGCCGCGGAACGCGCCCTGCATGACCTCGAACGCCGTCGTCGCCACGGTCGACGACACGGCCTGCCGGCAGGCCTTCGGCTGGCCGCCGAGCTGTTCGCCGTCCGGACCGGTGACCTGGTCGACGACGACCGGCGCGCAGTACACCCCGCCGTTCGCGATGCCGGCGTAGGCGGCCGCCATCGTCAGCGGGGCGATGCTCGTCGTGCCGAGCACCGCCGCCGGGTTGGCGGGGAGATCGCCGCCGCGGGCCGGGTGCACCCCGAGGCGCTCCGCGACGTCGCGGATGTCGCACAGGTCGAGCTGCGCCGCCATCGAGGCGTAGGCGGCGTTCACCGACTGCGCCGTCGCCGCGCGCACCGTGTACGGGCCGGTCTGGCTCGGTGAGTCGTTCTTCGGGTTCCAGAACGCGGTGATCGTCTCGCCGCACTGCGTCCAGGTGCTCTGCGCGTGCCGCGTCCCGTTCACCACGGCATCCGGGCTCCTGCCGGCGGCGAGCCACGCGAGCAGGGTGAACATCTTGTACGTCGAGCCGACCTGGAACCCGCTCGACCCGCCGTACGCACGGTCGGTGGCGTAGTTCAGCGAGGTCGCGGTGGCCGGTGCCCGCTCGGAACGGTCGTAGTCCGTGTTCTGCGCCATCGTCAGCACCCGGCCCGTGCCGGCCTCGACCGTGTCGAGCGTCGCGCCGAGGGCGAACCGGGACTCGGTGTTCGGGTCGTACCGGTCGAGCAGGTCCTTCTGCTGACCGTTCAGGTCGAGGTCGAGCGTCGTCTGGATCCGGTACCCGCCCTTCCGCCAGGCATCGGCACGGCGGTCCTCGGTCGGGCCGAGCTGCGGGAGTTCCTTCGCGACCCGCACGGCGTGGTCGCAGAAGAACTCGGCGCCGCGGACCACCGCCTCGCACCCCTGCTGCGGCGGGGTGATCCGGACGTAGTCGGCGGGCTTCGACGCGAGGGCCTCGGTCAACTCGGACCGGGTGAGGTGCCCCTGCTCGTGCATCGAACGGAGGATGACGTCGCGACGGGCGACGTTGTCGTCGTGGTGCGCCGGCGTCGAGAGGTCCCGGCGCTCGGGCCACTGGACGATCGCGATCAGGGATGCCGCCTCGGCCGGGCTCAGGTCGGTGGCGTCCTTGCCGTAGTAGTGCTGCGCAGCGGCCTGCACGCCGTACGTCTGGTCGCCGAAGTAGGCGATGTTCAGGTACGCCGTGAGGATCTCGCGCTTCGAGTACTCCTTCGCCAACCCGATCGCGAGCTTCATCTCGGCGAGCTTCCGGTTCGCCGACCGCTTCGTGGCCTCCTTGTACGCGGCGTCGCGCTCGGCCTCGGTCGGGAGTTCGCTCGCCTGCTGGATCTTGATGTTCCGCACGAGCTGCATCGTCAACGTCGAACCGCCGGAACCGCCCTCGCCCTTCGACAGCACGACGCTCGCGAGCGATCGGACCATGCTCGTCGCGTCGACGCCGCCGGTCTCGTAGAAGCGCTTGTCCTCGCCGTCCACCGCGGCGTGCTCGAGCTGGTCGCTGATCTGCTCGAACGCGAGCTCCTGCCGGTTCTGGTCCCACACGTTCGCCAGGTGCACGGGCTTGCCGCCGCGGTACGCCCAGATCTCGTTGCGTTGCGGTAGGTCACCGATCTCGATGTACTCGGGCATCGAGTCGAACACCCCGATCGCCGAGGACGTCCCAACCCCGGCCACCGCGAGCACCGGTGTCACCCCGACCCCGACCAACAACCCGGCGAGCACACTGCCACCCACGAAGCCGAACACGGCTCCCCCTGCACGTCTGAACGTCATGCCCGGAGCGTCCCAGCCGTCCTCGGACGGGTGCCGCGACTTCTCCGGACAAGTCCGGCACGTCCACTGGGAAACCCCCGAGGCGGTACGAATCGTTACCGACCGGGGGCCGGGAGGCGCGTGGCGGCGCCGCCACGCGCCTCCCGGCCGACGCCGGTCGCGTCAGCGGCCCCCGGTGACGAGCCCGTGCTCGTACGCGAAGATCACCGCGTGCACCCGGTCCCGCAGGCCGAGCTTCGCGAGGACCCGGCCGACGTGCGTCTTCACTGTCGACTCGCTCGTGTGCAGCGTCGCCGCGATCTCCTGGTTCGACAGGCCCTCGGCGATCGCGAGCAGCACGTCCCGTTCCCGGGGCGTCAGCACCGCGGCGGCGTCGTCACCGTCGGCCGGGTCGGGCAGCCGACCACCGAACAGCTCCAGCATCCGCTGCGTCACGCGCGGCGAGACCACCGCCTCGCCCGACGCGACCGCGCGGACCGCATCGAGCAGCTGCACCGAGCTGATGTCCTTGAGCAGGAAGCCGCTTGCCCCCGCGCGGAGCCCGCCGAACGCGTACTCGTCCAGGTCGAACGTGGTGAGGACGAGCACGCGGGTCTCGGGCACCTGCTCCACGATCGCGGCCGTCGCGGTGACCCCGTCGACGCGCGGCATCCGGACGTCCATGAGCACGACGTCGGGGCGGTGCGCCCGGGCCAGCTGCACGCCGGCGGCGCCGTCCTCGGCTTCCCCGACCACCTCGATGTCGGGCTGCGCGTCGAGCAACAGCCGGAACCCGGTCCGGATGAGCTGCTGGTCGTCGACGATCGCGACGCGGATCATGCGGTCTCCGTCCTGATGGGGATCGATGCCCGGACGAGCCAACCGCCGACCGGGCGGGGTCCGGCGTCCACGACACCGCCGAGGGCGTGCACCCGCTCGCGGATGCCGACCAGACCGCGGCCGGCACCGATCGGCGCCGTGGGGGCGGGACGCCGTCCGTCGTCGCCGACCTCGACGACGACACGGTCGGTGGTGGCCGTCACGACCGCGACGACGGTGCGCGCGTCGGGGGCGTAGCGGACCGCGTTGGTCAGCGATTCCTGCACGATCCGGTAGACGGCGAGCTGGAGGGCGTCGTCGTCCGGCGGGGCACCGACCAGCTCGAGCGTCACGGGGGTGCCGAGCGCTCGGAAGCCGTCGACGAGCTGCGGGAGGTCACGGACGGCGGGTTGGGGAGCTCGGGGCGCCTCGGTGGTCGGTCCGGCCCCGGCGTCGGCTTCGTTCAGCACCCCGAGCATGCGCCGCATGTCCGTCATCGCGCTGCGACCGACCTCGGCGACCCCGTGCATGGCGTCGGCGGACGGAGCAGACGGCGGGAGGGCGGCAGCGGCGCCCTCGGCGAGCCGGACCATCACCGTCACCGAGTGCGACACGATGTCGTGCATCTCCCGGGCGATCCGGGCGCGTTCGGCCGCGGCGGCCAGCTGCGCCTGCTGGTCCCGCTCCCGCGCCAGCTGGTGCGCGCGGTCGATCAGCGCCTCGGTGTACCTGCGACGGTCCCCCGTGGTGGTCCCGACCAGGACGGCGATGACCAGGAACGCGGGCAACGCCGGCGCGAAGACCTCGCCGAGGCCCCCGGACCCCGGGGCGACGACCCACACCCGGACCGCGGTCGCCGCCGCGCCGAGGACGGACGCCACGGCGATGCTCCACCACCCGGCCGCCCGGGACCACCAGACGCACGCGGCGAACGCTGCGAAGAGCATCGGCGAGTACCCCGCCTCGGTCCACGCCGACGCGACGACCGACACCAGGCCGGCGACCACGGTGACCTGCGGCCGGGTGCGGCGGAACGGGATGCCCGACACCGCGACGCCCACCAGGACCAGCACGATCACGGTGTTCGTGAGCGATCCGTCCGCGCGCCACACCCCGGCGATCGCGAAGGCCACCTCGGGTCCACCCCAGAACAGGATCAGCAGGGCGTCCGCGACCCGCGGGTGCGCGGCCCACAGCCGACGGACCGGCCCGGGCGGGACGGGCAGCGTGACGTCCCCGGCACCGTCACGGACGGCACCGGGGACGACTGCGGGTCGGGTCACGCGTCCCGCTTCTGGGCCAGGACGAGTGCCGTCGCCGTCGCCACGACCACCCAGGCCGTCAGCACCGCGAATCCGCTCCATCCCCCCAAGGCTAGGACGCCGTCGTGCCAGCCCGAGGTGTCCTCGGTACCGAACTGCATCAGCGGCTGCCCGGCGTTCTGCGGCAGGAGGTTGTTCACCGTGCCGAGCCACTTCGCGTCGGTGAAGCCCTGGACGAGCTGCACGACCACCGGCGCCACGAGCATGAGGCCGAGCACACCGGCGATCGCCCCGGCGGTCGAGCGGAGAACGATGCCCACGGCGAACGCGAGCAGCCCGATGAGCGTCAGGTAGACCGACGCACCGAGCAGCGGCATCGCCACCCCGCCGTCGAGGGACGCCTCGACGTGGTTCGCGTTCGCGATCGGCAGCGTCACGAACGCCGTCGCCCAGACGCTGACCGCGCTCGTGACGAACACCGTCGCTGCGAGCACGATGCCCTTCGCGGCGAGCGCCTCCCACCGCCGGGGCACCGCCGCGAACGTGGAGCGGATCATCCCGGTGCCGTACTCTCCGGTGACGACGAGCGCGCCGATCACCGCGACGACGAGCACCGAGATGGTCGCGCCGCTGGTGCTGTACTGCACGAGGGCGTTCCGGGCGGCGTCCCCGGTGACCGTCTGGCCGCCGGTGTCCGCCAGCGAGGCGAGCAGCACCCCGATGCCGACCGGCAGGACGATCATGAGCAGGAGGCTCCAGACCGTCGAGCGGAGCGACCGGAGCTTGATCCACTCCGAGTGCAGCACGCCGCCGAACCGGATGCGCGCCGCATCGTGCTGGTGCAGGGTCCGGGGCCGTTCGGCCGTCATCGTTGCGCTCACCGGGCCACCTCCGAGCGGTACTCGACCTCGTCGTGCGTGAGTTCGAGGTAGGCCTGTTCGAGGCTCGCCTCGGTCGACGCGAGCCGGTGCAGGACGATACCCGAGGCGGCCGCTGCCTCGCCGATCTGCTCGGCGCCGATCCCCCGCACCCGCAGGGCACCGTCGTCGTCGTACGTGATCGCGACGTCGGGCCCGGCGATCGCGGTCATCAGGCGGTCGGGCTCCGGCGTGCGGACCGACACGGACCGCTCGGTGGCCGAGGCGACCAAGTCCGCGATGTCCGTGTCGGCGAGCACCCGTCCGCGGCCCATCACGACGATGCGGTCGGCGGTCAGCGCCATCTCGCTCATCAGGTGGCTGGAGATGAAGACGGCACGACCCTCCGCCGCCAGGCTCCGGGCGAGCTGCCGCACCCACACGACGCCCTCCGGGTCCAGCCCGTTGACCGGCTCGTCGAGGATCAGGGTCTGCGGGTCGCCGAGCAGTGCCGCCGCGATGCCGAGCCGCTGCCCCATGCCGAGGGAGAACCCGCCGACGCGCTGCTTCGCGACGTGCTCGAGACCGGTCATGCCGATCACCTCGTCGACCCGGGCCTTCGGGATGCGGTGCGTCGCGGCCAGGGCACGCAGGTGGTCGTGCGCACTGCGGCCCTTGTGCACGGCCTTCGCCTCGAGGAGCGCGCCGACGCGTCGGAGCGGGTCGCGGAGCTCACGGTAGGGGCGGCCGTCGACCACGGCGCTGCCGGACGTCGGGCTGTCCAGGCCAATCACCGCACGCATGGTCGTCGACTTGCCGGCACCGTTCGGGCCGAGGAAGCCGGTGACGACACCCGGCCGGACGGTGAAGGACACATCGTCGACGGCGGTCTTCTCTCCGTAGCGCTTCGTCAGGTTCTGGATCTCGATCATGCGGCAACGCTACGAACCGCGGGTACTCCCCCACATCGCCGCCGACGACCATCTTCCGGCTCCCGCCGTGGTACCCCGGTACCACGGCGGGAGCGCGTCGGTACGCTCGGGGGATGGCGGACCACGGGGGGCGCGAGGACGGTGGGCACCGCCGCGGCGGGCCCGACGACGGTGGGCACCGTCACGGCTGGCGCGAGGACGTCCTCGGTGCGCCGTTCGAGCGACTGGAACTCCCGCTCGGCGAGGACTCCGAGGGACCGGTCGTCGCGACCCTGGTCCGCCGTCACCGCTCCCCCGCCGATCTCCTGCTGCACGCGCACGGCCCACTGCACGGTGTCGACGTGCTCTACGTGCACGGCTGGTCGGACTACTTCTTCCAGGTCGAGCTGGCCGACCGGGTCGAACGGCTCGGGGCACGCTTCCACGCCCTCGACCTCCGCAAGTACGGGCGGAGCCTCCGTCCACACCAGACGCCCGGGAACGTCGACGACCTCGCGACCTACGACGAGGACATCGCCGCCGCCCTCGACGCGATCGCGGCCGAGCACCACGGCGACACGGGTCGTCGCCTCGTGCCGATGGGCCACTCGACCGGCGGGCTGACCCTGTCGCTGTGGGCGGCCCGGCACCCGGAGCGCGTCGATGGCCTGATCCTGAACAGCCCGTGGCTCGAGTTCCAGGCGAGCGCCGTCGGCCGGGCGCTGGTGGCCCCGGTGATCCGGCTCGGCGCCCGGCGGAACCCGCTCGCGCCGCTCCCCGCCGTCGACCCGGGCTTCTACACCCGCACGGTCTCCGCTTCGGGCGAGGGTTCGTGGACCTACGACCAGCAGTGGCGTCCGGACCGGGGCTTCCCGTTGCACCCGGGGTGGCTCGCCGCGGTGTTCGCCGGTCAGTCCACGGTCGAGGACGGCCTCGGGATCGAGGTCCCGGTGCTCGTGCTGCTCAGCGACAAGAGCATGCTGCAACCGCGGTGGGACGACGGCATGGCCCGGGCGGACGTCGCACTCAACGTCGACGTCGTGGCGCACCGTGCACTGTCGCTGGGCAGCGAGGTCACGGTGCGCCGGTTGCACGGAGCCGTACACGACGTCGTCCTGTCGGCGCCCGACGTCCGCGAGCAGGCGTACGAGACGATCGACCGGTGGGCCGCGACGCTGCGGCGCTGACGACGGCACCGGGGACGGCGCCGCGCGCCCCGCTAGCCTGGCGGCCATGATCAGCCTCGCACGCCTCGACCCGACCGGAGTCGATCGCACCGACCTCGTCGACTTCCTGACCGGCGAGGAGTTCCCGTTCCACGTCCGCCGCACGATCACCCGTACAGACGCCGAGGCCGCGATCGACGCCGGTGCCTTCCGCGACGACGAACACGACACGTCCTGGTTGCAGCACGAGGAACACGGCCGCATCGGCATCGTCCGGCTCGAGGACCTCGCCGATCCCGTTCCCCTGTTCGACCTGCGCATCGCCGGCCGGTTCCGTGGCCGGGGCCTCGGTGTGCCGGCGCTGCGGGCGACGACGGACCACGTGTTCCGCACGATGGGCGAGGTCACCCGTTTCGAGGGACAGACCCGCGAGGACAACGTCGCGATGCGCCGTGTCTTCGTCCGCGCCGGCTGGGTGAAGGAGGCCCACTACCGCGAAGCGTGGCCCGTCGAGGGGGCTCGCCCGGTCGCGTCCGTCGCGTACGGCGTGCTCCGCCGAGACTGGGAATCGGGCACGGTGACGCCCGTCCCGTGGGACGAGGACGTGGTCACCATCGGCGGCTGAGGCACCGGCCTGGAGGCACGGCTCGTGTCCGCCACGCGGCGAACGTGAACAAGTCCGGACACCACTGCGGGCGTCCGCGGCTGGACGGATCCACTCGGTTCAGGAGAAGTCGGATGGTTTCACGACCAGCCAGATCACTGACCTCATGACGAGCGCGAACCCGTGCTGTATCCACGAGTTTGCCGCGCCCGATCGCCGATCCCTGTTGCCTGCATCGTTCAGTGGAGGGAGTTGAGCTCAACGTGACCAGTCCCAGCATCGACGCGCAAGACCGGTGCGCATCGCTGTCCCTCCGCTCGGACGACGACATCCTTGCCCACCGCTGAACTCACCAGTCGTAACAGGCGAATCAGCCCGTCGACGGCCTCGTCATCGATCATCTCCCGAAGGTCGAAATCGAACTCGATGGGGGCTCCCCAGCCGAAGAAGAAGTTGACCTGGACGCCGTCGGTCGGCCAGACGGAGCACTGTTCTCCTTCGTCCCCCTCGCCGCGCTCCTCAACGCGGACCCAGCGTGTGCTCCTCAGCGCGTCGCGCACCGTGTCCATGTCGGCCTCGAGGGACCCGATCACTTCAGCGTCAGGAAGGACCATGGGCTCCAGACCGTCGATCTGACGGAACGCCTGCCGGAAGGCCGCCGCCGTGATCGCATTGTTCACGACTCGGACCTCTCAGCTCAGGCCGCTGGGCGCGACGGTGCTGTGAGGGATTGCTGAACGGTCGGTGTCGGCACTCGCAGTCAGCACCATCAGCCTTGCCCCTGGTCCCACAGCCGCCAACCGTCGGCTGTCCGGATCCAGCACCAGCTCCAGCTCATGGTGCCGGGTTCCTCGCCGGACATTCCTCGCTGGTCGATCGTGGACGCCACGCACACTTGATTCCGGTCGGCGACGCCTTCCGACACGGACTCCGCCTTGCCCACTCCGCGGTGGGACACGAGCTCGGGTTCGCCGTTGAGCCAGGTGAAGGGTGCGGCGCACCAGGAGCCGGTGTGCGCCGTCGTGAGCCGTCGCGTCAGGATGCAGTCGCCGTGTTCGGCCCCCTGGAGGTAGATGCGGGTCATCGTCTCGGGAGACGCGTTCTCGGCGTGCAACCGGCTCAGTTGAGCGTCTGCAGAATGATACTGACACGCCACAGTCCCCACGCTCGCGGCAACGCAGGCGGAGAGCACTCCGATTGCGATGAAGTTCCTCCGACGCATCTCGGAAGCATCCCTCGGATACGAACACTGGGGCAACACCCCATCGCGGGGTGAGTGAAGGCTCTTGGCAGGGTCTCCATCGTCCGCCGCCCAACAGCGGCGATCCCGATGACCGATCGGTCACCGAGACGTTCACCGTCAACATCTGGACCAAGCCAAGGCAGACATTCAACGAGCGAAGAGGACCAACGTCAGTCGACGTTGGTCCGCTCCCTTCGAATGCCCGCCAGGCGCGAGGCGCGGGCCTCGCTAGAACAGCGAGTTCAGCTCGCCGTTTCCGAGCGGCCGGCGAGCGTTCCCGTACGGGGCGATCCTCCGATTGTCAGCGCCTGAGGAACTCAGCGACCAGCGTCGCAGCTGCGATGACGCCTCCGAGAACAAATCCACAGCCGACGAATCGTGTGAGCTCCGGGGTGAACTGCCCTCCCCAGAACTCCCCTTGCACTTTCCGCGCGAAGCGGGCGATCGGCTTCGGGAAGAGGATGAGGATACAGCCCCATGTGACGCCGATCACTGCCAGCCCAACGAAGAACATGCCCACCTCGCTGAGCGTAGTGCGGTCACGCAGCGAGAATGATGGAAGCAATCCCGCAAGCCGATCGGCTATTGAAACGCTGCTCGGATCGCAGTTCGGTGTGATGGACCGCGGTGTCGGGTAGACGTCGCCTAGGTGTCGGGCCACTGGCATGGGCCCGGGAAGCTGTTTCTCCTACTGTGGCAAACATGAGCCAGACACGGATCGTCGAACTCCGGACGCAGCGAGGGTGGACCCAGCAACGACTGGCGGATGCCAGCGGAGTGACCGTCCGAACTCTCCAACGCCTTGAAGCAGGCAACGACGTCAGCCTCGACACACTCTCTCGTCTGGGGCAGGCGCTCGGAGTACCCGTGCGAGAGTTGTTCGTCCATGTCCCGGACACCGACTTCGGCAGAACGGCTTCCGCGGTGAGTCGGGATGAGGTACGCCGCTTCTCAACGGCAGCACGGGGCGCGTGGCGTTCCATCGCTCGAGGAGTGGCATTGTTCGTCGTTTCCCCCATCCCGGTCGTCCTGCTCATCGCCGGAGCGGACGAGGGCGTCATCCCCGCGAACGGGCAAGTCGCCATCGCAGCTGGTCTCGGTCTGCTCCTGCTGATCACCGCAGTCGGCGCGCTCCAGCTACTGCAAGCGTCGACCGCCCTGGCACCGTTCCGGTTCCTCCGACAGAAGCAGGTACCTGCCGGAGGCGACGCAGCAGGTTGGGTGGAGCGCTTCGCAAGAGTGCAGCGTCAACACCGAGCGGTGATCGTCGGATCCGCAGTGGTGCTTTGGATCTCGTCGCCCCTGCCACTCATCATCGTGGCCTTGTCTCGCCCCTCGACCTTCCCAGGGATCTGGATAGCTGCCGCGACGACCTTCCTTCTCATCGTCGTCGCCTGCGGTCTGTTCGCCGTCCTTCGAACCGCGTGGCCGTCATACGTCGCCGGGAAGCTCACGACCGGTGTCGAAGGCAACACCGTCGGATAGCCGATCCTTTCCCCGACGGCGAGCGGCTCAGCGCCCCGGACTCGTGTCGGGGACTCACAGGGTCTCGGCGACCGCTGCACGGCTCACGAATCCGATCCCGCCTCGCCCGCGTGGAAGGACCCCGATCCGGACCATGCCGAGACCAGACTCGATCTCGATCCCATCCTTCCATCGCGGTGACGCGCCGAAGACGCCCTCGTTCACGTCGAAGTCGATCGCGCGTACGGATGAGCAGGAGGTAGTGACGTGGATGGAACCCGTCCGCGTCTGCACATGCACTCTGTCGGCTCCGATGCTGATGAGCACGATGGGCCGGACCATGTTCGACGCGGGCAGACCGAAGAAGACACGTGCCTGGAGCACGGTTCGACCTGACGTCCTCGCAGAGACCACGTTCGCCTGGGGGTGAGCATCGCGAGCCAAAGGACCCGACCGAGTCAGCACCTGACTGCCTGACCGAAAGCCGGTCCACCAGTGGTCGTCACGGCGCCCCGGTCCACCGTCTCGCTCCACACATCCTGCTGACCGCCAGCGCTGTCTCACAGAGGTCGTCCGCGGTCCTTCGCGATGGCGGTCCGTCGTACGAACACGACCGGGACCTCTCCTGGTCGGCCGTCGCTCTGCCAGCGACCTCCGACGTCGACGTCACAGTGGAGTGCGACGAGCCAGGAACCGGACACCAGACGAGCAGCATCCGAGGTCGCCAGGTCCCCGCGCCGTCACGACGAGCACGACCGTTCTGGTCGCAGGACGAGCACCAGGGTGCGCAACGCGACGAGCACTCCGACGGACAACGAGCGCGACGACGAGCGCGACGACGTTCATGGCGAGTGCCCCGCCGGAGCACCTCGTGGAGCGCGCGGTCAGGCCGGACGGCTGAACAGGTTGACGAGGTTGCCGTCCGGGTCCCGGAACAGCGTCGACCGGTTGCCCCACGGCATCGTCGTCGGCGGGAGCACCAGGTCGGCGATGTCGTCCCTGAGCCGCTCGAACGTCGCGTCGACGTCGTCCACGTGGAACTCGACGACGACGCTCCCGTTCGACCGGGCGGTCGGTGCCGCGTCCCCGAGCATCGCGACGGTCGCCGGCGTCCCGAGCGCCAGAACCGCGCCGCCGGTCACGACCTCCGCGAACACCGGCGCCGGTCGCCGTGCCGTCGTCCCGGTGACCCGCTCGTAGAACGCCACCATCCCGTCCAGGTCCTCGGTGATGATCCGGATCGATGCGAACTCCACGGTGTGCCTTCCCGGGCGACCACCGTGATCGCCCGGGTCGAGCATCACCGAACGCTGCGACACCGTCCTGTCGGGGTTTCGCCGAATCGGCTCAGTCGCCGAGCACCGGGCGGAGCACCCCGTGGGGGATGTCGAGCTCCTCGACCCGGACCACCCGCGCCGGGGCGGGTTCGTCCGTCTCCTCGACCGCGAGCACCCGGTCGCCACGGAACGCGCGGACACCGTCACGCAACCGGCACCACGCGACGAGGTACCAGTCCTCGCCCTTGCCGATGTACCCGAGCGGCTCGACGGTCCGTTCGGACTCCGTGCCGGCGCGGTCCCGGTAGCGCATCAGCACGACCCGGCCCCGCGTGAGGGCGCCGGCGAGCGCGGTCGGCGCGGGAACCCGGTCACCGGCCTCGAGCAGGTGCACCCGACCGGCGAGCCGAGCCGTCCGGCGCGCGTCGTCCTCGGTGAGCACGGCCGTGACCTTCCGCGCGGCACTCCGGGCGGCCTGCCGGAAGGGGCTGTTCCCGAGGCTCGCGAGTCCGATCGCCACGGCGAGCGCCTCGTCGACGGTCAGGCCGAGCGGCGGGAGCGTGGCCCGGGCGTCGATCGTGTACCCGCCGGTCCGCCCGGGTTCTGCCCAGATCGGCACGCCGGCCTCCTGCAGCGAGCGCAGGTCGCGCTCGACGGTCCGGACGCTCACGCCGAAGTCCTCGGCGAGCCGGCGGGCGCTCCGCCGGGCGGGCGCGGCGGCGCGCAGCGCCTCGACGAGTGCGTACAGACGGTCCGTCCGGTTCACGACGCGACCATAGCGCCTTGGGCGCGACGCCGTGACGGTCGGGAGGCGCGGGACCGCCTGGTACCGCGCCTCCCGTTCGATCGGTGGTCGCTCCTCAGGAACGCGACAGGCGCGTCACCGTCGCGTGCGCGCCGTCGGCGATCAGCCCGTCGAGGGCGTCGCGGTACGCCGCGACGAAGCGCTCGTCGTCGACGAGGTCGCCGAAGACCTGCCGGTTCTCGATGAACGCGAGCCGGTCCTCGCGCTGCGTCGCCGCGATCGCCGTCAGCGAGTCCGCCAACCGGTCGACGACGGTGATCGGCTCGCCGGACTCGTCGGTGCCCTCGGCGTACCGGGCCCACGATGCGACGATGCCCGCGGACAGCGTGACCGGCCCGCCGGACGCGAGGTTCTCGCGGACGACCGGCAGGAGCCACTTCGGGATGCGGTCGCTCGACTCGGCGCAGAGCCGTGCGAGGGTGTCCCGCACCTCGGGGTTCTGGAAGCGTTCGATGAGGGTGGCCTTGTAGTCCTCCAGGTCGATGCCCGGCACCGGCGTGAGCGTCGGTGTGCCCTCCTCGTCCATGTAGCGGCGGAGGAAGGTGGCGATCGCCTGGTCCTGGGTGGCCTCGTGCGCGTACCGGTAGCCGGACAGGTACCCGAAGTAGCAGAGCCCCTGGTGGCTGGCGTTGAGCAGCCGGAGCTTCATGAGCTCGTACGGTTCGACGTCCTCGACGAGTTGCACGTCGGCGTGCTCGTAGGGCGGGCGTCCGGCGGGGTGGTCGTCCTCGAGCACCCACTGGAAGAACGGCTCGGCGACGACCGGCCAGGCGTCCTCGATGCCGAGCTCGTCGCGCACCCAGGCGCGGTCCTCGTCGGCGGTGACCGGGGTGATCCGGTCCACCATCGAGTTCGGGAACGAGACCTGCTCGTCCATCCAGTCCGCGAACGCGGGGTCCTGCAGCCGGGCGTAGGCGGTGAACATGTCACGCGCGACGTGCCCGTTGCCCTGGATGTTGTCGCACGACATCACCGTGAAGGGCTCCTGCCCGCGGTCGCGACGTCGCCGCAGGGCCTCGACGACGAGGCCGAACACGGTGCGCGGCGGGCCGTCGCCACGCAGGTCCGCCGCGACGCCGGGCTCGTCCGCGACGAACTCCCCCGTCACGTGGTCGAAGTTGTAGCCGCCCTCGGTGATGGTGAGGCTGACGATCCTCGTGTCCGGGTGCGCCATCCTCTCGACGACGGCGTCGGGGTCGTCGACGGCGAGCAGGTAGTCCACGATGCTGCCGATCACCCGGGACTCGCGGGTGCCGTCCGGGTGCTTCAGCACGAGCGTGTACAGCCCGCCCTGCTCGGCCATCGCGGTGGCCATCCGGCGGTCCTGCTCGAGGACACCGACGCCGCAGATGCCGTACTCGCGGGCCTCGCCCTGCTGCAGGAGGCGGTCGATCACCATCGCCTGGTGTGCACGGTGGAACCCGCCGACGCCGAAGTGCACGATGCCGGCCGTGATGCCGTCGCGGTCGTAGGTGGGAACGGCGACACCGCTCGCGGCGATCTGGTCGAGGGTCTCCGGGGACAGACGGACGGGCATCGTGTACTCCTTCGTACGGCGGGCAGGGTCCGCCGTGCTTCAGGCGGGCTCCGCCCAGTCAACCACGCACAGTTGTTCAGCACATCGTTTCCGTATCGGAACGACGACCCGGGGTACGAACCTGAGGATGCGCTCCTGTTCGTTGCACCGAGTGCATCGATGCACCTAGTGTGCTCGTTGTGACCCTGTCCATCGACCGCCGTGCCGCCCTCAAGGCGAAGCACCGTGCGGCGATCCTGCAGGCCGCCCGTGACCTCGTCGAGGAGCGCGGCGGTCGCGGGTTCAGCGTGGACGACCTGGCGGCACGTGCGGACATCGCCCGACGCACGGTCTTCAACCACTTCGCATCGCTCGACGAGGTCCTGCTGGCCGTCTGCGAACAGGAGCTCTCGGTCATCATCGACCGGTTCCTGGCCGACATGGCGAAGACCCCGGTGGGCGACGGCAGCCGCGCCTCGATGTTCGACGAGCTCGAGTCCGCAGCCCGCGGGGCGGACCTGGCGCCGGCGATCGCCGGGATGTACCGGATCCTCGGCGATCCCGGCAAGGACGACCCGAAGGCCGCCGTCCTCACCCAGACGGCGTTCGCCCGGGTCACCGAACGACTGCGCGACGAGGTCGCCCGCCGCCACCCCGCCGCCGACGCGCTCGACGCCGCCCTGCTCGTCGAGTCCCTGATGAGCGGCATCGTCGTCATCGCCGAGCACTGGCTGACGACCACTGGGCCGCGGCTCGACCAGGACGCGCTCGACGCTTGGGACGCCTTGCTCGCCCGACTCGTGCACAGCGTCCGCAGCGGCTACATGCCCACCGACTGACTTCTCCCCCAAGGGGTCCACCGGCGCACCCCGCACCACACAGCACCTGACAACGAAAGGAACGGGGCAACCGCATGGCCGGTCTCCTCTACCGTCTCGGACGGTTCTCGGCACGACGCCACTGGCTCGTGATCATCGCCTGGGTGGTGATCATGGGCATCGCCGGCGTCACCTACAGCCTGTTCGCCGGGACGATCTCCTCGTCGATCACCATCCCGAACACCAAGACCAGTCAGGTGCAGGACGAGCTGGCCGACAAGTTCCCGTCCGCGAACGGCGGCAACGGGACGATCGTCTTCGAGACGAAGAACGGCACGGCGTTCACCGACGCCCAGAAGTCCGACGTCGCGGACTTCCTGAAGGGGCTCGAGAAGCTCGACGGCGTCAAGGGCGCGACGAGCGGCTTCGACACCCAGCAGCAGCTCGACGATCAGCGACAGAAGATCGTCGACGGCCGGGAGCAGATCACCGCCGGGCGCGCGAAGATCACGAGCGGGCAGGAGCAGCTGGACGCGCAGAAGTCGCAGCTCGACGCCGGCAAGGAGCAGATCGCCCAGGCACAGGCCCAGCTCGACGCGCAGAAGGCCGCCGCCGGTGCTGCTGCCGCCGCGAGCGCACAGCTGCAGGCCGCCCAGCAGCAGATCGATGCCCAGCAGGCGCAGATCACCTCGGGCGAGGCGCAGATCGCCGCCGCGCAGAAGACGATCGACGAGAACACCGCCAAGCTCGACGACAGCGAACAGGAGCTCGAGCAGGGCTCGAAGCTGCTCGACCTGTCGAAGGACATCCGCTTCGTGTCGTCGAACGACAGCGCCGTGATCGGCACCGTGCAGTTCACGAAGTCGACCTTCGAGGTCCCCGCGGACACCAAGACCGCGATCGCTGACAAGGCCGACGACGCCGGCATCGACGGCGTGTCCGTCTACGTGTCCAACGACATCGCGCAGGGTGTGCCGTCCATCCTCGGACCGGGCGAGATCGGCGGCGTGATCATCGCCGCGATCGTGCTGTTCCTGATGCTCCGCACGATCATCGGCGCCGCCGTGCCCCTCGTCAGCGCCGTCCTCGGCGTCGGGGTGGCGTCCCTCGCGGCGCTGTCGTTCTCGAGCCTCGTCGAGTTCATCTCGGTGACGCCGGTGCTGGGGGTGATGCTGGGCCTGGCGGTCGGCATCGACTACTCGCTGTTCATCCTGAACCGACACCGGACCCAGCTGAAGCAGGGCATGCGGGTGCACGAGTCGATCGGGCTCGCGAACGGCACCTCCGGCAACGCCGTGGTCTTCGCCGGCGCGACGGTCATCGTCGCCCTGCTCGCGCTGAACATCACCGGCATCCCGTTCCTCGGCCTGATGGGCACGGTCGGCGCGGTCGCGGTGTTCTTCGCGATCTGCATCGCCACGTCCTTCACCCCGGCACTGCTGTCGCTCATCGGCATGCGGATCCTCCGCAAGAAGGAGCGCGCGAAGATCGGCAACACGGACTCCACCCGGGTGCCGAACAAGCCGATGTCGACCTGGCGCGCGGTCATCACGCTCGTCGCCGGCGTCGCGGTGCTCGGCACGATCGCCCTGCCCGCCACGCAGATGCGCCTCGGCCTGCCGAGCGGTGCGTCCGAGGCCGTCGACTCGAGCCAGTACAAGGCGTACAAGGCACTCGACAAGGAGTTCGGCGCCGGCCAGAACGGTCCGCTCCTGGTCGTCGCGAACCTGCCGAAGGCCGTCAGCAAGGACGACGTCACCGCGACCGAGGTCACCATCGGCGAGGCCATCGCGAAGAACGACGACGTGAAGGCCGTGCTGCCGATCGGTGCGTCGAAGGACCGCGACATCATCGCGTTCCAGGTGAAGCCCGCCGGTGGCCCGGACAGCGTCTCGACCGAGACCCTCGTGAAGGACCTCCGCACGCAGAACGTCACGGTCGACGACGGCACGGCCACGCTCGGCGTCGCGGGCAACGCGTCGGCGAACATCGACGTGTCCGAGAAGCTCGCGAACGTGCTGCCGCTCTACCTGGTGGTCGTCGTCGGCCTGTCGCTGATCATCCTCATCATCGTGTTCCGGTCGTTCCTCGTGCCGATCACCGCGACGGCCGGGTTCATCCTGTCCGTCCTGGCGTCCTTCGGCGGCCTGACCGCGATCTACCAGTTCGGCTGGCTCGGCAGCGTGTTCGGGGTGCACGACCCCGCACCGATCCTGAGCTTCCTGCCCATCATCGAGATCGGCATCCTGTTCGGTCTGGCGATGGACTACCAGCTGTTCCTGGTGTCCGGCATGCGGGAGGCCTACGCCCACGGTGCGAGCGCGAAGGTTGCCGTCCAGCGCGGACTGCACGCCGGGCGCGCTGTGGTCACCGCGGCCGCGATCATCATGATCTCGGTGTTCGCGGGCTTCATCTTCTCGGACTCCTCCACCATCAAGCCAATCGGCTTCGGCCTGGCGTTCGGTGTCCTGGTGGACGCGTTCGTCGTCCGGATGCTGCTCATCCCCGCGGCGATGCACCTGCTCGGCCAGAGCGCCTGGTGGTTCCCGAAGTGGCTCGACCGCATCGTGCCGGACGTCGACGTGGAGGGCGCGAAGCTCGAGCGCACCCACCCGACCGGCGGGCACGAGAGCACCCACACGGGGTCGCACGCGCTCCCCGTGGAGCCGGACGCGCACGCACACGACTCGGGGCACCCGCCGGCGCACCGCGCGTAGGCGCCAGCGCACCCGTCCTGGAGGCGCGGGTCGACCCACACTGGTCGACCCGCGCCTCCAGGCGGTTGCGGCCCGGCGCGCGCTGCCCGCTCCCGTTCGCGCGCGTCATCCGACACGGCACGCGTCGATCGACCGGTGCGACGTCGGAACATGCTCGCGCATCCGGTACGGGCGCATCGTCCGGCATGGCACGCGTCGATCGACACGCGCGGTGTCGCAATGTGCACGTGCATGCGCCGGAGCGTCAGCGGGAGCAGCACGAGCAATGCAGTCATTCGCGCACGAACGGTAGACTCCCGCCATGACCGAGACGGACGTCGACCCGCTCGCCCTCGACCGGCAGCTCTGCTTTGCGCTCGCGGCGACGAGCCGGAGCGTCATCGGGCTCTACCGCGACCTGCTCGACCCGATGGGCCTGACACATCCGCAGTACCTGGTGATGCTCGCCCTGTGGGAGCAGGACCCGCGTTCCGTCCGGGAGATCGCCCGCGAACTCCGGCTCGACTCGGCCACGCTGAGCCCGCTGCTGAAGCGGCTCGAGGCGTCCGGGTACGTGCGCCGGTCCCGGAGCACCACCGACGAACGGCAGCTCGAGGTCTCCCTCACCACGGCCGGTCGTGCACTCCGCGAGCGCGCCCGCGCCGTCCCGGTGGCCGTCGCCGACCGACTCGGATGGCCGCTCGAGCGCCTCGAGGCACTGAAGGACGAACTGACCGCTCTGCTCGACGTCGTCGACCAGGTGTGATCCTCATTCGTTCGTGGCACAATGATTGGTGCACGAACGAAAGGGTGGACCATGGGTCGCTTCGGACAGTGGTACGAACGGTGGAACAGCACGCTCATCGCGAAGATGGGTCCGTCGCAGATCGGCGCCGGCCACCCCGAGGGCATCGACGACCGCACGATCGACCGGGGCTGCCCGATCTGCGGCGCACCCCTCTCGCTGCACCAGATCATCCGACCCGAGGGACAGGTCCGCTCCTCCACCCTGGTCTGCCCACGGCCCTGACGATCGACCGCGCGCGGGAATTGCACTGGGCAACGCCTCGTTGCGCCGTGACGTGAAGCTCTTCGAACCCGCCACCTTCGGCGCACTCCCCCTGTCGAACCGCATCGTGATGGCGCCGCTCACCCGCGTCCGCGCCGGCGAGCACGGCATCCCGAACGACCTGCTCGTCGAGCACTACGCGCAGCGCGCCGGCCTCGGGCTCATCGTCACCGAGGGCACCTGGCCCGTGCAGGAGGGCCGCTCCTACCCCGGCCAGCCCGGCATCGAGACCGACGAGCAGATCGCGGGATGGCGCCGCGTCGCCGACGCCGTGCACGCCGCCGGCGGCACCATCGTCATGCAGCTCATGCACGGCGGCCGCGTCTCGCACACCGACATCTCGCAGACGCCGCGCATCGTCGGTCCGAGCGCCCTCGCCGCTCCGGGGCAGACGCACCTCGCCGACGGCTCGAAGGCGGACATGCCGGTCCCCCACGAACTGACCACCGACGAGGTCGCCGACGCCGTGCAGGGCTTCGTACGCGCCGCCCGCAACGCGATCGCCGCCGGGCTCGACGGGGTCGAGGTGCACGGTGCGAACGGGTACCTCGTGCACGAGTTCATGTCGACCGCGTCGAACACCCGCACCGACCAGTACGGCGGCTCGCCGGAGAACCGTGCGCGCTTCGCGGTCGAGGTCACGACCGCGGTGGCCGAGGCGATCGGCGCCGACCGCACCGGCATCCGCCTCTCCCCCGAGCACGGCATCCAGGGCGTGCTCGAGAGCGACCCGGCCGACGTCCACGCCGTGTACACCGCCGTCGCCGAGGGGCTCGCGCCGCTCGGTCTCGCGTTCGTCGACGTCCTGCACGCCGACCCGGCGGGCGAGCTCGTGCAGCACATCCGCCGCACGGTGGGGGCCCCGTTCGTCGCGAACTCCGGCTTCAGCGCACTGACCACCCGCGACGAGGCACTCGCCCTGGTGGCGGACGGACACGCGGACGCCGTCGGCGTGGGCCGCGCCGCGATCGCGAACCCGGACCTCGCCCACCGCTGGGAGCACGACACCGAGCTCAACGAGCCGCGGCCGGAGCTGTTCTACGGCCAGGGCGCCGAGGGCTACACAGACTACCCGACGCTGGCGGAGGTCCGCGAGCGGGTCGCGTAGTCGACGCGACCAGGAACGGACTGGAGGCGCGGGGCCGGCTGGCACCGCGCCTCCAGTCCATCTGCGTCACCCCGGAACGAACGAAGCCCCGTCGCAGTGCGACGGGGCTTCGTTCTGTTCGGTGTCGTGTCGTTGATCCGACACTGTGCGCTCGAAGGGACTCGAACCCCCAACCTTCTGATCCGTAGTCAGATGCTCTATCCATTGAGCTACGAGCGCGTGGCCTTGCGGCCGTGGAAGACTCTACAACAGCTGCGGCCCGGGCGCCAATCGAGGGGGCCGAGGCACCACGCTCGGCGTGTCGCCAGCGGACACCGCTGCGTCGCCGGCGGTCGCCGGGTCAGAGCCCGCCGAGCTCCTCGTCGAAGACCTCCGCCAGGAACACCTCGAGCGCCTGCCACGAGCGCCGGTCGGCTCGGGCCTGATACTGCGCCCCGTGGTCCGGAGCGTCGGTGCCCGGCACGGCGAACGCGTGCATCGCCCCGGCGTACGTGACGACCTGCCAGTCGACGCTCGGGACCGCACGCATCTCGTCCTGCCACGCGGCGATCTTCGTGTCCGGCACGATCGGGTCGGCGGCGCCGGTCAGCACGAGGAGCTTCGCCCGGATCGCGCCGGCGTCGGACGGGTCGTGCGTGAGCAGGTTGCCGTGGAACGACACCGCCCCGACGACGTCGGCGCCGGTGCGGGCGAGTTCGAGGGCGGCCGACCCGCCGAAGCAGTACCCCATCACGACGATGCGGGAGTGGTCGACGTCGGGGTCGGCGCGGAGCCGCTCGAGCCCGGCCTGCACGCGGGCCCGCATGAGCGGCAGGTCCTGGTAGTAGGAGCCGGCGACCTGGCCGGCGGTGTCGTCGCCGGGCCGGACGCCCTCGCCGTACACGTCGGCACCGAACGCCACGTACCCGAGCCGGGCGAGCATCGTGACGCGGGCCTCGACGTGCTCGTTGACGCCGTGCCAGTCGTGCACCACCAGGACCGCGGGGCGTGGCCCCGAGATCGCGGCGTCCTTCGCGAGCACGCCGAGCAGCGCGGTGCCCTCGTGGTCGTAGCGGACGGGTTCGACACGGATGTCGGCACCGGCGGGTTCGGGAACGGTCTGCAGGACGTCGTCGATCGTGGTCACGTCGTGGACGTTACGCGTCGATGTTGTCCCAGGACTCGGGACCGTCGGAGCCCGCCGGGTACTCGTCGAGCGGGGTCGTGCCGTCGCGCCAGGCCTGCAGGAACGGTTCGACGACCTTCCAGCCCTGCACGGCGCTGTCCCCGCGGACCGACAGGGTCGCGTCGCCCTCGAGCACCCCCGCGAGGACCTCGCCGTAGGCACTCAAGCGACCGGGGTTGAACGTGACGTCGAGGCTCGTGTGGTCGATCGTGTACGGGTCGCCGGCACCGTTCACGTTGATCTCCAGCTGCATCTCGTCCGGTGCGATCCAGATCCGGAGTCGATCGGGCAGCTCGGCACCGTGCAGGCCGACGGGCACGTGCGGCGAGTCCTTGAAGGTGATGACGATCTCCCGGCGCTGCGCCGCGAGCGCCTTCCCGGACCGCAGCGTGAACGGCACACCGGCCCATCGCCAGTTCGCGATCTCCAGGGTGAGCTGGGCGAGCGTCTCGGTGCCGAGGGAGGGGTCGACGCCGTCCTCGTCGGTGTAGGAGGGCAGCGACCGGTCGCCGACCTTCCCCGCCGTGTACCGGGCGCGTTTGCCGGCCGCCACGACGTCGCCGCCCCACGGCCGCACGGCCCGGAGCACGAGCTCCTTCTGGGTGCGGAGGTCGTCGGCGTCGATCGAGGCGGGCGCCTCCATCGCGACCACGGCCATCACCTGCAGCAGGTGGCTCTGGATCATGTCGACGAGTGCGCCGGCCTTGTCGTAGTAGCGGGCACGGCCCTCCAGCCCGAGGGTCTCGTCGTAGACGATGTCGACGCGCTCGACGTGCGTGGACGACAGCAGCGGCTCGATGATGCGGTTCGCGAAGCGCAGCCCGAGCAGGTTGAGCACCGTGGAACGACCGAGGAAGTGGTCGACCCGGTGGATCCGCTCCTCGGGCAGGAACGAGTGGAGCACGTCGTTCAGGTGCTCGGCGCTCTCGGCATCGGTACCGAACGGCTTCTCGAGTGCGAGGCGCGTGCCGGCGGGCAGGTCGATTTCCTTGAGGACCTCGCAGCTCTTCTCGGTCACCGCGGGCGGGAGGGCGAAGTAGATCGCCGGGTCGTGCGCGCAGTCGCCGAGCAGCGCCCGGAGGTCGTCGGCGTCGGTGACGTCGGCCTTGCGGTAGCTCGAGGCGTCGATCACGTCGACGAGCCGCTTGCTCAGCCGTTCACCGCCGTCCGCCGCACCCTCGTCCTCCTCGTTCTTGGACGCCTGCGCGTTCTCGAAGGACTCACGGACCTGCTGCTTCCAGTCGGCGTCCGAGATGTCCTCCACACCGGCACCGATGAGCTGCACGTCCCAGTCCGTCTTCACCTCGAGCAGGGTCGCGAGGCCGGGCAGCAGCAGCCGCTTGGACAGGTCGCCGCTGGCACCGAGGATGAGCAGTGAGGTCTGGAGGCTCGACATGCCCCAGAACGTACTCATGCGTTCCGGCACGTGGCCGGGAGACGTCGATACGGTGGGGGCAGTCCGGCGCGAGGGAGCACCATGAGCAGTGGGTACGGAGGGCGACGTCTGCGTGTCGCCGTGGTCGGGACCGGCATGATCGCCGGGGTCCACGCGCGCGCTGCGCGCGCCGCCGGGGCCGAGGTGATCGGGGTGCTCGGCCGGAACGCCGCACGCTCCGCACAGGTCGCCGCGCAGCTCGACCTGCCCCGCGGGTACGCGTCCCTCGACGAGGTGATCGCGGACGCTCCCGACGTCGTGCACGTCTGCACGCCGAACGACCAGCACCACCCCCAGGCACTCGCCGTGATCCGTGCCGGCATCAACGTGGTCTGCGAGAAGCCGCTCGCGATCGACGCCGGTCAGGCCGCCGAGCTCGTCGAGGCCGCACGCGACGCCGGGGTCGTCGCGACGGTGCCGTTCGTCTACCGCTACCACCCGATCATCCGCGAGATCCGCGGTCGGATCGCGGACGGCGACCTCGGCCGCGTGCTCGCGGTGCACGGCCACTACCTGCAGGACTGGATGCTCGACGAGGACGCCTCGTCGTGGCGGGTCGACGCCGGCTCCGGTGGCCTGTCCCGCGCCTTCGCGGACATCGGCTCGCACTGGTGCGACCTCGTCGAGTTCGTCACCGGCGAGCCGTTCGCCTCGGTGTCCGCGGCGACCGACATCGTCTACCCCACGCGCCCGGCCGCCTCCGGGCCGTCCTTCTCCGGGTCGCCCGACCCCGACCCGATCTCGGACGCGTCGGACCGGGCCGAGGTCACGACCGAGGACACCGCCGTCGCCACGTTCCGGACCGGCAGCGGCCGGATCGGCAACGTCGTCATCTCGCAGGTGTCCTCCGGACGGAAGAACCGCCTCTGGTTCGAGGTGGACGGCACGCTCGGATCCGCGGCGTTCGACCAGGAGCAGCCGGAGACGGCGTGGTTCGGCAACGAGCGCGGCGCCCAGATCGTCGTCCGCGACCCGGCGCTCGGCGTCCCCGACCAGCGGCGCCTTGCCCTGGTGCCGTCCGGCCACCCGCAGGGCTACCTCGACGCCTTCGGCGCCTTCGTCGCCGACACCTACGCCGCCGTCCGGAGCGGTCCGGACCCGGCCGGCTGGCCCGAGGGACTGCCGACCTTCGCCGACGGCGCCCGCGCGGCACGCATCATCGACGCCGTGGTCGGCAGCGCCACCGACGGGGCGTGGAGGGAGATCCGATGAAGCTCGGCATGCTGACCGCCTGCCTGCCCGGGTGGTCGCTCGACCGCATCGCCGCGTTCGCCGCCGAACAGGGCTACGAACGGCTCGAGGTCGGCGTCTGGCCGGGCACCGGTGGCCGCGACTTCGAGGCGGCGCACCTGCCCGTCGCGACCTTCACCGACCAGGACGCCGCCGCCACCCGCGAGCTGCTGGACCGGACCGGGCTCGAGATCTCCGCGTTCGCCTACTACGAGAACAACCTGCACCAGGACCTCGCCAGACGAGCCGAGATCAAGGAGCACCTGTTCCACGCGATCGACGCCGCCCGACTGCTCGGCGTGCCGTACGTCGGCACGTTCGTCGGCCGCGACAACTCGCTGTCCGTGCGGGAGAACATGCGCCTCGGCGACCGGGTGCTGCCCGAGCTCGTCGACTACGCCGGCGAACGCGGTGTCCGGCTCGTCGTCGAGAACTGCGTCATGGAGGGCTGGCACCCGGACGGGTACCCGGGCAACCTCGCCTACTCCCCCGAACTCTGGGGATGGGTGACCGGCCTGGGCTTCGGGTTGAACTGGGACCCGTCGCACCTGACCTGGATCGGCATCGACCCGGTCGAGACGATCCTGCCGTTCGCCGAGCACATCGTGCACGCGCAGGCGAAGGACGTCGAGCTGTTCCCCCGCGCACGCGACCAGTACGGGTTCTTCGGCAAGGTCGACAAGGGCGACGACCCGTGGGACATGGGGTGGTGGCGCTTCCGGGTGCCCGGCCGCGGTCAGGTCGACTGGCCGCACGTGGTCGACCGGCTCTACGAGGCGGGCTTCGACGGCACGCTGAGCGTCGAGCACGAGGACCCGCTGTGGGGCGGCACCGACGAGAAAGTGCTCGAGGGGCTGCGGATCGCACACCGGACCCTGCGGCCGCTCATCGCCGTGGAGAGGTGACCCGGTCCACACCCGCACCCGGGTGAGTGCGACAAGGCACATCACGAGGTTGCATCTGGTATTCGTGTATCAGTAGGTTGGCTCCATCGACACGGATGGGGGTGATCACGGATGAAGCGACGGAAGAAGTACGGTCTCGCGGCCGGCGCCGCGCTGCGCTGCACGCGTCAGTGCATGTGCACCTGATCCACGGTGATCGTTGCCGGGGTCGGACGACGATCCCGGCAACCCACCGCCGCCTTCAGCCGACGACCGGGATCCGATGACACTGCCACTCTTCAACCTCTTCGAGCTGCCGCAGCGCACCGAGCTCGCCGACGAGCTCCGCGGCCTCGGGCCCGGCCGCGCCTGGCGCCTCATGCGAGCGCTCTTCGACGTGGACCTGCCACGGTACGAGCGTGAGTCTCCCGAGCACGAACGGGCGCAGGCGATCGAGGCACTGGCGGCCGAGCACCTCCGCCTCGCACCTGCCCTCTCCCGATGCGAAGTGACGACAGCAGCCCGACGGTTCGCGACGTACGGACCACGGCTGCAACTCGAGTCGACCTTCATCACCCTCTGGCTGCGCGATCGGGCAACACTCTTCGACCAGGTGGTCGACGTGGCCGGTGCGGGGCACCTCGATGCAGCGCGCCGGTCCGGCAACGGGGTCCTCGTCGCCCCGTTGCACCTCGGTCCCGCGTACGTCATCCCCCCGTTGCTCGCCTTCACCGCGCCGACCCGCCTGGTGTTCAACCGGATGAACTTCGCCGAACTCCGCGCGGCCGCGTTCCCCGACCTCGACGTCGATGCGGTGGCGATCGACGAGGGCAACACCTTCGCGACCGGCCTCCGGACACTCCGCGCCGGCGGGCTGTTCGCGATGTTCCCCGAGCTGGATCCTCGCGGGCAGTCCGTCCGCCACCGCCCGGTCCCGTTCCTCGGGACGACGATCGCTGCGCCGGAGGGGCCGGTGCTCCTCGCCCAGGCAGCGCGAGCTCCGATCGTCCCGGCGGTCATCGACGGCCACGGGGACGGACGCTTCACGCTCCGCTTCGACACACCGATCCACGTCGGCCGTGGGTCCGGAGCGTCCGAGGACGGCTTGCTGGCGCTCTGGGGCGCGATCGAGCGGCACGTCCGCACACGGCTCGGCGACTGGGAGATGTGGATCGAGTTCGACCGCATGATCCATCCGGGGACATCGTGATCACCGCGCGGGGTCTCCGGAGATCGTTCACGATCGGCGACGTCGAGCGGGAAGTCCTCCGCGGCGTCGACCTCACGGTCGACGACGGAGCCTTCGTCGCGGTCATGGGACCGTCGGGTTGCGGCAAGTCGACGCTGCTCCAGCTCCTCGGCGGCCTCGACGTCCCGTCCGCCGGTTCCGTCGCCCTCGACGCGGTCACCGTCAGTGGCCTCGCTCCGGAAGCACGCGCGACGCTCCGCCGCGAGCGGCTCGGATTCGTCTTCCAGCAGTTCCACCTCATCCCGAGCTTGACCGTGATGGAGAACGTCGGACTGACGGCGATCGTGTCCGGGGTCCGCCCTCGACGATGGCGCCCGCGGGCAGCTGAACTCCTCGAGGCACTCGGCCTCGATCAGCTCGCGCCGGTCGGTCCGGCGCGTCTGTCCGGCGGGGAGCAGCAGCGTGTCGCCATCGCCCGCGCGCTCTTCCACGACCCGGACGTCCTGTTCGCTGACGAACCGACGGGGAGTCTCGACTCGGAGAACGGACGGCTGGTCCTCGAACTCGTCCTGAGGGCACGGCGGATCGGCCGTCTGCGGTCCGTGGTGATGGTCACGCACGACGCTGATGCAGCCAGCGTCGCCGATCGCGTCGTGTTCATGCGTGATGGTGCGATCGCTGGTTCCGTCACGCTCGACGATCTGGAAGGGGTGGCTCGTGCGGAACGTGTTCGGGTACGCCTGGCGCACACTGCGGAGTGATGCCAGGCGTCACCGCTCCAGCTCGATCACCCTCGTGATCGGGACCGCGATGATCGTCGCCGCGGTGCTCGCCGGGCAGGCCGCCGTCGGGTCCGTCCGGACCGGCATCGAGTCACTCGGTGGCGTCGGCGACGTCGCCGTCGTCCCGGACCTCGGTGCCGCCCCGCTCGGTGCGGCCGCGGTCTCGGCCGTCGAGTCACTCCCCGACGTCGCACTCGCCGTGCCGACGTCGAGTCACGACACCTTCGTGGTCGCTCAGGGGCACCCCGACGTCGACGGAGCAGACCTCACGGTCACCGGTGTCCCGGCAGAGGCCACCCTGCGGCTGGGCAGCGTGCTCAGGTCCGGCAGGTGGCCGTCAGCCGACGACGAGCTCACGGTCCCCGACAGGGTCGCGTCCGATCTGGATGTGCGCACCGGGGACGTCCTCCGGGTCGGCGCCAGCGACGGCACTCGTGCGATGCGCGTCGTCGGGATGCTGGACGCAAACGCGCTCGGCCTCTTCGCCGAGGGCAACGTCTTCGCCACGCTCGGCGGCGCCTGGCGTCTCTCGGGTACGAGCGATGCGTACACCCGCGTGGAACTCGTCCTCGAGACACGAGACCGGTCGACGTGGGCGGACCGGGTGCGTCCGTCACTTCCCCCCGGTACCCGTGTCCAGGACACCAGCGCCCTGACCGATGCGCTGGGACCGATCGCCCGCACCACCACGGCGCTGGTCGCCGCGACCGGGGGTGTCGCTCTGGTCATCGGGGTCGTGCTCGCGGCCTCGACGGGCGCGGAACTCCGCAGGCGGCGTCGCGCGTCGACGGCTGTGCTGGTCGCAGTGGGCGCACCGCCCAGCTGGCCCGCACGGGCGCTCGTGGCCGAAGCGCTGATCGCGGGGCTGCTCACGACGACGACGGGAGCAGCCCTCGGTGTCGGTGCGGCCTGGCTCGTGAGCGGTGTCACCAGCAACGCGCTCCCGTCGCCCGGTCCCGCCGGCCTCACCGGTGCCTGCGCGATCGTCGTGGGCACGTTCGCGAACGTCGTCGCTGTGTGGAGCAGCCAGCGGACCCACGGCGGACGGGCACCACGTGCGCAGAGTGACCGGCGCCCCAGCAGGCGCCGAGGGTGGGCTCCGTCGCCGACGTCGTGCTCCGTCGCCGTGTGCGTCGGCATCTCGACCATCGCGCTGACCGAGGGCGGGTTGCTCAGCAGCGTGGTGTCGGTCAGCGCATCCGTCATCGGTGCCGCTGCCGCCGCTGTCCTCGTCCGTCGCGCATCCGGACGGGGCCTCCGACGGTTGCACTGGACGGCCAGCGGACTCACATCGTCCGGCGGTTCGTCGCTCGCAGCCGTCGTCGCGGTCCTCCTGGTGTTCAGCACGGCCCTGCTCTCGGCAGCCATCGGGATCTCCACGGCGACGCAGCAACAGATCGCCCACCAGTTCGGCGCCGACGTGCAGGTCACGTCCACCTCCCCCTTGCCGAACGCCGTCCGCAGCGCGATCGCGGGAGTCGACGGCGTCGGTGCGATGGCGGACAGCAGCGTCGCCACCGTCCGCGCACGTGTCGGTGGGTCGACCGCCGAGGTACCGGCGCTCGGTGTCGCTGCAGGGTGGTTCGCGGTCGAGGACCTGGCATGGCGCTCCGGTGACGCTGACTCGGCGCGGCGGGCGATCTCCTCCGGCAACGGCGTGGCGCTCCCACAGTCCCTCGCGGAGCGGCTCGGGGCGCACATCGGCGACGAGGTCGACCTCGGCTTCGAGGGACGGGAGACCGAGGGTGAGGTCGTCGGGACCTTCACGTCCCTCGCCACCGGTGACCAGCGCGTGCTCGGACCGGACTCGATGTCCGCACTCGCGTTCCCCGCGCCGACCGGCTTGGACATCGCGACCACCAGCGGGTCCGATGCGGTCCTGGTCCGTGACCGCGTCGCAGCCGTCGTCAGGGACGTCCCCGGAGCAATCGCCATCACTGCCACCGAGATGCGGTCCCGCGCCGGCCAACAACTCGCGACGACGTTCGCGGGGGTGTTCGCCCTGATCGGCCTCGCCGGGACGATGGGGGCGGTCGGAACAGCGGGCTCCTACCGCGCCCTCGTCGACCGGCGTCGGTCCGAGCTCGCCGTCCTCAGAGCGGTCGGAGCCACACGGAGGCACCTCGTCGCAGTCGTCCGATGGGAGTGGGCCGCTGCCGTGATCGCTGCGATCGTCCCGGCCGCGCTGTTCGGGATCGTCACGGCCCGGGCGGTCAGCAACGCTCTGGGCACGCTGCTCGGGGTGGACGTCCCGACGACCGCGGGCTCCGGGCCGTTCGCGCTGGCGGCGGCGGTCGTGGCAGCGACGATGGGCATCGCGACCTTCGGCCCAGGACGTCGAGCAGCCCGTGTCGATCCCGCCGAAGCACTCAAGGAGAACGACTGACATGTCGAATCAACCGCCTCGCTGTCCACGGCTCCGGTCGAGCGTCGCAGCGACGCACGACGGAACCACGCTCACCCTCACCGCTCTTGCCGATGCCGACGTGCACGAGTACGACGCGGACGCCGAGACCGCGGACATCGTGCGCAGCCTCGATGGCACCTCCACCGTCGACGAGCTCGTCGTGCGCCACGGTTCGCTCGCTCAGGAGGTGGTGACGATCCTGCACGACGACGACCTCCTCGCCGACGGCCCGGTGCGCCACACCGAGGGACGATGGTCGAACCAGCTCAGGTTCCTGGCAGAACTCGGGGACGCCGATGTTCTGCACCGGCGGCTCCGGGATGCCACCGTCGCCATCGTCGGACTCGGTGGAGTGGGGAACTGGCTCGCCCAGACGCTGGCATCGGTGGGTGTCGGGCGGATCGTCGCGATCGATGCCGACGTGGTCGAGTCATCGAACCGGAACCGACAGGTCGTGTTCGAATCGTCCGACGTGGGAACGCGCAAGGTCGACGCGCTCAGATCCCGTCTGACGGAACGGTTCGCATCGGAGGTCGTCCCCGTGGCCGTCGAGATCACTGCCGTCGAGCAACTCCGACCGCTGCTCGACGAGGTGTCGCTCGTGGTGTGCTGCGCAGACCAACCGGATGTCCGGACGATCTCGGGCATCGTCGCCGAGGCGGCCCGACAGAGTCACATCCCGGCGATCGTCGGTGGAGCGTACGGTGCTGCAGTGGGAGCGCCGGGGTTCACGATCGTTCCGGGCGCGTCGCCCTGTTGGGACTGCGCCGTCGCCGCGAGCGAGAGCGCGGGATCCGGACCGGGCCGCGACGTGACACCCCCGGGACCCTCGGCCGGGAGCTTCGCACCACTCATCGCGGTCACGGGATCGATGGCCGCGTGGGAGGCATGCCGAGTGCTACTGGGCCTGGAGCCCGTGTTCGCGGGTCGTCTCCGCGAGTTCGACGCCACGACGCTCGACTGGCGTGAGCGCGCGGTTCCCCGCCGTTCTGGCTGCTCGTGCGCGGTCGAGGACTGAGCCGGGTCGTCAGAAGGTCGAGCGGCTGTCGTACACCGACATGAGCACGGCTGCCGTGAGGCGGGCGGTCCGTGCCGGCTGCGCGGACTGCTGCACCGCGGACTCGACGCGCGCACCCTCGATCAGCAGCGACAGGCCCTGCGCGATGTGGGTGGGCAAGCTGCCGCGCTCGCAGACCAGGGTGAGGTGGCGCTCGACGTCGAGGAAGTGCTCCCGGGCGAGTGCGGCGATGTCGGGGTCCTGGCGCCCGAGCTCCGCGTGACCGTTGATGAAGGCGCAGCCACGCCACCCCTCGTCCGCGAAGCACTGCTCGAGGTACGAGAAGATCCCGAGGACCTCGTCGCGGGGGTCGGCGGACGCCTCGGTGATGTGGTCCAGAGCCCGCCGCCACGCACCGTGCCAGCGCTGGAGGACGGCGACCACCAAGGACTGCTTCGTCGGGTAGGCAGCGGTCAGCTCCGCCAGCGTGATGCCGGCCCGGTCAGCGACCTGCTGCACGGTCACCGGGATGACGCCGTGTTCGGTGAAGAGTGCATCGGCAGCACCGGACGCGGCCCGCTGCGTCGGTGTCTCGCGCGTGGACGGGGTGAGGGTGAGGACTGTCACGGGGTCAGGCAACGACGAAGAAGTCCGCGTAGGCCGGTTCGGCCACGTACTGCGTCGTGTACCGCTCCCCGAGCCGTGCGCTGATGATCTGGTCGATCTCACCGGGAGCGCTCATCCCGCGTCGGTGCCACTCGGTCGGGATGCGACGGAGTCGGTCGAGGGCGTCGTGGTCAGTCATCGGTGCTGTCCTGTTCTGCGATGAAGGCGGTCATGTCGATGGGCTGCGTCAGCAGGTCGGGCTCGGTGGACACCGTGGCCCTCAGACCGTCAGGGTGAGCACGACCGCTGCCGAGGCCGCCAGCGTGACCGAGGCGATGCCCGTGCTGACCGCTGCGACCTGCAGAGCGTGCTGACGGCGGGTCTCGATGACCTCGGTGAGCGGATCGCGCTGCGCTGACCGGCGACGCCGCAGCGACACGGCGTCGTGCGCCGACGTCGGCGCGAGCTGGAGCTCGGGGATGGTGATCGTGGTCATCGTTCGTCCTTGTCTGCGTACCGTCGGTGCAGCAGCACCAGGCGATGTACCGACCGTACGGAGTGCGGTCCACGGAGTGCCATCCGCCACCGCAGGCTTGTCGATTCCCGGCTGCCGGAGCCCCCCAGCCGTGTCGTCCACCGGCTGTCACGGTCACCGGGCGTCCGAGCCCCGGGGCGGGCAGCGCACGACAGCGAGGCCACCGCGTGACGTCTTTCGGACACTCGGCCGAGCGCGGGTCCTCCGTCCGGGACACTGATCCCGATCCCCATGACCGACCTGCACCCGACCCGCGTCCAGGAAGACACGCAGAGCACCGATCTCGACGAGGCTCGCGACTTCCTCGCTGACGCGTACGCGGGACAGCAGTGGAGCGCCGACAGCACCGGCCAGCCGTTCTCGTTCCGGTACACCGCCGTCGGCGACCGGACGATGACACTCCGGCGGATCCAGTTCGACGGGCACCTCGACGGGGTCATGACGCCGTCCGAGGACTTCGTCGTCCAGTGGACGACGAAGGGCACCGCGACGATCGGCAGCGGGGACGACCAGCTCCGGATGGAGGCCGGCCGTCCACAGCTCTGGCCGCAGCAGGGCGCCGCGTTCTCCTACGACGACTACGATCAGCGGATCGTCCAGATCAACCGAACGGCCCTCGAGACCGTCGCCGGCGAACGCGGCATCGCCCCCGGGGACCTGCAGCTCGACCACACGGTCCGACCGGACGACCGCGCGCTGCGCGTGTGGCGCAGCAGTGTCCAACTGATCTCCCACACGGTGATGGACCGCAACGCGTCGCCGCTGCTGCAGGCCGAGATGGGTCGGCTCGGCGCGCTCGCGCTCCTGGAGCTCTACCCCGTGGCCGCGTCGTCCCTGCCCGACGAACTGCTGCTCCCGAAGAACGGCCACATCCGCGCCGCGGTCGAGTACGTCCACGAGCACGCACACCTCCCGATCGCGACGACGGACGTCGCCCGGGTCGCGAACCTGAGCCTGCGGGCGCTCCAGCACGCCTTCCAGCGGGTGTTCGCGATGAGCCCGAACGCCTACATCCGGCAGGTGCGGCTCGACCGGGTCCGCGACGCCCTCCGCGCCGGAGACCCCGCGACGACGAACATCGGTGACGTCGCCCGACACTGGGGCTTCGCGCACGCCGGACGGTTCTCCGCCGCGTACGTGGAGCGCCACGGCGAGTACCCGCGAGACACCCTCCGCAGGAGCTGACGCAACGGCACGTGCTCGACACCGGGCCGATCAGGTCCCCGGCCCACTACCGGTCGCACGCCTGCAGACCCGCAGACCCGCAGTGTTGCGCGTGTGAACAACACGTGACGTGTTGCGGCACACCCTGGCGCGGCGGCTGTGCGGTTTCATAGGTTCTTGGACGATGAACGCTCACACTCCCCCGCGCCGACGACGGCGCCTCGTCGGCGGCGCAGCACTCGCCACCGCGGGTGTCCTCGTCGCCCTGTCCGTCCCGTCCGCCGCCCTCGCCGCCGAGGGCGACACCACGATCGACATCCTCGACGTGAACGACTTCCACGGCCGCATCGAGCCCGAGGGCACCGCCGCCGACAAGGCCGCCGGTGCCGCCAAGCTCGCCGGCGTCGTGCAGTCGTACCGCGAGACCAACCCGAACACGATCTTCGCGAGCGTCGGCGACAACGTCGGTGCCTCGACGTTCACATCGCTCATCCAACAGGACGCGCCGACCATCGACGCGCTGAACGCGATGCGACTCGACGTCAGCGCCATCGGCAACCACGAACTCGACAAGGGCCAGGACGACCTGACCGGGCGGATCACGGACCGCGCCGAGTGGCCGTACATCTCGGCGAACATCGTGCGGGAGGGCACGACCGATCCCGCGTTCACGCCCTACGAGATCATCGAGAAGGGCGGCGTCAAGGTCGGCTTCATCGGTGCGACCACCGAGGACCTCATCCCCGGTCTCGTCAGCCCGGGCGGTGTCGAGGGGCTCGCGATGGCCCCCATCGTCAGCCAGGTGAACAAGTACGCCACGCAACTGACCGACGGCGAGACGGGGAACGACGAAGCCGACGTCCTCGTCCTGCTCGTGCACGAGGGCGCCACGACTGGTGCGATCGGTGACGCGACGGGCTCCGGCGCGTTCGGCAAGATCACGTCGGGCGTCTCGTCGAAGGTGGCAGCGATCGTCTCCGCGCACACCCACGCGACGTACAACCACTCGATCCCCGGCCCCGACGGCGTCGCCCGTCCCGTGATCCAGACCGGGTCGTACGGCGTCAACTACGGGCACCTGCGCCTGACGGTCGGAGCGGACAAGAAGCTGACGAGCATCACCTCCGAGGTGAAGTCGGTCAACGCCGAGACCAGGGTCCCGATCGATCAGACGTCGGTGAACGAGGTCGCCGGGATCGTCTCCGCAGCGAAGGCCGTCGCGGACGTCAAGGGCGGCGAGAAGCTGGGCGAGATCACCGGCGACCTGCGCCGCGCCGTGCAGTCCGACCGCACCAGCGAGAACCGCGGTGGCGAGTCGGCACTGGGCAACTACATCGCCGAGGTCCAGCGCTCCGCCACCGAGCGGAACGGCTCGCAGGTCGCGTTCATGAACCCGGGCGGGCTCCGCACCGACATGCTGTACACGTCGAGCGGGGCCGGCGACCCGGACGGCACGGTCACCTACAAGGAGGCGGCGCTCGTCCAGCCGTTCGCGAACACCCTCGTCACCGAGGACATGACCGGCGCGCAGATCACGGCCGCGCTGGAGCAGCAGTGGCAGCCGGACGGCCTCGAGCGACCGTTCCTCAAGCTCGGCGTCTCGAACGGCTTCGCGTACACCTACGACCCGTCGAAGGGCCGCGGCGAGCGCATCACCGGCATGACCCTCGACGGGAGGCCGATCGCCCCCACCGACACCCTCAAGGTCACGGTGAACTCGTTCCTGTCGACGGGCGGCGACAACTTCGCGGCCTTCGCGACCGGCACGAACAAGGCCGACTCGGGCCAGGTCGACCTGCAGGCGCAGGTGGACTACTTCACGAAGGTGCCGAAGGTCACCCCGCCGACCGACCAGCGTGCCGTCGGTGTGACGGTGACCCCGGTCCCGCAGGGCGGCTTCCAGCCCGGTGACGAGGTCACCGTGCGGCTGTCCTCGCTCGTGTTCTCGAGCGACGACCCGGCGAAGGCCGGTACGGTCTCCGTCGCAGCGGGCGACGGCGAGGCGCTCGCCAGCGCGGACGTCGACCCGACCGTGGTCGACAAGACCGACGAGCAGGGCCGCGCGACGCTGACCTTCACCGTGCCGGGAGCCGCGCCCGCGTCGTCCACGAACCCGGTCGCCGCCGCAGCACGGGCCGTCGCCACGACGACCCTCGCCGCCGCGGTCACGCCGGCCGCGACGACCGACGAGCCGCTCGTCGTCACGCTGCCGAACGGCCAGACGATCACGCTCGCCGTGACGATCCCCGTCGCCGCGGTCGTCGACCCGACGGACCCGACGGACCCGACCGACCCCACGGACCCGACCGCACCGCCGGTCTCCGGTGACGGCGGCACCGGGAACGTGGGTGTCGACCTCGACGGCGACGGCGTCGTGGACGGGACCGTCCCGGCGAACGCCGGCGGCGCGCTCGCCTACACCGGTGCCGACCTCACCGCGCCGACGATCGCGGCGGGTCTGCTGCTCCTCGGCGGCCTCGTGACGCTCCTGGTCGTCCGAAGGAAGCGGGCCGCGCGCGAGGTGACGTCCATGACGGACTGATCCCGCGCCTCCAGGCACGCCGGACGGGCCGTCTCACCGAGGTGAGGCGGCCCGTCCGTCCCTGTCCCATCCCGGTACTTCCCTGCGTCGCCGGGGATCGGCGGGGTACGCTCTGCCCTGTCGCATCGCGACGCGTCGCGCTGGGTCGCCTCTCATCCCGGACGGTGGTTCCGCCCGGGGGACTCCGCGACGCGGGTGCTCTCCGTCTCCAGGGAAACGACGGAGGGCACCCACCTCAGCGTGCCGAGGCGGGCGCCGCCGATCCCAGCCGATGCGACCGACGCCGAGCCCGGCCGATCGTGAGCAGGAACCGTCGGGTCCGGTCGCGTGACCCGACGATTCCTGCTCACCAAGCGCCCGCCCGGCGACCGCGAGCAACCCGCCCGGCGACCGCGAGCAACCCGCCCGCTCAGCGGAAGAGCTGCTCCCCGATGTACGAACCCTTCCGCGGAGCAGGCGGGACGGCGAACACCGCAGACCCGATGTGCGAGATGTACTCGTTCAGACGGTCCGAGGCGCCGAGCTTCCGCTGCAGCGTCGTGAAGTGCTGCGGGTCGTTCATGTACGCCGCGAACAACAGCCCGGCATCGAGCTGCCCGTACTGGTTCAGACCGTCCGTGTAGTTGTACGGGCGGCGGAGGATCTTCACCCCGCCGTTCGCCTCGTGCGCGGCGAGCGCGATGTGCGACGTCGGGTCGATCTTCGTCCCACCGCCCCGGTGGACGGCGGCGAAGTCGGGCGTGGTGTGCTCGGTCCCACCGGACAGCGGGGCACCCTCGATCTTCGTCCGCCCGAACACCCGCTGCTGGTCGCTGACGACGTCGGCGTCCCAGATCTCGATGTTCATCCGGATCTTCCGGACGACCTGGTAGGTGCCGCCGGTCATCCACCCCGCACCGTCGCCGGCGTCGTCGACCCACACGAAGCGGTCGTAGTCCGCGTCGGTGGTGACGTTCCGGGTGCCGTCCTTGAAGCCCAGCAGGTTCCGCGGCGTGGACTGGTCCGGCCCGGCGGACGCCCGGCCGAAACCGAGCACGGTCCACCGCACGGTGGCGGTCCCCCGTGCCATCCGGGCGAGGTCACGGATCGCGTGGTACGCCACCTGCGGGTCGTCGGCGCACGCCTGCAGGGAGAGGTCCCCGCCGGTGAGGCCGTCCTCGAGGTTGTCGCTCGGCAGGGTCGGGATCGCGGCGAGGTGCGTCGGCTTCTTGGCGGCGAGGCCGAAGCGCTCGTCGAAGATGCCCGGGCCGAGCCCGACGGTGACGGTGAGCGACGCCGGCCCGAGGTCGAGCGCCTCGCCCGTGTCCGCCCCGACCCCGTCGCCGTGGGCGGGTTCGACGCTGCCGACGGTATTGCCGGCCTGCAGCTGCGCGATCGACGCCGACCAGCGTGCGAGGAGCACCTGCAGGTCACTCGCGACCGTCGACGACATGTCGAACGTCATGAACACGCAGTACCGCTGGGGCGCGGTCTGCACACCGCCCTGGGGCTGCCGGGCGGCGGTGGCGTAGAACGGGTGGCTCTGGGACAGGTCGATCGACTCGTCGCCGTTCGTCGCGGCGGAGAACGGGTCGACCCCGGTGGCCGCCGTGGCTCCGGCGACGCCGGCGACCGCCCCGACCCCGACGCCGGCCGCGGCCACGCCGGCGCCGAACAGCCCGCGCCGGGAGACGTGTCGTTCGGTCACGCGGTGGCGACCTTCTCGGCGAGTCGGGACAGCGGGTCCTGCAGCGCCTGCACCTGCTGCGAGATCGTGTTCGCGTCGGAGGCCTTCGTCGCGGCATCCCAGCTCGCGAACCCACCGAGGTCGTCGGCGTCGCGGTACCGGTCCATGAGCGTGTTCGTCGCGTCGAACTGCTTCGCGATCTGCTTCGTCAGGGTCGGGTCGAGCTTGGTCAGCCCCGGCTTGAGGTACGCGAAGGCCTGCCGGGCACCCTCGACGTTGGCGGCGAGGTCGACGAGGTCGATGTGGCTGTAGGCCTCCTCCTCGCCGCTGATCTTGTTCGACTGCACCTCTTCGAGCAGGCCGGCGGCGCCGTTCGCGAGGTCCTCCGGCTTGTAGTCGAGCGTCGGGACGAGCTTCGCCAGCAGTTCGACGTTCGACGTCAGGTCCGCGGCGGTCTGCTTCGTCGACGCGGTGATGGAGCCGGACGCGAACAGGTCCTTCTCGACGGCGTGGAACCCGCTCCAGCCGACGGCGGGGTCGAGGTTCGACGCCCGCATGTCGATCAGGTAGTCGAGGTTGCCGGCGTTGTCGGTGGCCTTGTGGCCCTTCTTGACGAAGCCGTCGACGTCGCTCTCGACGTGCTCGTAGAACGGTCGGGCGTTCGCGTAGGCGGTCTTCGCGGCGGCCAGGTCACCCGTGTCGACGTCGGCCTGCAGCTGCTTGACGGCGGCGACCATGTCGGTGACCTGACCGTCGACGTACTCGGCGTAGCCCTTCGTGCCCTCGTCGAGGAGGGTCGCGGCGCTGCTGTTCGCCGTCGAGGCGACCTTGCCGGTGACGGTGAAGTCGGTGAGCTCACGGTCCGCGCCGGGGCAGTACACCTGGTACTTCCCGCCAGTGAGCGTGGCGGTGAACTGCACGGCGCCGAGACCCGGTGCGAGGTTCTCCTTCTCGCCGAGGATCCGCTGGTCCTGCAGCAGCTCGACCTCGGTGATGGCGGTCGAGGACTCGTTCTTGACGGTGAACGTGACCGGGCCGGCCGGGACCTTCGTCTCGGACACGGCGCACGTGTCGGAGCCGTCGTTGGTCAGCGTCACCGAGACGCGGGACACCTTGCCGGAGCTGCTCGCGGTGTCACCCGCCGTGGTCGACGAGTCCGCGCACCCGGTGAGGGCGAGGGCGGTGACGACGCCGAGGGCGCCGAGGGCGATCAGGGGGCGGGCAGTCCTAGCGGAGGGCATACTCGGTGCTCCTTGTGGGGTCGTCCGCGGGTGGGCCGCGCGACGGGTCGGTTTCGGGGGTGGTGGTCGTGGGCTCGGGCCGGCGGCGTCGGTCGCGCAGCGCGAGCAGCGCCTGCGTGGCCGCCGCGATGCCGAGGGCGATCGGGAGCCAGGCCTTCCAGAGCAGCAGCTCGGCGGTGCGGGTGTCCGCGGCCGCCACGGCGGCGGCGGACCGCGCGACGGTGTCGTCCGGCACGCCCCAGACGGTGCGGTCCAGCGTGGTGGTGCGAGCGGCCGGGAGGCCCCCACCGCCCAGCGTCAGGACCGTGCGTTCCGAGCGGGTCGCGTCCAGGACCCCACCTCGGACCGTCCAGAGGGTGACGGTGTCGCGGACGGCCCAGCGCGCCGAGAACGGCCCGGGGTTCGTGCTCGGCGAGATGCCGACCGGGACGCGTCCGAACAGGTCGACGAGGTCGTCCAGCGTCAGGCTCGACGGCCGCTGCGCGGCTGTGGCGTCCTCGGTCAGGCGCCACCGGTCGGCGGTGACGCCCGCGCGGGTGACGCGCCGGTGGGCCGACGCCGGGAAGGCGAGTCGTGCCTCCCGGCCGCTGCCCGTGGTGCGGAGGACGGCGGCCGCACCGTCGACCGACGCGGTGACGGACGTGGCGTCACCGGTGACGGCGGGGGTGCGCGGCAGGTCCGCGCCACCGGACGGGACGGCGATCGCCAGCGCGGCGGCCGCGACGGCGAGGACACCGGCGATGCCGATCCGCACGGCGGGGACGCGGGCCCGCGACGGACGCCAGGCCCGCGGCCAGAGCGAGATCGCCAGGACCGGGACGACGTAGAGGACCCAGCCGAGGACCTCGATCACGCGGGGGTCCGGCGGGATGCCGAGGACACCGGTGACGAGGGCGCCCTGCACGGAGCCGTTCGGGGCGAGCCAGCTCAGGTCGACGGTGCGCTGCTGCCCGATGACGATCCAGCCGGCCTCGTGGGCACGGCGGAGCACGGTCAGCACCAGCCCGGCGGCGACGAAGACCAGGAAGACCCCGGTGCCGGTGAAGAACTTCGCGAGGTTCAACCGGACGCCGCCGGTGTAGATGCCGTACCCGATGACGACGGCGCCCGCGATGCCGACGAGCGCGCCGAGGGCGGCGAGCGCGGTGTCCGACGACGCCTGGAACGTGGCGAGCAGGAAGACCGCGGTCTCGAAGCCCTCCTTGAGCACGGCCAGGAACGCCATGCCGGCGAGGGCCCACGCGGTGCCGCGGCCGAGCGCCTCGGTCGCGCTCGCCTCGAGTTCCTTGGTCAGCGACCGCGCGTGCGTCCGCATCCACACGATCATGCCGGTGACGAACACGACGGCGACAATGCCGATGACGGCTTCCATGCCCTCCTGCTGCGCCTGGGGCAGCGCCTGCTCGACGACCTGCAGCCCGAAGCCGACGGCGACGCTGAGCACGACGGCGACCCCGACGCCGAGCCACATGGGCGCGAGCGGGACACGGTTGCGACGGAGGAACGCGGCGATGATGCCGACGATGAGCGTCGCTTCGAGGCCTTCACGGAGACCGATGACGAGGGTGGCGAGCATGACGAAGGTGAGGCTAACCTAACCGGCGCCGGACCCGCCACTCCTCGCGGGTGAGGTTTGATGGTTCTCATGAACCTGCTGACGGCCGATGGCCTCGCCTCGGTCACGAACGTGCTCGACCTGGCGGGCGTGTTCGCGTCCGCGCTGCTCGGCGGCTCGCTCGCCCGGACCATGGACTTCGACCTGTTCGGGTTCCTCGTCGTCGGCTTCGTCTCCGGGCTCGGCGGCGGCATGCTGCGCGACACCCTGCTGCAGAACGGCCCGCCCGTCGCGCTCGTCGACCCGCTCTACGTGCCGGTGGCGATCGCCGGGGCGCTGATCGCGTTCCTGGTCTCGTTCTCCGAGCTGACGTGGGACCGCCTGTTCACCGTGCTCGACGCCGCCGTGATCGGGTTCTGGGCCGTGGTCGGGGTGCAACGGACGTTCGACGCCGGGCTCGACTGGCCGGCCGCGATCATCATGGGCACGATCACCGCGGTCGGCGGCGGGGCGATGCGGGACCTCATGCTCCGCCGGGTGCCCGCGGTGTTCGGCGGCAACGCGTTGTACGCCACGGTGGCCGTCGCCGCGTCGGCCGTCATGGTGATCGCGTCGCACCTCGGGTCCCCGACGATCGGGATCATCGCCGCGATCGTGCTCTCCCTCGGGCTGCGGTGGGGCGCGGTCCGCCGCGGATGGGGACTCCCCAACGGCCGCGAGTGGCAGCCGAAGTCGACGCTCGGATCGCTGCTGCAGCGCGGACGACGACTGCGCCCCGATGCGATCCGGCTGCTGCGACGCCCGGGTCGGCGGTCCGGCGCGGGCAGCGTCCACCACGACGGAGCGGGCACCGTCCACCACGACGAGGAGTCCGGCGGCGACGCGACCACCGACTGAGGGTGTCATCCGTCGCTCCCTCGGCGTACCATCGGTACCGCCGGGTATCGACTCGGTACACGTCGTCCGATCGAGCACCGGCGCGACCCGAACGCGGCGGTTCCGAACGGACGTGTGGACGGGGGCTTCGCTGATGCCGCGCGGGATCAGACGCGCGGCGCGGCAGGTCTCCCGCCCCTGCACCGGTGCAGCACAATTGCCGTGACCGACCACCACGCCAGCCCGACGAAGCCGGACCCGACGGACCGCGGCGGGCCCCGTCGAACCAGGAACCGATGCGCGACGACGCGACCGACCCCGCAACACCCATCCCCCGGACCCCTCGTGGGGAGGTCCGGGAACGCCTCCTCGCCGCCGGCGCCGAGGTGTTCGCCGAGCAGGGCGTGCACGAAGCCCGGCTCGACGAGGTCGCCGCTCGCGCGGGGTTCAGCAAGGGCGCCGTCTACTCGAACTTCTCCTCGAAGGAGGACCTCGTCGCACAGGTCATGCAGCGTGCGACGAACGTGGTGCTCGGATCACTCCGGGAGCTCGTCCGCGCCGACGTCGCAGCGGTGGACATCGGCGACGTCGTCCGGACGGCGTTCGGGCGCCACGACCAGAGCGCCCAGTTCGCCCTGCTCTCCGAGTTCCGCGGGTACGCGACCCGGCACCCGGAGTTCCTGCCCGAGTTCGTCCGGCAGCGCCGGGTGCTGCAGGACGGCGTGCTCGAGCTGGTGCACCTCTGGTTTGGGGCGCACCCGGAGATCGACCCGGGGATGCCGCTCGAGGACTTCGCCACGGTGCTCATCGGCGCGAACGTCGGCATCGTGTTCGACGCGGCGGCGCTGCCCGGGGTGAACCCGGGCGAGGTCGTCGCGTCGCTCGTCGAGGCGGTCATCCGCCGGCGCTGACGCGCGGGGCGCTGCGCCGCGCCGCGCTGCCCGCGCTGCCCGCAGTGTGCGAGGTTCCGCGCTCCGTGGGACCCCGCTCGCCTCGCACCACGCGCGGAACCTCGCACCATGCGGACGACCCGGGCACGGCGTGCGCCGCGCAGCGTGCGCGCGCCCGCGCTGAGCGGCGTCGGCGCGCAGCGCCTAGCGCGCAACGCGCAGCGCGCAGCGCGCAGCGCGCAGCCATAGTGTGCGAGGTTCCGCGCTCCGTGGGACCCCGCACGGCTCGCACGACGCGCGGGACCTCGCACCATGCGGACGACCCGGGCACGGCGTGCGCCGCGCAGCGTGCGCGCGCCCGCGCTGAGCGGCGTCGGCGCGCAGCGCCTAGCGCGCAACGCGCAGCGCGCAGCGCGCAGCGCGCAGCGCGCAGCGCCATAGTGTGCGAGGTTCCGCGCTCCGTGGGACCCCGCACGGCTCGCACGACGCGCGGGACCTCGCACCATGCGGACGACTCGGGCCCGGCGTGCGCCGCGCAGCGTGCGCGCGCCCGCGCTGAGCGGCGTCGGCGCACAGCGCCACAGTGTGCGAGGTTCCGCGCTCCGTGGGACCCCACAACCCCCGCACCATGCGAGGAACCTCGCACAGTGCGTACGGCCGACGCGACGCGATGCGGCCCGGCCGGGCGCGGGCCCGGCCGGGCCGGGCGCGGCCGCGGGCACGGCCCGCCGCCCGACGCCGCAGCTACGCCGTTCGACGCGCGCGACGACCCTCGTGCGACCACGCCGACGACGGCAGCAGGCTCGGCGGCAGCAGTCGCGACCGGACCACCCGGACGCCGGAGACCGACGCGTCCAACGCGACCCGGGCCTCCCGGACCGCGACCAGGAGTGCCGCAGCGTCCACCGTCGCCGCACCCCCCGCCGCGAAGCGTTCCCGGTCGACCGCGTCGACCACGGCGTCGAGGTGCGGGAGCACGGCGGCCGGCAAGGACGGCCGGAGCCGACCGAGCACCGCGCGCGCCGTCCTGGCGGCGGCCGCCGCGTCGCCCGGTGGCGCGAGCCCCGGCGCATGGCCGTGGTCGGCGACGTCGTCGAGCACCTCACGCCAGGCGTGCACGGCCGGTGACCGTCCGGATCGCACCGCGCTGAGTCGAGCGCGTCGGCGTGCGGCCCGCACGACGGCGGGGGACGCGAGGAGCGCGAGGGCCAGCAGGACCCCGACCGCCAGGCCGAGCGGCCCGTTGCCGCCGCTGCTCGTCGGACCGGATGCGCTCGGCGCCGCGGAGGCAGAGGGCGTCGGGGTCGCGGACGACTCCGCGGGCGACGACTCGCCGGGTGCGGGCAGCGGCGTCTCCGGTGCAGCCGCGGACGGGGTCGAGGTCGCCTCGGTCGACGACTGCGCGGCCTGGTCGGAGTCCGGCGTGGGCTCGAACGCGACCCAGCCTGCACCCTTGATGTAGAGCTCCGGCCACGAGTGCAGCTGCCGGTTCGAGACCGCGTACTCGCCGTCCGCCTGGGTCGCCCCGGCCCGGTAGCCGACGGCGATGCGGGAGGGGATGCCGAGCGTGCGGGCCATCACGGCCATCGCCGACGAGAAGTGCACGCAGTAGCCCTCGCGGACCTGCAGGAACTTCGCGACGACGTCCATGCTGTCGCCGTCGTAGCCCTGCTCGACCGGGGCGGTCTCGGAGTACGTGAACAGGTCGCTGCGGAACCACTGCTCGAGCGCGCGGGCCTCCTGGTAGTCGCTGCCCGCGGTGCCCGCGACGCGCTGGGCGGTGCGGGCGATGCTCGTCGGCAGCTTGTCCGGCAGCGCGAGGTCGGTGCGCAGCTGGTTCGCCGAGGGCGTCGCGAACCCACGGCCGTCGGCACGGCCGAGCAGCCCGGACGCGGCGATGGCGTCGAGGTACTGCCCCGCCCAGGTCGAGGCGCCGTAGACCTCGTACGTGGACCCACGCGGTGTGGCCGGGCCGGTGGAGCGGACGGTGCTCGAGTCCCCCATCCACCGCCACTGGGAGAGGTCGAGGTTCGTCGATCGGGACTCGATCGACACGGCGCCCGACGGCACGGGCAGGTAGTTGCTCGACAGCCCGGTGATCCGGACCGTGACGTCGCCGCGGGCGGAGAGCCGTGGGTTGATGCCGACCGCCCACTGCTGTTGGTCGGCGGTCTCGGACTTGCTGGCGTCGGTCGTGGTCGGCACCCAGTCGCCGGTGCCGAACTCGTCGAGGTCGGCGAGCTTGAGGTACTCGGGCTGCCCGTCGGACGACCGGTACCGGAAGACCTCGAGCTCGTTCGGCTGCCGGAGGTCCTGACCGAGGTTGAGGAGCGTGCCGGGACGTCCGGGCTGCACCGGCGACTGGATCGCCCCGGTCACGCCGGAGAGCCAGCTGGCGTTGAGGGGCACGATCGCGGGCAGCCCCACGGCGACGACGAGGCCGATCGCCCCGACGACGGCAGCCGGTACCGCGCGTTGGACGGGCCGGACGGAGAGCCAGAGCAGCGCGAGGAACGCGATCGCCGTGGCGATGACCAGCCCGGGGGCCGCCGGGGCGCCGGTGACCACGCCCGGGACGATGAGGATGACGAGCGCCGGCACCGCAGCGAGGGCGGCGGTGGGCGCGACGGCGGCGAGGAAGAGCGCGACGCCGGCGACCCAGGCGATCGCGACCGTGACGATCAGTCGGATCGAGTCGGTCTGGGGCAACGGCGCGGGGTTCAACCGGATCGCTGCCAGCGTCTCGCCGAGGGCTCCGTCCTTGTCGAGCCAGCCGAGCGGCTGCACGTCGTTGACGACCGCGGCAGCGCAGGACAGCACGACGAGCGCGGCCACCAGGGCGACGAAGCGGACACCGGGCGCGCGGCGTCGGACGGCGAGCATCGTGCCGACCAGCACCGCGGCGATGAGCACGCCGGACACCCACCACGCGACACCCTGCACGAGCGGTCGCATGGCCAGTGCGGCGATGAGCACCGGGACGGGGGCGAGGGCCACGACCCAGGGGTTCGGGGAGTCCGGACGATCCGCCCGCGGGGCGCGACCGTCGGCGTCGGCGCGGGACGGTGCCGCCGGCGCCGAGGCGCGTGTCGTCGTGCCGCTCACCGGATGCTCCCGGGGGCGTGGGCACCGGCGACGGGCACGACGAGGGTGCGCCAGCCGCCGCGGTCGAGGATGCCGCGCACGACCGGGTCCGGCGGCACGATGGTCGCGAGGATCCCCCGGCTCGACCCGGTGGTCGACGAGACGAGTTCGGCGGCCTGCTCGGCGGTGCAGTGTCCGGTGACGACCGCCGTCATGCCGTGCACGTCGCGGCCGCGGACGTCCGGCAGGACCTCGGTGACCTCGCGGGCGTCGGAGCGGACCCGGACGTCGGCGAGTCCGACCAGCACGTCGGTGAGCCCGCCGGCGTCGCCCGCGTGCCGGGTGCTGCCGGACGGCCCGTCGCTCACGAGCAGGACCCGCGAGGTCCGCGCGGCGAGCGCGCGCGCGACGCTGGCGGCCACGACGACCGCGTGCTCGAAGGCTGCGTCACCGCCGAGGTCGGAGAGTTCGGCGAGGTCGTCGCGCCCGAGCCGCTGGTACGACTCGCGACGGACGTCGAGCGCGATCACCGCTTCCGGTGGTTGCGCCTGCGTGGTCTGGCGCACGTGCAGTTCTCCGCGTCGGGCGCTCTGAGCCCAGTGCACGCGGCGGATCGGGTCCCCCGGCCGGTACGGACGCAGTTCGCTGTCGTCCGCCGAACCGCCCTGGCCGACCCGGCCCTCGTCGGCGGAGACCGCGCCGGCGAGCGCCCCGGTGTCGAGCGCGGCGAGGGGTGTCGTTGCCGGGACGACCACGACCTCCTCCGCCGCGACCACCGGCCGGTCGATGCGGAGCAGACCGAACGGGTCTTCCACCCGGATCGTCACCGGACCGACGAGGGTCCGGCCGCGGTGCATCGCCAGGGCCTCGACGTCGAGCACGGCCGGCGGCACGTTCGGACCGACGGCAGCGTAGGTCTCGGCGGCGGACACGCTCACGAGGCCGTCGTCGAGCTGTTCCCGCACGAGCAGGGTGGACCGCGGACCGATCGGCAGGCTGGTGCTGCCGAGCGTGATGCGTTCCCGGTAGACCTCGCCCACCTGGACGATGGCGCGCGCCGTGCTCCGGCTCCCGCGGAGCGGAGCGGCCACGACGAACGCCATCACGACGCCCAGGACCACGAGGACGAGCAGCAGCAGCCCAGCTGACACCGCGACGCTCGTGGTGCCGACGAGCCCGCCGCCGACGAGCCCGATGCCGACGGCGATGACGGTCCAGCCGCGTGCGGTCGGCCGTGGGAACGGGGTCCGGCGCAGCAGCGCGAGCCCCCGGCGCCCGTACCGCGCGGCCGTGGACCGGACGGCACCGGCGCGCAGCGCGAACGACGACGGCGCCGAGGATCCGGACATCAGGAGCGGACGGGCGTGGCCGTGAAGGGCACGGCGGTGTCGGACACGATGCGCACCACGATCTCGCGGACCGTGTCGTCGCCGGTGCCACCGAGCCCGCGGGCGACCGGGACGAGGCGGTGGGCGAGGATCACCGGCGCGAGGGCGGCGACGTCGTCCGGGGTGACGAAGGGCCGGCCGAGCAGTGCGGCGTGGGCGCGTGCCGCCGATGCGAGGTGCAGCGTCGCACGCGGGCTCGCACCGAGGACGATGTCCGGGTGGGTCCGGGTGGCGCGGACGATCGCGACGATGTACGCCTCGACGTCCGGCGCGACGTGCACCGTGTGGACCGACTGGATGAGGGCACGGAGCGTCTCGACGTCGACGATCGGCCGCAGTTGCGCGAGCGGGTCGCCGCCACCGCGGTTCGTCAGCATCTGCCGTTCCGCGTCGGCGCTCGGGTACCCCATCGTCAGGCGCGCCATGAAGCGGTCGCGCTGTGCCTCGGGCAGCGGGTAGGTGCCCTCCATGTCGATCGGGTTCTGCGTCGCGACGATCATGAACGGGCTGTCGAGCTTGCGGGTGACACCGTCGACCGTGACCTGCGCCTCGGCCATCGCCTCGAGCAGGGCGGACTGGGTCTTCGGGCTGGTGCGGTTGATCTCGTCGCCGATGACGACGTTCGCGAACACCGGGCCGGGTGAGAACCGGAAGGTGCCGGACGACTGGTCGAAGATGTTCACCCCGGTGACGTCCGACGGGAGCATGTCGGACGTGAACTGGATGCGGTTCACGGACCCGCCGACCGAGGCGCCGAGGGCCTTGGCGAGCACGGTCTTGCCCACGCCAGGGACGTCCTCGACGAGCAGGTGCCCCTCGGCCAGCATGACCGTCAGTGCGGTGCGGATGGCCTCGGCCTTGCCGTCCACCACCGTCGAGACGGCGGCGATGATGTCCTCGCCGACGTCGCGGATGCGCTCGATCGGGAAGGCAGGGTCGGTCGGTTCCGGCACGCAGGCCTCCTCGTCTCGGGACAGGTGTCGTGCATGCTACAACGGCCCGGTGACAGCGACCGGAGGATGCGTCACCGTCTGGGTCGCGGGACACAGGAACGACGGACTGGAGGCGCGGACGACGCGGGCAGATCGGCGCACGCGGGTCGCGCCTCCAGTCCGGGAGTCGCGCTGCGTCTCAGACGCGCGCCGCCAGCGCCGCGTCGGCGGCACGCAGCACCTGCGCCGCCACGGCGACGCCCTCCTCGCGGCCGAGCTCGGTGTCCTCGTGCTCGATGTTGACCCACATGTCGGGGTCGACCTCGCGCAGGGCCTCGAGGAACGCCGACCAGTACGCCTCGTCGTGCCCCTTGCCGAGCGCGACGAAGTCCCACGCGGACGGCTTCGGCCACTCGTTCGCCCACTCGTCACCGCCGAGGTTCGTGCGCGGCTCCTCGGGCGACAAGCGCCGGAACGAGTTGTCGAGCACGCCGTTGATCGCGGCGTGCGGGTTGATCCGGACGTCCTTCGCGGCGGCGTGGAACACGAGCGGCCCGAGGTCGCGGACGACCGCCACGGGGTCCATCTGCTGCCAGAACAGGTGCGACGCGTCGAGTTCGACGCCGACGTTCGTCAACCCGCCGCGCTCCACGAGCTCGCGGATGGTCGCGGGGTTGAACACCACGTTCTGCGGGTGTAGCTCGAGCGCCACCTTGACACCGTGTTCGCGTGCGAGGGCGTCGATCTCCTGCCAGAACGGCACCGCGACGCTCCACTGGTACTCGATGACGTCGAGGGCGGCGGAGTTCCAGGCGTTCACGATCCAGTTCGGACGCGTGCCGCCCGGCTCCCCCGCGGGCAGGCCGGACATCGTGACGACACGGTCCTGGCCGAGGCGTGCGGCGAGCCGGATGCTGCGCCGCACGTCCTCTGCGTGCGCCGCTCCGATCGCCGGGTCGGGGTGCAGCGGGTTGCCGTTGCAGTTGAGTCCCGCGATCGACACCCCGGTGCCCTCGAACTGCGCGAGGAAGGCGTCCCGGGCCCCGTCGGACTCCAGGACCTCGTCGACGTTCGGCACGTGCACGGGAGGCAGGAACCCACCGGTGTTCAGTTCGATGCCGGTCAGGCCGTTGTCCGCGATCACGCGGAGCGCGTCGGGCAGCGGCCGGTCGTGCAGGATCGCGTTGTACAGGCCGAGCTTCATGCGTGCGCTCCTTCGGTGGTGCGGGCGGTCGAGCGGACGGCAGGGCGGACGTCCAGTGACGCGCCGCCGGCTGCGGCGGACCGGGCGACCGCGTCGAGGACCTCCATGTTGTGGACACCGTCGTCGAACGTGGCGTTCGCCGGCAGCGGGTCGGTGGTGTTCCCGACGACCTCGTCGAGGAAGGCACGCGCCTGGTACTCGAACATCTGGTTCTGGCCCCATCCGACCCCGGGGGCGTCCATCGCCATCCCACCGGCGACGTAGGGGTGGTCCGGGCCGAGCACGACCTGGCGGTACCCGCCGAGACGTGAGCCGTCGGACTGCAGTGCGAGACCGATCTCGGAGGCGCGCTCCTGGTCCCAGCGGGCGGCGCCGTGCTCGCAGAAGACCTCGACGACCAGACCGTTCGGGTGCGACGTGGCGACCCGGGACACCTCGAGCGAGCCGACCACCGAGCCGTCGCCGAAGCGGGCGTTGAACGTGGCGTAGTCGTCGTTCTCGACGTCCGCGAACTCGCCGGTCAGCGGCACGGCCTGCCCGCGCAGCGCGAAGCCAGCGGCGACCGGTCGCCTCGGGACGGCCGTCGTGAACATGCCGCCGTTGACGCTCTGCACCTCGCCTGCGAGGAACTCGGCGACGTACGCCAGGTGCGAGCCGACGTCGGCGAGCGCACCGGTTCCCGGAGCTCCCGCGAACCGCCACGAGAACGGCACGTCGGGCGACGACCCGTAGTCGGTCCAGTACCGGCCGGAGACGTGCAGGACCCGGCCGAGCGTACCGTCCTCGACGAGCTGCCGGATCGCGGCCAGACCCGGAGCGCGCCGGTACGTGAAGCCGACCCGTGCGACCAGACCGCGGGCGGCGGCCGCCGTCGCCGCCGTGGCCATCGCACGGGCGTCGTCGAGCGAGTCCGAGAGCGGCTTCTCGCAGAGCACGTGCTTGCCGGCGGCCAGGAGCCCCTCGACGATCTCGCGGTGCAGCGTGTTCGCGACGACGACGCTCACCACGTCGACGTCGTCCGCCGCGGCGATCGCCCGCCAGTCGGTGTCGTGGCGGGCGTACCCGAAGCGCGTCGCGGACTCGGCCGCGAGAGGCTCGTAGACGTCGCCGACCGACACGAGCCGCACCGGCGGCAGCGTCGATCCGAAGAGGGACGGCGCGTTCCGCCACGCGGCCATGTGGGCCTTGCCCGCCATTCCCGCGCCGATGACGGCGACGCCGATGCTGTCGCTCATGTGCTCTCCTTCGAGACAGTGGTCTTCCGGTTCTGGAACGTTCCAGAACGTGTCGCTAGACTGTAGCCCGACCACCCCATGTCCTGTCAAGGAGTCGCGTGCCCCGTCCGCCGACGATCATCGACGTCGCCGCCCGCGCCGGTGTCTCGAAGTCGCTCGTGTCCATGGTGATGCGCGACGACCCCGGCGTGTCGGACGCCCGACGATCCGCCGTCCTCGCCGCCGCCGCCGAGCTCGGGTACCGACCGAACCGCGCCGCCGCGATCCTCGCCGGCACCCGGACCCGCACGATCGGCGTCGTCGTCGACGACTTCCGGAACCCCTGGTACGTCCCGATGCTCGACGGCGTGCGCGAGGCCCTCGCCCCGCACGGCCTCCGGCTCACGTTGGCGGACACCCGGGCCAACGCCCACCTCGACTCGTCGCCGTTCGACGACCTCGTGTCGCTCCGCGTCGACGGCGTGCTCCTCGCCGCCGAGGGCTTCCCCGACCTCGTCGTCCCCGCCGACACACCCGTCGTCATCGCGGGCGAACGGACCGAGGTCCCCGGCGGGCTCGACGTCGTCGCCTCGGACGAGGCCGCCGGCGGCCGGATGGCAGCGGAGCACCTCATCGGACTGGGTCACCGGGCCATCGTCCACGTCACCGGCTCGGGAGGCCCGGCAGCCGTCCGCCGCGCCGCTACCGTCGCGCGGATGGTCGAGTCCGGCATCACGCCGGTCGTCGTCGGCGACGGCCCGACCTCGGAGCAGACCGGCTACCACGCCACGCAGCACGCCCTGCGCGACCACCCGGACCTCACCGCGGTGTTCGCCGCGAACGACGTGATGGCGATGGGAGCGATCGCCGCCGTGCGCGAGACCGGGCTCCGGGTCCCCGAGGACGTCTCCGTCATCGGCAACGACGAGACCCCGCTCGCCGCCTCGCCCCTGCTCCGCCTGACCACGGTGGACCCGCACAACGACGAGGTCGGGCGGCTCGCGGCGGCGCGGCTCGTCGAGCGCATCGGGGCGCCGCACCGCCCAGCGCCGACCCGGACCCTCGTGCCGCCGTCGCTCGTCGTCCGCTCGACCACTGCTCCGCCCCGGGCCTGACCCGGGTCTGCCCCTAGTCTGGTCGCGTGGGTGCTCCTCGCGCGGTCTGCTTCGACCTCGACGGGACGCTGTTCGACCACCGGGGCGCCGCGCGCGCCGGGGCGACGCGGTTCCTCGAGGACCTCGGGCTGGCCGCGACGGAGTCGACGCTGGCGGCCTGGTCCGCCGCCGAAGCCGAGCAGTTCGAACGCTGGCGGTCCGGGCAGATCAGCTTCCAGGAACAGCGACGTGCGCGCCTCCGTGCCGTCCTGGGACCGCTCGGCACCCGGCTCCCCCGGGACGATGACGGCCTGGACCGGTTGTTCGCGGGCTACCTGCGCTCCTACCGGGCGTCGTGGCGAGCGTTCCCCGGCAGCGTGTCGCTGCTCCGCGGACTCCGGGCGGACGGGTACCGACTCGGTCTCCTCACGAACGGGATCGAGGAGCAGCAGCTCGACAAGCTCGACCGGACCGGGCTGGACGGCGCGTTCGACGTCGTGTGCACCTCGGAGCGCATCGGGTTCCAGAAGCCGGACGAGCGAGCCTTCCGGACCCTGGCGGAGGAGCTCGACGTGGACACCGCCGACTGTCTCTTCGTCGGTGACGACCTCGTGCACGACATCGCCGGTGCCCGGGCCGTCGGCATGCGTGCCGTGCTGGTCGACGAGTCCCCACCGGGTGCGCAAGGTGCGTCGGACCTGCGGACCGTCGTCCTGGCCGCGCTGGACGCCTGAACGACGACCGCTCCTCCACGTCCACGAGGCGGCAGCTCGGATGGCGCCGCAGCGCCGGTCAGCGCGGCAGGGCGAGGGTGTTGAGGGACCAGAGCGCGACCCCGTGCAGCCCGAGGTCCTCGGCGAGCGCGACACGGGCGCGGTAGGAACGCGCGTCGGACCAGTGCAGCTGGCGGCCGTCGTCGAGGGCGGCCGACCACTCGCCGGTCGTCGCCGACCACCGCGCGGCACCACCCGCTGCCTTCCGAGCCGCCGCCGGGGACACCTGCGCGTCGCCCGACCCACCCCAGACGTACCCGTAGCCCGCGATGCCGAGGTCGATCCGGTCGGCCGGCAGTCCCTCGTGCTCGGCCGTGGTGATCACCCGCTTCGTCCAGGGCAGCGATCCGATCGACCCGGGGCCGGACCAGGGCCCGTGCTGGTCGTAGGTCATCAGGACGAACCGGTCGACGTGGTCGGCGAGCGCAGCGAGGTCGTAGCCGGTGTCGCGGTACCCGGCCGCGTCGGTCAAGGCCATCACCGCCATCGAGACCTGGGCGTCGGCGCCGAGGCGGTCGTGCACGGCGCCCTGCACCGCCGCGGCGAACGCGACGAGTCCGGCACGATCACGTTCCCGGAGCGACTCGAGGTCGATCTGCACCCCGGCCAGGTGCTGCTCGGCGGCGAGGTCGGCCAGGTGTGCTGCGGCGCGCGAGCGGTTGTCCGCGTCCGACAACAGCGCGGTGCCGATCTCCGGTGAGAAGTCGCCGATCGACTCGGAGTAGTTGCTGACGAGCAGTTCGGGTGACGCTCCCCCGTCGGACGTCCGACGTGCGAGCGATCCGACGCCTGCAGGCATGTCGTGCACCCCGGCGCCGTCGTCCGCGACCGTGACGCCGTCGATGCCGATCGTCGCCGATCGACCGGCGGCGTCGGACACCCGGGCCGCTGCACCGTCCCCGGGTTCGACGTACGCCTCGACCGCGAGCCCGCCGTGATCGTCCGCGCCCGGCGTCGCGGCGCAGCCGGAGGTGGCCAGCGCGACCACGAGCACACTGCCGACCACGAGCCTTGTCCGCCGCACCATGCGCTCACCGTAGCGCGCGGGGCGGAGGTGAGCCGCGCCTCCCGGCAGAGCCGTCAGACGGTCGCGCCCTCGAGCCGGTCGACCGCGGCGGCGAGCTCCTCGAGCTCGGGGACCTCCCGCGCCTCGGCGAGCGCTGCGTCGAGTGCTGCGGCGTGGATCGGCGTGGCCGTGTCGAGCAGCCGCTGTCCGGCGTGGGTCAGTTCGGTGTAGAGCCCGCGACGGTCGTCCGCGCACAGGACGCGCGTGAGGAGCGCGCGCTCCTCCAGCCGGTTGACGAGCCGGGTGGTCGCGCTGGGGCTGAGGGCCGCGGCACGGGCGGCAAGCTCGCCTCGAGGTCCATCGACGGCACACTCCTCGTCGTCCTCGTCGCACTCACGGTGGTGCTCGCGGTGTTCGCCCTCGTCGCGACCTCGCCCGTGCTCACGGTCATCGCCCTCGTGCTCATGGGTGCGTTCGGCTTCGCCACCGTGCCGGCGCTGCAGACCCGGGTGATGCAGTACGCGGACCACGCACCGACCCTGGCGAGCGGAGCGAACATCGCCGCGTTCAACCTCGGCAACGCGCTCGGGGCCTGGATCGGCGGCCTCACGATCGCGGCCGGACTCGGGTACACGTCGCCGATCTGGGCGGGTGCGGGGATCACGCTCGCGGCGGCGGTGCTGACGGTGATCGCGGCGGGGGCGGCTCGTCGGGGGCGCACGCGGGTCACGGCGACGACCGGGAGCGTCGGCGTACCAGCGGCTTCGTGAGCAGAAATCGTCGGGTGCCGGAGGCGCACCCGACGATTTCTGCTCACGATGTGCACGGACGGTGCCCCGGAACGACGAAACCCCGGTCCGCGTGGACCGGGGTTTCGTTCGTGTGCGGAGACGGAGGGATTTGAACCCTCGGTCCCCTCAAAGGGGACTCCACCTTAGCAGGGTGGTGCACTCGGCCGGACTATGCGACGTCTCCAAGCGCTCTCACGAGCGCTGCCACCACCATACAGGAGGACGAGCCCACTCTCGAACTCGGCCCGTCCCGCCACGATTGCGGCGGTCCCCCGAAGTGGGGACACGCGGGGGTTGTCCGACCGTACCCCGGTCAATAGCATCGTCGGGACGCGGCGATCACGTTCCGGGGCATCGTCCCCCCAGTCGCGACACAGCACCGACGTCGCTCCCTGCAGCCGAGCCCGGCGCGCCCGATCGTGCGGCGCTCGGCCGGGGAGCGGCCCAGGGGGCGCGGCCCACCACCGCGCCCCCGCTCTCGGTGCCGGCCTGCGCGCACTGGTCCGGCCGACCCGAGACTCGGCTCGGCCGACACGAGACTCGGCTCGCCCGGCCCCAGACTCGGCTCGGCCGACAGTTCTCGGGCATCCGAGCGCGAGAAGTGTCGTCCAGCCCGAGACTCGGGACCGGAGCGGGCACCGGGTCAGGAACCGAACGCCGTCGAGCAGGTCTGCTGGGCGGCGGACTGGCCCTGCAGCCCGTCGATCGTCTCGGCAGGAGTCGACGCCGCCGGGGCGGAGGAGGAAGGGGCCGACGACGCCGGGGCAGACGCCGCCGGGGCAGACGAGGAAGGGGCCGACGACGCCGGGGCCGCAGGAGCCCCCGCCGACGCGGCAGCACCAGCGGCACCGGCACCGGCACCTGCACCGGCACCGCCACCGGACGCAGCCGAGGGATCGGCGGACGCGTCGGACTGCCCCGCCGACGCCGCTCCCTCCGACCCGATGCCCGTGCTGTCCGCCCCGAGCGCGAACGACTGGTCTGCCGCGATCTTGGCGAACAACTGCGACGCGAGCTCGGTGGTGGGCTGCACCTTGCCGGCGTAGACGCCCGAGCCACCCGTGGTGCCCGGGTACTGCACGAAGTTGACGTGCTCGAGCGGGAGGTCCTGCAGCGCCCGCCCCATCTCCACCATCGTGCCGACGTCGTTCAGGCTCTGGGACAACTGCATGTTGGAGGCCGCCGCCCGGGCCAGCTTGTAGAGGGTGGCCGGCGAGGTGAGGGTGTCGTTCGACTGCACCGTGCGGAGCAGCGAGGACAGGAAGACCTGCTGGCTCGAGATGCGCCCGAGGTCGGACCCGTCGCCGACACCGTGCCGGGAGCGGAGGAACGCGAGCGCCTCGTCACCCTGCAACGTCGAGGTTCCCTGCGGCAGGTCGAGACCCGTGTACCGGTCGTGGATCGGCTGGGCGACGCACACGGGCACGCCGCCGATGGCGTTCGACATCTCGATGACGCCCCTGAAGGACACCGCCGCGGAGTACTGGACGTCGAGCCCGGTGAGCCCCTGCACGGTCTGGACGACGCAGTTGAGCCCGCCCTCACCCCACGCGCTGTTGATCGGCTGGGCTGCCATCGCGGGCGTCGTGCCGGAACCGTCCGGCTTCTCGCACCCGGGGATCGGCGTGACGAGGTCCCGCGGGATGCTCACGGCCGTCGCGTTGGTGTGGTCCGCGGACACGTGCAGCAGGATGTTGACGTCGTTCAGCGTCGCGTCGCGTTCGCCGTAGGCGGTTCCCTGATCGGGGTCGTTGTCCGTGCCGACGACGAGCATGTTGAACCCGCCCTCGTACGAGCTGAGCGCGGGGGCGCCGCCGGCGGCCTTCGGCGCGGACTGCCCCTGGATCCGGACACCGTCACCGAGGTCGTCCGTGACCTGCTTCGCAGCGATCGCCGCGACCGATGCCGAACCGACGAGCGCGACCGCGGCGACGCCCGACAGCAGCTTCACGACGGCGACGGCGGGGTGCCGGTGGCGGAGACGTCCGTGCCGTGCGATCCCGGTCGCGCGGTTCAGGCGGTGGGATCGATCGCGGACGTCGTTCACAGGCACTCCTGGCGTTGGCGGACAGGGAGCGGGGACGCCTCGGACGACCCACGCGGAAGGCGCCCACCCTGTCGGGCGCCGGAGGGACAACCGGACAACCCTGCCACGACTCCGCCTGGCGATTCAGTGCGAAGCGGGTCCGGATCCGCCGTGAGCAGTCAGGCCGCGACCCCGAACCGGTCGGGCAGTGCGATGAGGGCGTCGGCGAGTTCGACGAGTGCCCGGGCGCACTCGGCGAGGTCGTCACGCTCGGCGGCGAGCGTGGCACGCTCGACGATCCGGAAGCGTTCACGCCGTGCCACCACGGCGTCGATGCCGTTCGCGAGCGCGACGTCGTCCGCGAAGAACATGTCGAGCAGGATGCGCTGCGACGCGAGCCAGTCGCCGCTCACCGAGGCAGCGCTGCGGCGGAGGAACCAGGCTCCGAGCTCGGCGAACGCGCCCCCTTCGGTCGCACACTCACGCAGCCAGGCGACGTCGAACCGGTCGCAGCGGACGGTGGCCCCGGCCTGCGGGTCGAGGATCATCGCCCGTGCGATCCGGATCCGCTCGGTCAGGTGGTCCACCGACCAGCTCGCGATGACGACGCCGACGTAGCGCTGCACGGACACGAGCTGCAGGTTCTCGAGCGTGACGAGCGCTTCACGCACCGGCGTCCGCGAGACGCCCATGTCGTCCGCGATCGCCTCGAGCTGGATCCGCTGGCCGCGCCGGTAGACCCCGCGCAGCACGAGGTCGAGCAGCTGGGTGAGGACGGCGTCGCGCAGCAGGTTGCGGCGGATCCCCTGCAGGCCGGTCCGCCGTCCAGTGGGGTCGTTCCGAACGCGTTCCATGAACGAAGGATCACGCACGGCCGCGGTCACCGGACGTCGAAGGGGCCGATCCGTGGACCGTGCGGCCGAGCACCGCGCTGTGGAGGAGTGTCATGCGAGGACGATGACAGGCACCGTCCCCGCACGCTAAACACTCTGTATACGGAGTACTACTTCGACCGCTCCGTCAGGACGGAGAGCGGCTGTGTGACGTCCTCGAGCCCCTTCCGAGCGGCATCGACACCGAAGACCAACGCCACGACCCCGCCGCCGATCATCACCGCCGAGCCGAGCAGGTACCCCCAGAACAGCGGCTCACGCGACGACCCGTCCCCGATGAACGCGCCGTAGATGAGCGGAGCGACGGCACCGACGATCTGCGCGAGGGCGAAGAAGTACGAGATCGCCTGCGACCGGAGCTCGAGCGGGAAGATCTCGCTGACCGTCAGGTAGGCGCTGGACGCCCCGGCCGACGCGAAGAAGAACGAGACGCACCAGAACACGACCTGCACGGTGGCGCTGATCGCGTCGGCTCGGAACAGGAACGCCGACGTGGCCAGCACGAGCCCGGACACCAGGTACGTCAGGAAGATCATCTGCCGACGGCCCCACGTGTCGAAGAACCGACCGAGGATGATCGGACCGAGCAGGTTGCCGATCGCGAACGGGAAGAAGTAGACCGAGGTCTGCGCGGTCTTCAACCCGAAGAAGTTCGTCAGCACGAGCGCGTACGTGAAGAAGATCGCGTTGTACAGGAACGCCTGGGTGATCATCATCGTCGCCCCGACGAGCGTGCGGGTCGGGTACTGCTTCAGCAGGACCCGCGCGATGGTCAGCAGACCGACGCGGTCCATCGGTGTCACGGTCATCGCCTTCGACTGGTCGACGTCGGGCAGCCGCTGACCGGTGGACTTCTCGACGGACTCCTCGATCTGCGTGACCGTCGCCTCCGCCTCCTCCTCGCGCCCGTGGGTCATCAGCCACCGCGGACTCTCCGGGATGTGCCGTCGCAGGAAGATGATCGCGATGCCGAGCACCGGGCCGAGGAAGAACCCGATGCGCCACCCGATGTTCTCGGAGAAGTGCGCGGTGTCGAGCAGGTAGATGTTCGCGAAGGCGCCGAGTGCGGCACCGCCCCAGTACGTGCCGTTGATGGCGATGTCGACGTGCCCGCGGTACTTCGACGGGATGAGTTCGTCGATCGCCGAGTTGATGGCGGCGTACTCGCCGCCGATGCCGAGCCCGGCGACGAAGCGGAAGGCGGCGAGGAACCAGAAGTCCTGCGCGAGGCCCGCGATGCCGGAGCCGATCAGGTAGATCGCCAGCGTCAGGATGAAGAGCTTGCGTCGCCCCAGACGGTCGGACATGCGCCCGAAGACGAGCGCCCCGACCACCTGCCCGATCAGGTAGATCGTCCCGAGTGACGTGACCTGCTGCGTCGACAGGTTCAGGTCGGCCTGGAAGCCCGCGTTCGACACGATCTGGATCTCGAGTCCGTCGAGGATCCACGAGACGCCGAGTCCCACCACGACGCTCCAGTGGAACCGCGTCCACGGAAGCCTGTCCATCCTGGCGGGGACCAGGCTCTTGATCGCCCCGTTCGTCGTCGCGCTGCTCACGAAAGGGGAACGTACGCCGAGATCGTCCCGGTCGTTCGCAATCGGAACGAACGGACGATCGATCCGGCTCGGAGCCGGATCCCCCTATCGAATCCGGCTCCGACGCCGGAACAACAATCATTGCAATTGCTATGAAAACTCACAAGCGGCTGCGAGCAGCCGCGACCCACAGGCGGACTGGAGGCGCGGGTCGGCGCCGCCCCGCGCCTCCAGTCCGACAAGGCGTAACGTCGAAGAGGTGACCCGACCCACCATCAGAACGGTCGGCGAGCTCCGCGCCTCTGGGCACGTCCAGAAGTCGGTCCGCGCCGAGATCCGCGACAACCTCCTCCACGCCCTCCGCGAGGGCACCGACCCGTGGCCCGGCCTGCACGGCTTCGCGACCACCGTCGTCCCGCAACTCGAACGCGCCCTCATCGCCGGCCACGACGTCGTCCTGCTCGGCGAGCGCGGCCAGGGGAAGACCCGCCTCCTGCGCACCCTGCAGGGCCTGCTCGACGAGTGGACACCGGTGATCGCCGGCTCCGAACTCGGCGAGCACCCCTTCGACCCGATCACCACCGCGAGCCGGCGCCGCGCCGAGGACCTCGGCGACGCGATGCCGATCGAGTGGCGACACCGCGACGACCGGTACGTCGAGAAGCTCGCGACGCCGGACACGTCCGTGGCCGACCTCATCGGCGACGTCGACCCGATGAAGGTGGCGGAGGGACGCAGCCTCGGCGACCCGGAGACCATCCACTTCGGACTCGTCCCCCGCGGCCACCGCGGCATCGTGGCGATCAACGAGCTGCCCGACCTGGCCGAACGCATCCAGGTCGCGATGCTCAACGTCATGGAGGAGCGCGACGTCCAGATCCGCGGCTACGTCCTGCGCCTGCCGCTGGACGTCCTCGTCGTGGCGAGCGCGAACCCGGAGGACTACACGAACCGCGGACGGATCATCACCCCGCTCAAGGACCGCTTCGGCGCCGAGATCCGCACGCACTACCCGATCGAGCTCGAGGACGAGATCGCGGTCATCCGGCAGGAGGCGACGCTCGCCGCCGACGTGCCGGACGCGCTCATCGAGATCCTCGCCCGGTTCACCCGCGCCCTCCGGTCCTCGAGCGCGGTCGACCAGCGGAGCGGTGTCAGTGCCCGCTTCGCGATCGCCGGCGCCGAGACCGTGTCCGCCGCCGCCGTGCACCGAGCTGCCCGGCAGGGCGAGGAGCACGCCGTCGCCCGGCCGATCGACCTCGAGACGGCGGTCGACGTCCTCGGCGGCAAAATCGAGTTCGAGAACGGCGAGGAGGACCGCGCCGACGAGGTGCTCGAGCACCTCCTCCGCACCGCCACCGCCGAGACGGTGCGCGCCCGGTTCCGCGGGCTGGACTTCGCGGTCCTCGTCGAGGCGCTCGACGGCGGCACGATGGTGACCACGGGCGAGCAGGTCAGTGCCCGGGCCTTCCTCGAGGGGCTGCCGAGCATCGGGGAGTCCGACCTGTACGACCAGGTGTGCGAGCGCCTCGGCGCGACCGACGACGGCGAGCGTGCCGGCGCGATCGAACTCGCACTCGAGGGGCTCTTCCTGGCCCGACGCATCAGCAAGGAGTCCGGCGGGGGCGAAGCCGTCTATGGCTAGACAGAACCGGCGGCTCTCCCGCGACGCCCGGTACGGCAGGTACGAGGACGGCCCGGATCCGCTCGCACCGCCGGTCGACCTGGCCGAGGCGCTCGACGCCATCGGCGAGGACGTGATGGGTGGCACGTCCCCCGAGCGAGCCATCCGCGAGTACCTGCGCCGCGGAGGTCGGGACCAGCGTGGCCTCGACGACCTCGCCCGCCGTGTCGCCGAGCGCCGGCGCGAACTGACCAGCCGGAACAACCTGGACGGCACCCTCCAGCAGGTCCGGGAACTGCTCGACCAGGCAGTGCTCGCCGAGTGTGGGCAGCTGGCACGCGACACCGACCTCGACGACGGCGACCGCGCCCTCGCCGAACTGCAGCTCGACAGCCTCTCCCCCTCACCGGCGACCGCCGTGCAGGAGCTGAACGGCTACGACTGGAAGAGCCCCGCGGCGCGGCAGAAGTACGAGGAGATCAAGGACCTGCTCGGCCGCGAGATGCTCGACCAACGATTCGCCGGCATGAAGCAGGCACTCGAGAACGCGTCCGACGACGACCGTGCCGCGGTCAGCGAGATGATGCGGGACCTCAACCAGCTCCTCGAGGACCACCGTGCCGGCACGGACACCCCGGAGCAGTTCGACGCGTTCATGGCCCGGCACGGGGAGTACTTCCCGTCGAACCCGCAGGACGTCGAGGAACTGCTCGACGACCTCGCCGCCAGGGCCGCAGCCGCCCAGCGGATGCGGAACTCGATGACGCAGGAGCAGCGCGACGAGCTCGACGCCCTCGCCCAGCAGGCGTTCGGCTCCCCCGATCTGATGGGACAGCTCGGCCAGCTCGACCAGAACCTCCGGTCGCTCCGCCCCGGCGAGGACTGGGGCGGTTCGGAACGGATGGACGGCGAGCAGGGACTCGGCCTCGGCGACGGCACCGGGGTGTTCCAGGACATCGCCGACCTCGACGCCCTCGCCGACCAGCTCGCGCAGGTCGGGCCCGGTTCGGACATCGCCGACCTCGACCTCGACGCCCTCGCCCGGCAGCTGGGGAGCGAGGCGGCGGTGGACGCCACGACCCTGCAGCAGCTCGAGAAGGCCCTCCGGAACTCGGGGGCGATGCGCCGCGGCGCCGACGGGCAACTCCGGCTGACCCCGAAGGCGATGCGCCAGCTCGGCAAGAGCCTGCTCAAGGACGTCGCACAGCGGATGTCCGGCCGGCAGGGCGCTCGTGACCTCCGCCGGTCCGGTGCGGCCGGGGAGCCGTCGGGCTCGACCCGGCAGTGGCAGTACGGCGACACCGAGCCGTGGGACGTGACGCGGTCGATCACGAACGCGCTCACCCGGACGGCGGCGTCCGGCCGGATCGGCCCGGGCGTCCGACTCGAGATCGACGACGTCGAGGTGCAGGAGACCGAGGCACGGACCCAGGCCTGCGTGGCCCTGCTCGTCGACACGTCGTTCTCGATGGCCATGGAGGACCGCTGGGTCCCGATGAAGCGCACCGCGCTGGCGCTGCACACCCTCGTGTCGACGCGGTTCCGGGGCGACGACCTGCAGCTCATCGCCTTCGGCCGCGAAGCCGAGGTGATGGACATCGAACAGCTGGTCGGGCTGGACGCGATGTGGGACAAGGGCACCAACCTGCACCACGCCCTGCTGCTCGCGAACCGCCACTTCCGGAAGCACCCGAACGCCCAACCCGTCCTGCTCATCGTCACCGACGGCGAACCGACCTCGCACCTCGAACCGAACGGCCAGGTCTGGTTCGGCTACCCGCCGGACCCGATCACGATCGCGTTGTCCGTCCGGGAGCTCGAGAACGCCGGACGGCTCGGCGCCCAGACGACGTTCTTCCGGCTCGGCGACGACCCGGGCCTGGCGCGGTTCATCGACGCGATGGCCAAGCGGGTCGACGGCACCGTGGTGGCCCCGGAGAACGACGACCTCGGGGTCGCCGTCGTCGGGTCGTACCTCGGTTCGCGGCGCGGCACCGGGCTCTTCCGGGACGAGTGGACCGGCTGAAGCGGCCGATCCGCGTCTTCCGACCGAGTACTTCCGCAGCAGGGGGTGCCGTCGTATGCTGACCACGACGCAGCCCTGGACCCCGGCCGCACGACCGCTTCACGCACCGACCGATGACGTCGGTGCGTCCGACCCGGTCGGTCGAGTGCTCCTGATCCGTCCTCGACCGACCGACCCTTCCCGTGGTGTCACGGTGGGCAACGGCGCTCACCGGACCCTGAGACCACGGGGCCGTGTCCCGGCAGGCGGAACACGGCACGGATCGGCGGGCCCCGGACCCGACGGAGCCCGCCGATCCGACTCCGGCGCGACGTCCGAGCAGTGCGTCTAGAAGAGCGGCCAGGGCACGGCGGGGCCGTGTCCAGGAGGCGGCGGGAACACCCCGACGGCCCGCAACGCCGCGCATCGCGCACCGAGCGTGTCCACCTCGGCGACGGTCAGGTGTTCGTCGAGTGCCGCACCGAGGTCGCCACGCAGGGCCTCGGTCACCCGGTCGATGCCCTCGAGCTCGTCGGCGTCGAGCGGTTCGCCGATCCACCCCCAGAGCACCGTGCGGAGCTTGTGCTCGACGTGGAAGGCGAGCCCGTGGTCGACGCCGTACCGGTGGCCGTCCGGCATCGCGAGCACGTGCCCGCCCTTGCGGTCGGCGTTGTTCACGATCACGTCGAACACCGCCATGCGGCGGAGCGCCGCCGTGTCCTCGTGCACGAGCGTGACCGGGCGGTCCTGCTCGTCGATCGCCTCGAGCACCGGGATCCACGGCGCGTCGTCGGCGTCGGCGTCCTCGGTGGGCACCAGGTCGACCGCGTCCTGCTCGGGGTCGACCTCCTGCCAGCGCTGGATCATCCCGCGGCCGAACGGCCCGTCACCCATCCACGTCGGCGGGACGACGTGCCAGCCCAGCACCTCGGACACCAGGTGCGCAGCGACCTCCCGGTCGGCGAGGGTGCCGTCCGGGAAGTCCCAGAGCGGCCGCTCCCCCTCGATCGGCTTGTAGACGACCGCCTCGCCGTCGAGGTCGGCCAGGAAGGTGGCGTTGGAGGCTTCTCGGATGCGCGCCCGGATGGACAGTGGTCCGTCGCTCATGCGGCGCCGGGCGGTCGGCCGGCAGCGACGACCTCGCGCGTGCGTTCCACGAACGCCCGGGCGGTGCCGACCGGGATCTTCACCTGGAACAGCTCCGCGGGCTCGGGGATCTCGACGACGGCCTCGATCTCCTCGCCGTCCTCGCCGGTCTCCGCGACGATCTCGATCTCGTCGTCGATCGGGTACGCCTCGATGACGACCTGCGCGGTGGCCGGGTCGAAGCCGAGGCTCAGGGCACCCGCGCGGAACTCCGGTTCGACCGGCTGGTCCAGCGGGCCGCCGTCGCGGAGTTCCGTCGGGGCGGAGGGCGGGACGCTGAAGCGGTTGTCCTCCACCGTGGCGACCTCGTCGAGGAGCTCGTCGATCTTGTCCGCGAGGACCGCCGACTGCTCCTTCTCGAGCGCGACGCTCGTCACGCGGCGGCCGTCGCGGGCCTGGAGGTAGAACGACCGCTCGCCCGGGCGGCCGACGGTCCCGACGACGAGACGGTCCGGCCAGTCGAAGCCGTGCACGATGGTGGGCATACCCGCATTGTAGGAGCGCCGGGCGACACTCGTTCAGGCTCCGGCAGGACCCGCCACGGCTGCCGGGTCCGACGGTCCGTCGTGGCCGGCCCCGCCACCGACGGCGGCGTCGCCGGACGGCGCCGGTGCGGCGGCGAGCCAGGCGAGGTCGCCGGACTCGGTGTTGGACGCGACGACCTCGGGGCGGTGTTCCCCGTAGCGCACGATGGACACCGAGGCGGGGCCGACGGCGATCCGCTGGAACAGGTCGAGGTGCATCCCGAGCGCGTCGGCGAGCACGGACTTGATGACGTCGCCGTGGCTCACCGCGACCCAGACGGCGCCCGGCCCGTGTGCCGCCTCGACCTCGGCGTCGATGCGCCGGATCGCCGCGACCGCTCGGGACTGCATGCCCTGCATGGACTCACCACCGGGGAACACGACCGCACTGGGGTTCGCCTGCACCGTCCGCCAGAGCGGCTCCTTCGCCAGGTCGGCGAGCTTCCGGCCCTGCCACTGTCCGTAGTCGCACTCCGTGATGGCCCGCTCGATGCGTGTCTCCGGCGAGCCCGCCTGCCGCTCGAGGACGGCCCGGGAGGTCTGCCGGCACCGTTCGAGCGGACTCGACACGACCGCGGCCAGCGGGACCGCGGCGATCCGCTCGGCGGTGCGGGCCACCTGCTGACGGCCTACGTGGTCGAGGGCCACGCCGGCGGTCCGCCCGGCGAGCAGGCCGGTCGCGTTCGCGGTGGTGCGTCCGTGCCGGACGAGGAGGACGGTCGCCATGTGCCCGATCCTAGGCTGCGCGGACGGCGACGCCCGCGGGGGCACCGTCCGTCAGCCGCCCGTCCACGATGGTCACGAGCTCGTCGAGGACGGCGCGGTGCACCATGTCGTGCGTCACGAGCATCGTCGCGGTCCCGCGTTCGTGGGTGAGCCGGGCGATGAGGTCCATGATCGCCGCGCCGCGTTCCTGGTCGAGCGCGCTCGTCGGTTCGTCGACGAGCAGGACGTCCGGATCGTGCACCAGTGCCCGGGCGATCGCGACCCGCTGCCGCTGCCCGCCGGACAGCTGCGCGGGGCGCTTGTCGCCGTGACCGGACAGCCCGACGGCGTCGAGGAGCTCGTCGACCCGGGCGCGGGTGACGGCGGCCCGGTGTCCGCCGCCGAGGTGCGCCATCACGAGGACCTGCTCGCGCGCGGTCAACGACGGCAGCAGGTTCGACTGTTGGAAGACGATGCCGATGCGCTCCCGACGGAGCGCCGTGGCGTCGTCCCGCGAGAGCACGGCGGCGTCGACCGCGCCGGAGACCGCACCATCGCCCGCATGGGAGCCGCCGGAGCCCGCGCTGCCGCCGATCAGCACGCGCCCGGAGTCCGGCCGGATGAGCGTCGCGGCGACCGCGAGCAACGAGGACTTGCCGGAGCCGGAGGGCCCGGTGATGCCGGTGACCACCCCGGGCCGAGCCGTGAGCGAGACGTGGTCGACCGCGGTGACGCGGCGCTCGCCGTCCGGGAAGGTGAGGGTGACGTCGTCGAGGGTGATCATCGGTTGCTCCCGAGTGCGGTGAGGGGGTCGGCTGCGGTGACGGTCCGGAGTGCGGCAGCGGCTCCGGCGAGTCCGAGGGCCGCCATCGCGACCGCGGGGACGAGGGTGGTGAGCGGACTCACCAGGAAGGGCAGTGCGCCTCCGGCGAGCGCACCGAGTCCGAGCACGGCGGCCGTGCCGACGCCGATCCCGACGACCAGCACGACCGCGGCCTGCCCGAGCGCGTCGCCGACGAGCGACCGGGTGCTCGCGCCGAGGGCCTTCAGCACCGCGACGTCACCCGCCCGTTGCATGGTCCACACGGTGAAGAACGCACCGACGACGAGGGCGGAGACGCCGAACAGCATCGCGATCATCAGGGCCAGGGACCCGACCTCGGACTTGAACGTCTCCAGGGCCGTCAACGAGCCGAGGTGCGACGCGGCGGAGGTGTGGGTGCTGGCCGCGACCGCGTCCCAGTCGGGCGAGCCGCTCACCGCGAGGAGCGTCGGGTTGCCGTCCCCTCCGAGCCGGCGGTCCGCGGCGGCCCAGCCGTCCGGCGTCATGGCGAGCACCGGCGTGTGGCTGTACCAGGCGTCCCCGCCGACCGTGGCGACCCGGTAGGTGGTGCCCGTGATCGTGACGCGGTCGCCGACCGTGACGTCGAGCTCCGCGGCGGCGGCGGTCGACAGGCCGACCTGGTCGTCCCGATCCGGCGCGAGTGCGGCGACGGGACCGCTCCCGGAGCCGGCGATCGGCATCCCGAACACGGCGACGCCGACGGCGGACGCGCCGTCGGCGGACGCACCGTCGGCGGACGCACCGCCGGCGGTCGCCCGTCCCTGCACGATGCCCACCGGGACCACCTCGTCGACGCCGGCCGCCGTCTGCCAGCCGTCCCGTGCCTCCCGTCCGATCGTGGACTCGCCGAAGGACGGCTGCCCGCTGGACGGCTGCTGCAGGACCAGTCGGTCGCCCGGCAGGTCCAGGACGGCGGAGACGTTCTGGGCGGCCAGCCCGCCGGTGAGTCCCGCGAGGAACCCCACGAGCAGGGTGATGAGTGCCACGACGGAGCCGATGAGGACGAAGCGTCCGCGGGCGAACCGGAGATCGCGCCAGGCGACGAACACGGTGAGTCCCTTCCGGGTCACGGACCCTCCGCGACCACCACCCCAGCCTCGCGAGCGGGCGTCCGTGCGACATCACCGACCGGGTTGGTCCTCCGATCGAACTTTCGGTTGATCCGCTCCGCCCCGCCGCTCCGTACGCTGGGAGGGACATGGCGCACAGCACCCTCACCCCGGTCTTCGTCGGTCTGCGGACCGGCCTGCACGTGCTGTTCGCCGCGCTCCTCGTGCTCGTCGTCGTCCGCATCGTCGTGGTCGGCGCACCGGGCTCGTGGGTGCCGCTCGCGCTGTCGGTCGTCTTCGCGGCCGTCTACCTGCTCGGTGCGCTCGTCGCCCGGAGCACCTCGCGGCGGGGGCTCGCCGGAGCCGCCTGGATCCTCGCGCTGACCCTCGTCTGGATCGCGCTGCTCGTGCTCGTGCCGGAGGCCGCCTACCTGGTCTTCCCGCTCTTCTTCCTCTACCTGCACGTGCTGCCGCGGATGGTCGGACCGGTCGCCGTGGTCGTCGCGACCCTCGTGGCCGTGGTCGCCCTCGGCCTGCACGGCGGGTTCACCGTCGGCGGGGTCGTCGGGCCGCTGGTCGGCGCCGGCGTCGCGCTCCTCATCGGGCTCGGGTACCGTGCGCTCGCGCGTGAGGCGGCCGAGCGTGAGGCCCTCGTCGCCGAGCTCCTCGCCACCCGCGACCGGTTGGCCGCGACCGAGCGCGAGCAGGGGGTGCTCGCGGAGCGGGCGCGGCTCGCGCGCGAGATCCACGACACCGTCGCGCAGGGTCTGTCGAGCATCCAGATGCTCCTGCACGCCGCGGAGCGCGCCGACAGCGAGCGCCCCGGCCTCGACCACATCCGTCTGGCGCGGGAGACCGCGGCCGACGGGCTCGCCGACACCCGTCGCTTCATCCGCGAGCTCACGCCCCCGTCGCTCGACCAGGGACTCCCGGCGGCGCTCCGGCGGCTCGCCGAGCAGCAGTGGTCCCGGGACGGGCTCGCCGTCACCGTCGACGTCCCCGACGTGTCGTTGCCGATGGACGTCCAGACGGCGCTGCTGCGCATCGCCCAGGGCGCCGTCGCGAACGTGGTGCAGCACGCGGGCGCGGCCACGGTCCGGTTGTCCCTCACCGTCGACGGCCGGGAGGCGCGGCTGACGGTCGCGGACGACGGCGTCGGTTTCGACCCGGTCACCGCCCGGGCCCGCGCCGGTGCCAGCGACTCGTTCGGGTTGCGTGCCATCGCGGACCGCGTCGACCAGTTCGGCGGCCGGCTCGACATCGACTCCGCCCCGGGTCGCGGGACCACCCTCGTCGCCACGCTGGAGGTGCCGTGATCCGGATCCTGATCGCCGACGACCACCCCGTCGTCCGCGCCGGGCTGCGCGCGCTCCTCGACGGTGAGGACGACCTCGAGGTGGTCGGCGAGGCCGCGACCCCGTCCGCCGCGGTCGACCTGGCCGAGAGCCTCGGGCCGGAACTCGTCCTGATGGACCTGCAGTTCGGGCAGGAGACCACGGGCGCCGACGCGACCCGCCGGATCCGCGCGCTCGACGCCGCACCGTACGTGCTCGTGCTGACGAACTACGACTCCGACGGCGACATCCTCGGCGCGGTCGAGGCCGGTGCGAGCGGGTACCTGCTCAAGGACGCCCCGCCGTCCGAACTCGTGGCAGCGGTGCGGGCCGCGGCCTCCGGACAGAGCGCGCTCGCGCCGTCGATCGCCGGGCGGCTGATGGCGCGGATGCGGGCACCGCAGGTCTCGCTGTCCGTGCGGGAGATCGAGGTCCTGCAGCTCGTCGCCGAGGGCGCGTCGAACGGGCAGGTGGCCGCTCGGCTGCACATCAGCGACGCCACGGTGAAGTCACACCTCGTGCACGTGTTCTCGAAGCTCGGGGTGTCCTCACGCACTGCTGCCGTGTCCGAAGCGCGGTCGCTCGGCATGCTGCGCTGACACGTCCTTGACTCGGACCCGCTGCAACGTTCTGATGGACCCATGATCGGGCGCCACCGCGCGGCACTCTTCGCCACGTCGACGATGACCGGGTTCGGGATCGCGTCGTGGATCACCCGCACACCGGCGGTCCGTGACGAGCTCGGCGCCTCGATCGAGGCGATGGGCATCGTCCTGCTCGGCCTGTCGATCGGCTCGATGATCGGGATCCTCGGCGCCGGGGTGCTGGTCCGCCGGCTCGGTACCCGGCCGCTCGTCGTGCTCGGCGGTGCGCTCCCCGTCGTCGGCATGCTCCTCGTCGCCCTGCTCGCCCCCGCGCAGCTCGCCGTCGGGGTGTGGGCCGGGTTGTTCCTCATCGGGTTCGGGGCGGGCGTCGCCGAGATCGGGTTGAACGTCGAGGCCGCGGCCGTGGAACGGCAGCTCTCCCGGCCGGTGGTGCCGGTGCTGCACGCGTGCTTCAGCCTCGGCACGGTCCTCGGCGGCGCCACCGGCATCGCTCTGACCGCCGCCCGGACCCCCGTACTCGTCCACCTGCTCGTCGCCACCGTCGTCATGGCCGCCCTCGCGTCGTTCGCCGCCGTGAACCTCCGGCCGGTGCCGCGTCCGGCCGCCGCGACGGACGCTCCGACCGTCGCGGTCCCCCGCCTGCGCGCGGTGCTCACCGTCCAGGTGCTGCTCATCGCCGTGATCACGCTGGCGATGGCGTTCGCCGAGGGTGCGGCGAGCGACTGGCTCCCCCTGCTCATGACCACCGACCACGGTGCGCCCGAGTCGGTGGGGTCGCTCGTGTTCACCGGCTTCGCGGTCGCGATGCTCGTCGGCCGGTCCGCCGGGACACCGCTCGTGGCCCGGTTCGGGCGCGTGCCGGTGATCCGTGTGTGCGCCGCCGTCGGAGCGGTCGGCGTCCTGCTCGTGGTCGTGTCGCCGAACCCCGTGCTCACCGCCGCGGCCGCCGGGGTCTGGGGCCTCGGGATCGCGCTCGGGTTCCCGCTCGCGATCTCCGCCGCCGGCGACCACCCCACCGACGGCGACCGCCGGGTGTCCGTCGTCGCGACCGCCGGCTACATCGCGTTCCTGGCCGGGCCGCCCGCGCTCGGGTTCCTCGGCGAGCACCTCGGCCTGCAGACGGCGATGCTCGTCCCGGCCGCGCTGCTCGCCGTCGCGCTGCTCGCCGCTCCGGCGACCCGGACGCGGCCGGCAGCCGGCGCGCCCACGCCGTCGGTCAGCGCACCGACCCCCGCCAGGGACTGATCGGACCGACCTTCCAGCGTGCCGTGGAGATGTTCGTCACCGTGGTGCGGCGGACGCTCTCGCGGCGGTACAGCGTCCCGGCGGTGATGACCTCCGGGGTCCGCTCCATCCGGACGAGCGTGCAGGTCGTCGCACGTCGGTCGCGGCCGAGGGCATCGACGAGCGCGGAGGCCGTCGTGACGCAGCCGTCGACCGGTTCGGCGTCGCCCGTCGGTTCGATGTCCGGTCCGGAGCGATCGCGCCCGTGCTGCGCCCCCATCGAGAAGAAGCGCAGGTCGTCCTCGGTCACCCTGCCCGAACCGCGCACGGCGACGTCGGCGACGATGACGTAGGGCGTGCCGTGCGACGGCTCGTTGCGGCGGGTGATCGGGTTGTCGCCCCAGCGGGCAGCCTGCGACTCGGTGGCCTCGGCCGTCGAGCGGTACGTGATCTCGAGCGTCGCGTCGGCGTCCCGCGTCAGCATGCCCGACTGCGTCGCGCCGACGTCGTGGTCCCGTGTCGACGCACCGACCACCATGGCCACCGCGATGATCGCGGCGGGCACGGCGAGCGCCCCGAGACACCCGAGCGCCGTCCTCCCCTTGCGCACCGCTCCCCCTTCGTCGCCCTCCAACCCTGACACACACTTGCCAGCCCTGCGGTGGCATGGCAGTATTGCAGTGCAGACCCCCCCGCGGTACCGCGGATCAGGGGGTCTTGCTGTTGCTGGAGACGCACTCTCTCGGAGGACGCGGACATCCGGCGAGATCGAGGGGCGCGCGGCGGGGGTCCCGAGCGGCGAGGTGGCGTTCGTACCAGCCCCAGGAGAAGTCGAGGCGCGACGGTCGTTCGACGGCGGCGTACGCACTCCATGCGACGAGGTCGGCGATCTGCACGAACTGCGACTGGGTCGAGTCGATCATGACCGGGTCCTCGACGACGCGACGGTCCAGCAGTTCGAAGCTCCGGTGCGCCGTCCGGTAGCTGTGGTCTGTCCCGTTCCCATCGACGAAGACCAGCCCGAGCCCCTCCTCACCGACGAGCTCGCGCTCCCACTGCTGCACGAGCTTCCGGTACAACGAAGTCTTCGTTGCCTGATCCGGGTCGGGTGCGAACCGCTCGAAGACCGACCCAACAGTCAGCCCTTCCAGCGACCCGATCTCGGTGAGGAGCAACCGGACGACGTCCCGCCCGAAGTCCTTCCAGAAGATCGATCCGTCGTGCCGGTAGCGCTCGGGCACGTGCTTGGAGATCCGACCCCGCCCGTTGACGAGGTCGGTGGCGTGCAATTCCGAGTCGACGTCGATCCCGTACTCGCGTTGGAGCATCTTGCGCACGTCGAGCCAGCGTCGCAGGACGAGGGCCCACCTGTCCGGATGGAAGTGCACCCACCCGTACACGCACAGTCCGGAAGCCTGATGGCCCGAATCGTCGACGTAGATCAATCGCGTGAGCTGGCCAGGCATTCAGGCAGTGTACGGAGGATTCGACAACCGATCTACTGGAATGCAACATTCCGTCATCGCCAGGGCGGGTAGCGGACAGCAGTTTCGCGCCGCGGCCACACGCGCGCCAGTATGGAGCCGTGCTCGTCTCCATCGTCTACATGAGCCGTGCGGCTGCCCCCTTCGACGACGCCGCCCTGACCCAGCTCCTGCGCGACGCACGACTCCGCAACGAAGCACTCGGCGTCTCCGGACTGCTCCTGGCCAAGGGCGGCCGGTTCATGCAGCTGCTCGAGGGGCCTGCGTGGAGCGTCGACGACCGCTTCGCCGCCATCTCCCGCGACAGCCGTCACGACGAGGTGAAGTCCCTCATCCGCGAGGACATCGAGCGCCGGCGGTTCGACGGTTGGTCGATGGCCTACCGGGCGCTCGACGACGCGGACATCCGCTCCGAGGAGGGCTTCAGCCCGTTCCTCACCGACAGCATCGACTTCCCGCGGTCCTTCGACCGGACGAGCGCGGCATGGCTGCTGAAGTGGTTCCGCGACCGGGAGCTCCACGACCGCTGAGCCACCCGCCGGCCGCCGAGGTCCGCGTCAGTGGCCGCGGCCGAACGCCAGGCTCTCCTCGACGATGCCGACCACGACGGCGAGTTCGTCCTCGTCGCGGGGTCCGTAGACCATGAACTCGGTGCCGAAGTCGGCGTAGCCGTGCGGCTCGGCCCACCCCAGCGCCATCAGTTCCCGCCCGCGTGCCTCGGGCAGGACGAGGTGCACGCTCGTGTCGTCGACCCCGTGCAGGTGCACCGGCTCGAGCCTCCGGCCGGGTGCGAGCGACCGCTCGGGGGCGGGTTCGACCGTGACGTCGGTCGGGAACACGGCTCGTGACGTCGCCGGCGACACCTGGCTGTGCCCCTCGACGACGTCCGGCAGGGCGAACACCGCCGCGACCAGCCGCCCCCACAGCGCGGGCGGCGCCAGCTGGTCGACCTGCCGGTGCGGCCCTTCGGTCGAGGTCGTCGGCGCCGGTCCGTTCCGAGGAGGTGTCATGCCGTCAGTCTGCCGCGGAGAACGCCTCCGCCACGACCCCGAGCAGGCGGACACGGTGCCGCGGGTCGGCCGCCCCGGCGAGCACCACGTGCCACATCGTCGCGACCGCCGGGTCCAGGTCGGCCCGCCCGGTCCGGACGTCCGACACGAGCTGCACCCCGGTGAAGTACGGCACGACCGTCGCACCGAGCTGTTCGGCGGAGAGCTCGGTACGCAGTTCCCCGGCGGCGACGGCAAGCCGGAAGACGTCGACGATGCCGGCGATCCACTGCTCGTAGAAGCTGGCGGTGGCGGCGGCGAACTCGCCGCGTTCGAGCGAGAGCCGGATGCCGGCTCGGACGACGGGGTCGGTCCGGAGCAGGTCGGCGATGCCCTTGGACGCCCCGATGAGCGCCGCCGTCGGTGAGCTGTCGGTGTGGCTGACGACCGCGAAGGTCCGGACGTTCTGCTCGTCGATGACGGCGAGCGCCATCGCGAGCTTCGTCGGGAAGTGGAAGTGCAGCGCACCCTGGGACACGCCCGCGGTGCGGGCGATGCCAGCCACCGTCGCGGCGGCGAAGCCGGCGCGGTCGAACTCCTCGGCCGCGGCCCGCAGGATCAGCTCACGTCGTTCCATCCCACCAGTGTCACGGACTGGAGGCGCGGGGCGGGTCCGCACCGCGCCTCCAGTCCGAGGGTGGCCACCGTCCACCGCTCGCTCACCCGTGCAGCGAGTCGCGCCGTTCCTGCCGCTCCTCGGGCCGCAACCACACCTTCACGACCGGGCCGGAGTCGGGATCGACGCCGGTCGGCACGACCACCTCGAGCGCCGTGGCCGTCTGCGTCCACTGCACCGCGCCGTCGACGCCGAGCACCTCGACGCTGCGGACGGGCCGCCCGAGCAGGTTCGCTCCGCTGCCGAACGAGCGGATGCGCGCGACTCCGTCCTCGGGGTCGGCGAGCAGCACCGCGTAGACGTACGCACCGGTGACGTCGTGGCGCGTCGTGAAGCGGACGTCCTCGGACGTGTAGGTCGGGGCCTCGCCGTCGACGAAGGAACCCGCCTCGACCCGGGTCGGCCCCTCGCCGAAGACCCGCCAGGGACGCGTGCCGTAGATCGCCTCCCCGTTGACGGCCAGCCACCGGCCGACGGCCTCGAGCAGCCGCTGCTCGGGTTCGGCGATCGTGCCGTCCGGCTTCGGACCGACGTTGAGCAGGAGCACGCCGTTCTTCGCGACGACGTCCACGAGCTCGGCGACGAGATCACGGGCCGTCTTGTGGTCGTGCCCCTCGATCCAGCACCAGGCGCTCTTGGACACCGACGTGTCGTTCTGCCAGACGACGGGCGGGATGTCCCCCATCGCACCGCGTTCGATGTCGTAGACCGCGGAGCCCTCGGCGAACGCCTGCCACTTGTAGTTGATGACGACCTCGCGCCCCCACTCGGCGGCGCGGTTGTAGTAGTAGGCGGCGAGGGTCCGGAGCCACGGCTCGAACGCGGGCTGCTCGATCCACCAGTCGAACCAGAGCACCTGGGGTCGGTACTTGTCGATCACCTCGACCGTGCGGAGGAGCCAGTCCTCCAGGTGCCGCTCGTTCGGCGCGGTCTCCTCGCGCTGCGCCGGGCCGTAGAAGTCGATGAACCGGGGGTCCAGGACGTCGGAGTCGAACCGGGCACCCCCGTTCATGAAGAACCAGTGCTCGGCTCGGTGCGAGGACGCCCCGCGCACCATGAACGCGTCGTCCACCACCGCCATCAGGTCCCCGAACACGTCGCGCTGCGGCCCCATCCGCGCAGCGCTCCACCGGGAGCGGTCCGTGTCGTACATCGCGAACCCGTCGTGGTGCTCGGCGACGGGGACGACGAACTGCGCGCCGGCCCGACGGAACAGGTTCGCCCACGCGCCGGGGTCGAAGTGCTCCATCGTGAAGGACGGGATGAAGTCCTTGTACCCGAACTCCGACTGCGGCCCGTAGGTGGCGACGTGGTGCTCGAACTCCGGGGTGCCGGCGCGGTACATGTCCCGCGAGTACCACTCGTTCCGGTACGCCGGCACCGAGTAGACGCCCCAGTGCAGGAAGATGCCGAACTTGGCGTCCTCGTACCAGCGCGGCGGCGTGTACCGGCGGAGCGACTCCCAGGTGGCGTCGTAGGGGCCGGCGTCGACCACGGCGGCGACGGCGGCGAGCGCGACACGGTTGTCGGAGACGTCGACGGCCTCGGGCAGGGTCGCCGGGTCCAGCCGTGGCAGGTCGTGGGATTCGTGCATGACTCCTCCTCGAGTCGAGCGAAACGTTTCGTCCTGGGGACGGTTCTACGGTAGCGTGCAACAGGCCTGCATGGGCGAAACGTTCAGTGATGCGCGACGACGCGCAGGAGGAGGAGGACCACCGTGGACGTCCCGACGAGCCGCCCCCTGCGGACCGGCGCGCGCATCCCCTCGATCGGACTCGGCACCTTCGGGTCGGACCGGTACACGCCGGACCAGGTGGCCGGGGCGGTCCGCGGGGGCCTCGACGCCGGGTACCGACTGGTCGACTGCGCCTCGGTCTACGGCAACGAGCCCGAGGTCGGGGCGGCCATCGCGGCGAGCGGGGTGCCGCGTGAGGACCTCTTCGTGATGTCGAAGGTGTGGAACGACGCACACGATCCGGCGGACGCGGTCGCGTCCGTCGAACGGTCGCTGCGGGACCTCCGGCTCGACCACCTCGACGCCGTCTTCGTGCACTGGCCGTTCCCGAACCACCACGCACCGCACGCCTCGGTGGAGGACCGCGACGGGTCCGCCCGCCCGTACGACCACGCCGCGTACCTCGCACTGTGGCGCGCGCTCGAGGGGCTCGTCGACGCGGGACTCGTCCGGCACCTCGGCACGTCGAACACGACGATCCCGAAGCTGCGGCTGCTGCTGGAGGACGCTCGAGTGTTCCCCGCACTGAACGAGATGGAGCTGCACCCCACGTTCCAGCAGCCCGAGCTGTTCGACTTCTGCCGCGCGAACGACATCCAGCCCGTCGGGTACTCGCCACTCGGGTCGCCGTCCCGCCCGGACCGCGATCGCGAAGACGACGACCCCGTGGACGTCGAGCACCCGGTCGTCCAGCGCATCGCCGAAGCGCACGGCGTGCACCCGGCGATCGTCTGCCTGAAGTGGGCCGTCGCACGCGGACAGGTCCCGATCCCCTTCGCGGTGCAGCCAGCGCAGTACCGAGCCAACCTCGTCGGGGCGTCGACGGACCCGCTGACCGCCGACGAGCTCGCGGCCATGGCGGACGTCGACCGCGGCGCTCGACTCATCAAGGGGCAGGTGTTCCTCTGGCCGGGAGCAGACAGCTGGCGCGACCTGTGGGACGAGGACGGCACGGTCACCGGGAGGGCCGGGTGACGGCGACCTACAAGGACCTGCAGCGGGCGACCGGCCTGTCGCTCGCGACGATCTCGAAGTTCTACAACGGCGGCACCGTCCGCGACGAGAACGCGCACGCCATCGAGGCCGCCGCGGCGACGCTCGGGTTCCGGCCGAACGGGTTCGCGCGGAGCCTCCGATCGCGACGGTCCGGCACCATCGGCGTCCTGCTCCCGGCGCTCGACAACGACTTCCACCTCACCGTGATCGCCGGCGTCGAGAGCGCGCTGCGCGACCACGGGATGAGCGTCATCGTCTCGTCGAGCCCGGACGCCCGGGCCGGGGCCGTCGACCTGCTCCTGCGTCGGATGGTCGACGGGATCATCGCCGTGCCGTCGGACCACGACGTCGCGGCCCTGTCCCGGGCGGCAGAACGCGTCCCGGTCGTGCAGATCGACTGGCGCGCGGACACCCTCGACGCCGACGGGGTCTTCCTCGACAACCACGGTGCCGGCGCACTCGCGGCCAGGCACCTCCTCGACCACGGCCACCGCCGGGTCGGGGTCGTCGCGGGCGACCCGGTGATCTCGACCATGCGCGAACGGACCGCGGGCTTCCGGTCGGTCGTCGAGCGGGACGGCGGCGTGCTCGCCCCGGAGGCCGTGGTCGAGGGCCCCCTGACGGTGCGCCACGGACAGGCGGCGATGCAGCGGCTCCTCGTGCTGCCCGATCGTCCGACGGCGGTCTTCTGCGCGAACTACGAACTCACCCTCGGCGCGGTCATCGCGCTGAACGAGTCCGGGCTCACCCTCGGCCGGGACCTCTCGGTGCTCGGGTTCGACGGCCTCGAGCTCGCCCAGGTCACCGTCCCGAAGCTCACCGTGATCGTCCAGCCCACGCACGAACTCGCCGTCCGGGCGGCGGACCTGATCCGATCGCGGCTCACCGTACCGGACGACGACGAGGCGCGCGTCGACGTCGTCGTCCGACCCCGCCTGGTCGCCGGTGGGTCGGTCGCCCGACTCGGCGCCGGACCCGTCACCACCACGGAGGCATGATGCTGCGCTACACCCTCACCCACCAACCGACCCTCAGCGCGCTCGCGTCGCTCGGACACGGCTCGAAGGTCCTGATCGCCGACGGGAACTACCCGTTCGCGACCGCGATGCGCCGCGGCGCCGCACTCGTGCACCTCAACTTCCGGCCCGGGCTGCTCGACGTCGACGAGGTCCTCACCACGCTCCTCGACGCGGTCCCGGTCGAGGCCGCGACGGTGATGGAGCCACCGGCCGAGACCGTCGTCCAGGCACACGAGGGCTACCGGCGGATCCTCGGTCCGGACGTGCCACTCGGCACCCTCGACCGGTTCGGGTTCTACGACGCGGTGCGAGCGCGAGAAACCGGGCTGGTCATCGCGACGGGTGACCAGCGCTCACACGCGAACCTGCTCCTCGAGATCGGGTTCCACCAGGGCCCGGAGCGGTAGTCCGCCGCGGAGCCGACCACCTCGTCAGGCGGCGTGCCTGGCCAGGGTGATCCGTGCCTCCTGGACGTCCCGCAGCTCGCGACCGCGGAACCAGCGGAGCAACCAGTCGGCCGGCGAGCCCGCCACCCCGGCCGGCAGGCCGGATCGCTCCGACAGGAACGTGCTGAACCCCGGTTCGTCACGGACCTCGGGGTCGGAGGGATTGCCGAACGCCATGGCCCACCCGTCGAACCGACGGGTCTCGATGCGCTCGCGCGACAGCGACTTGACGTCCTGGTGACGGGGGTCGCGCTCGATCGCGGCGAAGCGGTCCTCGACGCTCCAGGCCGGACCCTCGAGCACCTGCATGAAGCGACCGCCCTTGGCCAGCAGCAGGCCGGAGACGCCGAGCGCCTCGTTCCGGAGCCGCGCCTCACGCAGCATCGCGACGAGCTGGTCGTCGGTGAGGTCGTCGACGGCGACGGACATGTAGACGAGCGATTCGAGTGCAGTCATCGGCGTCAGTCTCGTTCCACCACGGAACTGCCGTCAACACGGTCGTCCGCGGACCGCACCGGCCCGTGGACGACCGCGTCCACCGGAGGACTCAGGTGAGACCGAGCAGCGTGTTCACCTGCTCGTTGACGCCCGTGAGCGACGAGATCGGTGCCCCGTTCGCGTAGATGGCGTCGAACGCCGGCTGGACGAGCGCCTGCACGTCGGCCGGGTTCCGCGTGACCGGGAACAGGAACGTGGTGCCCTCGTCGACCTGCTCGGTGAACGCCCGGACGTCCAACCCGCGCTTCGCGTAGGCGGCGACCGCTGCGTCGGTCCCGGTGCGCCGGGCGGGGAACACGATCCCGGCCCGACCGACGATCTCCTGCGCGGTCGCGCCGCCGAGGAACGCGACCCACTTCGCCGCGGCCTCCGGGTGCTTCGCCTGCTTGGTGATCGAGTCGCCCAGGCCGTTGAACATCGAGGCCCGGTGCCCGACGGGTCCGGACGGGGTCGGGGCGATGGCGACGTCGATCCCCGGCAGGTTCGCGTACGTCCCGATCATCCACGACCCGTTGAACGACAGCGCCACCTTCTTCGAGCCGAGCTGCACGTCCGGGCCGGTCGTCGTCGAGAAGACGCCGTACTTCGGCATGTAGCCCTTCTCGGCGAGCCCGAAGTACCACGAGATCGTCTTCTGGAAGTCGGCGTCGTCGTACCGGAACCGGTTCCCCCACGGGTTCCGGTTCGTGTAGGACCAGTCGATCGAGCCGGTGAAGGGCGACCACTGCGTCTGCCCGAAGCCGTCGCCGCCGCTGCCGTTCGCGCTCATCCCGTACACGGCGACGTCGTTCTTGTCGAAGCCCGGCTCGTCTCCGCGACGCCCCTTGCCGTCGATCGTGAGGTGCGCGACAGCCCGCTCGAACGTGCCGCCGTCGTCCGGGTTCCACGACAGCGCCGCGAGGTCGTCGGCGGTGTACCCGGCCTTCGCGACGACCTTCGGGTCGTAGAACATCGCGATCGTGTCCCAGTCCTTCGGCGACCCGTAGCGGTGCCCGTCCCGGCCCTTCCAGAGCTGGGCGAGGCCGGACTGGTAGTCGTCGTCGCGGATCCCCGCGGTGGCCTCGAGCTCGTCGAGCTCGTAGAGCACGTCGAGGTCGGCGAACTGCGGGAACTTCGACAGGTGGTCGGTGAACACGTCCGGCGCGGTGCCGGCGATGAACCCGGCAGTGAGCTTCGTCCAGTAGTCCGCCCACCCGAGCTGCGTGATGGAGATGCGGATGTCCGGGTTCTCCCGCTCGAAGGCCTTCGCGACGGCCTGGTACGCGGGCAGCTGGTTCGCGTCCCAGAGCCAGTACGACACGGTTCCGGTCGCGCCGCTCCGCGGGTTCGGCGTGCTCGGGCTCGAGCAGGCCGCCAGCGCTCCGAGCGCCAGGGCCGAGGCACCGCCGGCGAACAGCGACCGGCGGGTGATGGAGTTCGTCATGAGCTGGTCCCTACTTGATGCCGGAGAAGCCGATGGAGTTGACGATGCGCTTGGCGAAGAGGCCGAACAGCAGCATCATCGGGAGCGCCGCCACGAGGGTCGCCGCCATGAGGCCGGCCCAGTCGGTGCCGGACTGCGGCGACTGGGACTTGAAGACGCCGAGCGCGACGGTGAGCACGCGGGAGCTGTCCGTGTACGAGACCATCAGCGGCCAGAAGTAGTCGTTCCAGGCGGTGATGTAGGTCAGCACGGCGAGCGTGGCGATCGGGGCGGACGCCATCGGCAGGATCAGGCGGAAGAACACCCGGACCTTGCCGGCGCCGTCGATGAGTGCGGCCTCCTCGACCTCGCGGGAGATGCCGAGGAAGAACTGCCGGAGGAAGAACACCGCGAACGGGGTCATCAGCATCGACGGCAGCGAGATCCCGAGCAGGGTGTCGACGAGTCCGAGGGACTTGATGAGGGTGAAGTTCGGCAGGAGCGTGAAGATCGTCGGGACCATGAGGCCGGCGAGGAACACCCCGAAGACCCGATCGCGTCCGGGCCACCGCAGGCGTGCGAAGGCGTAGGCGGCGCCGGCGGAGAAGAACACCTGGCCGACCGTGATCATCGTCGCCGTGACGACCGAGTTGAGGAGGTAGCGCCAGAAGTCGATCGCGGCGCCGGATCCTCCCTGGGCCAGGGCCTCCTTGGTGGACTGCAGCCCGAAGACCCGCTCGAACCCGCCGAGGCTGAAGCCCGTCGGCAGCAACGAGGTCGGGTCGGCCGAGATCGCGCCGTTCGAGGACAGCGCGGTGCGGAGGATCCAGTAGAAGGGGAACAGGGTCACGACGATGACGGCGATCATCGCGATCCAGGCGATCACGCGGCCGACGGAGGGCTTGCGGCGCGGCGGGCGGCCACCGCGCGTGGTGATCGCGCGGGTGGTCTGGGGCTCGACCACCGGGGGCAGGGTGCTGGTCATCTTCGACTCGCTTCCGTGTGCTGGGAGGCCGTCAGTCCAGGTCGCTCTCGCCGGAGCGCGAGAGTCGGTACTGGATGATCGTGATGATGCTGAGGACGATGAGGAGGGCCACCGAGACGGCGGACGCGTAGCCGAACTGGAACCGGCCGAAGGCCAGGTTGTAGATGTAGTTCTGCACGACGTTCGTGGCGTTCGCCGGGCCGCCCTGGGTGGCGATGGCGACGGTGTCGAACACCTGGAACGAGCCGATGATCGTGATGATGAGCACGAGCGACAGGATCGGGCGGAGCAGTGGCACCGTGATGCGCCAGAACATCTTCCACTCGCTCGCGCCGTCGATGCGACCGGCCTCGTAGACCTGCTCGGGCAAGGCCTGGAGCCCCGCGAAGATGAGCAGGGCCGTGTAGCCCACGTTCCGCCAGACGTTGATGAACGCGATCGTGGGGATGCCCCAGAAGTCGCTCTGCAGGAACGGGATGCGGCCGACGCCGATCGCGGACAGGATCTCGTTGCCGATGCCGAGCTGCGTGTCGAGGATCCAGAGCCAGATGAGGGCGGCGACGACGTTCGACACCAGGTACGGCGCGAGGACGATCCCGCGCACGAACGTGGACTTGGTCAGCCGGTGCATCATCACGGCGATGAACAGCGCGAGGATCGTCTGGAACCCGATGTTGAGCAGGACGTACTCGACGGTCACCGCCATCGAGTGCCAGAAGATCGAGTCCTGCACGAGGCGGACGTAGTTCTGCAGGCCGGTGAACACCGGCGGCGTGAGCAGGTTGAACGACGTGAAGCTGAGGTAGATGCCGCGGACGGTGGGCCACAACAGGAACACCGCGAACCCGACGCTGGCCGGGGCGATGAAGACCAGCGCCAACCAGAGGTCGTTCCGGGGGCGACGCCGCGGTGCGGTCGTCCGGGCACGGGCGAGGGTGGCTCCCCTGCTCCGTGGGCGGGTGGTCGTCACCGGTGACGACACAGGGCTCTCGGTGGCCATCGCGACTCCTTCGTCTGCGGTGGACTGACGTGCAGCAGTCCGTGAGCCGGGAATCTACACGTGGGGATGATTGATGACAAGAGCAATTCCTTGCGACCTTTGTAGGGGTTGTCACGAGTAGACAACCGTGTCAGGATGACCTCCGATCGCATCGGAGCGACCTGCTCGGCGACGCATCCCACACCCCTGGAAAGGTCACTGATGATCTCAATCGGAATGGTCGGCGCAGGCCAGTTCGCCCCGCAGTTCGCGAAGCTGTTCAAGCTCCACCCCGACGTCGACCGGGTCTTCGTGACCGACCTCGTCGACGACCGCGCCTCCGAGCTCGTCGAGTCGCAGCACCTCGACGGCACCTTCGACGACTTCGACGCCGTCCTCGCGTCGGACGTCGACGCCGTGGCGATCTTCACGCAGCGCTGGACGCACGGCCCGCTCGTCGTCAAGGCGCTCCGCGCCGGCAAGCACGTGTACTCCGCGGTCCCGATGGCGATCTCGGTCGAGGAGATCAGCGCGATCATCGAGGCCGTCCGTGAGACCGGGCTCACCTACATGATGGGCGAGACGAGCTACTACAACCCGGCGACGGTGTTCGCCCGCAAGCAGGTCGCCGAGGGGGCGTTCGGCCGGGTGTTCTACGCCGAGGGCGACTACGTGCACGACATGGACCTCGGGTTCTACGCGGCGTACCAGTACAGCGGCGGCGACGACTGGAAGCGCACCGCCAGCTACCCGCCCATGCTCTACCCGACGCACTCCGTCGGCGGTGTCCTCGGCGCGATCCCCGGCCACGCCGTCAGCGTCAGCTGCATCGGCGTCACGGACGACCGCGGCGACGGCGTGTTCGACAAGGACGTCAGCCAGTTCGACAACGACTTCTCGAACGCCACGGCCCTGTTCGAGCTCGACAACGGTGGGGTCATGCGGATCAACGAGATGCGCCGGGTCGGCTACCCGTCGCACATCCGCGAGTCCCGCTTCCGGTACTTCGGTACCGAGGCCAGCTTCGAGCAGCTCGCCAAGGTGAGCGTCTGGCAGGACAAGGAGGACTCGCACGACATCAGCGACCGGATCAACACCCAGGCGACGATGGAGCTCGACGATTCGCGCCTGGCCGGGGTGGACCCCTCGCTCCGGGACGCGTTCGTCTCCGGGTACGCCGAGGTGCACGACACCGACCGCCTGCCGGCCGAGTACGCGGGCGTGCCGACCGGCCACGAGGGCAGCCACCAGTTCCTCGCCGACGACTTCGTCCGCGCCGTCGTCGACCGCACCCTGCCGCCGGTGAACGCCTGGACCGCCGCCCGGTTCACCCTGCCCGGCATCATCGCCCACCAGTCCGCACTGCAGGGCGGTGCCCGCCTCGAGGTGCCGGACTTCGGCGACGCCCCCGAGCCGGTGGACGCGGCCACGTCCGGCGGGTCGGCAGCCGCCGTCTAGGATCGCACCAACCGTCGTTCGGGTGCCGGTCCACACGGACCGGCACCCGAACTCGATCCAGGAGGCGTCCGTGACCACCCCGACGACACCGCGGGCGGTCACCCGCGCGGACGTCGCCCGGTACGCGGGCGTCAGCACCTCCGTCGTCAGCTACGTCGTGCACGACGGCCCGCGCCCGGTCGCCGCCGAGACGGCCGCCCGGGTCCGCGACGCCATCCGGGTCCTCGGGTACCGCCCGAATGCGAGCGCGCAGGCCCTCCGCACCGGGTCGTCGAAGATGCTCGGGCTGATCGTCCCCGAGCTCGACAACCCGCTCTGGTCCGAGGTCGCGATCGCCGTCGAGCAAGCCGCCGCGGCACGGGGCTACGACGTCCTCATCTCGAGCAGCGACGGCGACGTCGCCCTCGAACGCGACCGGATGCGCAGCCTGTCCGCACGCCAGGTCGACGGCCTCATCGTCACGAGCATCATGACCCGCCCCGATCTCTCCTCCGTCGTCGATCCCGGGCTGCCGATGGTGCTGCTCAACACCTTCTTCGAGGTCCCCGACTTCGCCAGCACCGGCGTGGACGCACTCCGCGGCGCGTACGAGGGCACCGCACACCTCGCCGGGCACGGGTACGGTTCGATCGGCCTCGTCATCGGACACGCGGGCGCCGACACCGACCTCCGCGAGCAGGGGTGGCAGGACGCCCTCCGCGACCACGGCGTGCAGGACGGGCCGATCGTGCGCACCGAGTTCTCCCGCGCCGGCGGCCACACCGCGGGGCTCCGGATGTTCGGTTCCGCCAACCGCCCGCGCGCCGTCTTCGTCAGCTCCGACATGCAGGCCGTCGGTGTGCTCCGCGCGCTCTACGAGCTCGGACTCTCGGCACCGGACGACGTCGCGATCGTGTCGTTCGACGGCACCGTCGAGGCCGACTTCACGAACCCCCAGCTCACCACCGTGCGGCAGCCGGTCGACGCGATGGCAGCCGGGGCCGTCGACCGGGTGCTCGGACGCGTGGCCGGGGAGCAGTGGCACCGCGACCTCGTGCCCGCCGAGCTGGTGCTCGGCGCGAGTTGCGGGTGCGACGTGCGTCGCTGACGCACCCACCTGCCGGCCTGGAGGCACGGGGCGGCGCCGCACCGCGCCTCCCGTCCGTCCGTGGTCGCGACCACGCGCCTGCGGGCCCTGACGACGAGTGCGCGCGTTCCACCCTGCGCTCGTCGTCCGTCTGCGCAGGGTGGTCGCTCAGGCTGCGGTGGTGCGGCCCTGGACGGCCTTCAGGTCGTCGAGGGGGACGCGGCGCTGCGCGACGCGCGTGACGGCCACGGCCTCGACCGGCTCGCCGGTCTCGGCGTCGACGAACCGCAGGTCGGACTGCAGGTCGGTGCGACGGTGCCGGTCCGCCCACCCACCGAGCGCGAGCAGCACGAGCGAGAGGTCCCGGCCAGCCTCGGTCAGGACGTACTCGTCACGGACCCGTCCACCCTCGGGCTTGTAGGCCCGTCGTTCGAGCACGCCGCCCTCCACCAGGGAGCCGAGGCGGGCGGTGAGGACCTCGCGCGGGATGCCGAGGCTCTGCTGGAACTGGCCGAACCGCGTCGAGCCGGCGAGGGCGTCGCGGACGATCATGAGCGTCCACTTCTCGCCGAGGACGTCGAGGGACCGTGCGATGGGGCAGCGCTCGTCGCCGCCGAGGATGCCGAGCATGTGTTCATCCTATCTGGGTTCGCAATCCAGACACAACGTGCTAGGTTCACTTCCCGTACTCAACTTCCACGAACGGAGCACCCCATGACCGACCTCACCAACGCGATCGTCCTCGTCACCGGAGCGAACGGCGGCCTCGGCGCCGAGTTCGTCCACCAGGCCCTCGCCCGCGGCGCCGCCAAGGTCTATGCGACCGCACGCACCCCGCGCACCTGGGACGACGAGCGCATCGTGCCACTCCCCCTCGACGTGACGGACCAGGCGAGCGTCGACGCTGCTGCACGCACCGCCGCGGACGCCACCATCGTCGTGAACAACGCCGGTGTCGGCGGTTCGACCCCGCTGCTGGAGACCTCCGTCGAGGACGTCGAGCGGGTCTTCGCCACGAACGTCTTCGGGGCGCTCCGGGTCGCCAAGGCCTTCGCACCGACGCTCGCCGGCGGTGCGCTCGTCGACGTGCACTCCGTGCTGAGCTGGATCGCGCTCGGCAGCGGCTACTCGGCGTCGAAGGCCGCGTTCTGGTCGCTGACGAACTCGCTCCGCCTCGAGCTCGCACCGCAGGGCACGCAGGTCGTCGGCGCCCACCTCGGGTACACCGACACCGGGATGACGGCGGACCTCGACGTCGACAAGGCCGACCCGGCCGACATCGTCGCGGCGATCTGGGACGCGGTCGAGGCCGGCGAGCACGAGGTGCTGGCCGACCAGGTCAGCCGTGACGTGCGGGCGGGGCTGAGTGCGCCGCTCGAGGCGCTGTACCCGGCGCTCACGTCCGCCTGACGCGCCGCCCGTGCCGCCCGTGCCGCCCGTGCCGCCCGTGCCGCTACCATCGCCGCATGGGGAGCACGGGGGCGACGGCGAAACGGCAGACAGGGTGGACCTCGCCGGGGCGGGCCGCGCTGTACTGGGTGACGGTCGCGCTCGGCGTGGTCGGCGGCGGTGGGTCCTGGCTCTGGCTGTACCTGGCCTCCGAGGAGTCCACGCGCGGCGCGACCCCGGACCGGACGGGGGCGAACCCGGGCATCCCCTCGGGAGTGACCGGGCTCGTGGTCGGCCACCTGGTGGGGGTGGTCCTGCTGCTCGTCACGGCACGGCTCGCCCGGCGCCGGGGACGTTCGGTCCTGGCGTTCGCGGCCCTCGGGCTCGTCGTGGGATCCGGCGTCGGGTTGGTGGCGTCCCTCCAGCTGACCGGCGGGCTGCTCGTCGCGCCCTGGCCGCACGCGTCGTACACGCCCTGAGGACACGGTCCCGCGGGGTCAACCGTGGGCGCCGCGGCCGGTGATGCCACGGGTACTCGCGGTGATCGACGCGCGCTCCTCGTCGGTGAGTCCGGCTGCGCGGAGGATGCGGTCGAGGACGTCGCTCTTCTGCTCCAAGTAGTCGTCGATGTCCGCCGCGGTCCGGCCAGCCCGCCGCTTCACGGCGGCGTACTCGTCGCGCAGTGAGGTGTCCGAGCGCAGGACGTCACGCACGCCGAGGTGGTTCCGCAGCGCGAGCGACCCCTCCGCGACGACGTAGGTGTTGCTCGGGGCGAAGCGGTCCGGCGTCCGGAAGGCCTGCCTGCCGGGGATGCCGAGGTCGCCGCGGGGTTCGAAGCCGATCGTCACCAGCGCCTGCACCGCCGCCGTGACGTGCTCGGGATCCACCACGACGTCGACGTCGATCACCGGCTTCGCCGCGAGGCCCGGGACCGCGGTGCTGCCGACGTGCTCGATCCGGTACGGGACGGCCGCGGCGTCGAGGGCGGCGGCGTAGTGCGAGCGGAGTGCGGCGAACCGCTCGGGCCACGAAGCGCGGTACTCGACGACCTCGATCACGATCGCGCTCCCGCGGAGGGTGTGGGATTCGAACCCACGAGACATCGCTGCCCACCTGTTTTCAAGACAGGCTCCATCGGCCACTCGGACAACCCTCCGTGACGCGGCCACGTGGCGAGACGTGACCGCGTCCCGGGAAGTCTACCGGGCCTCCAGGCCGCGCAGCGAGGACCACGCAGCACCGACCACGCAGCGTGCGAGGTTGCCCGCACTGTGCGAGGCTGCGAAGGTCCCACGGTGCGCGGACCCTCGCACACTGCCGACCGCGACCGCGCCCCGCCCACGCGGGATGCGCGCGTCAGCGCGGCAGCGAATCGAGCGCTGCGGCCAGTCCGTCGTCCCGGACGCCGCCGGTGAGTTCGTTGCCCGCGTCGATGACGTCGTCGGGCGCCTGCCCCATCGCGACCCCACGGCCCGAGGTCGACGCCCACCGGAGCATGTCGATGTCGTTCCGCCCGTCGCCTGCGGCGAACACCCGGGAGCGCGGGATGTCGAGCCACTCGCGGACCCGTTCCATCGCGGTGGCCTTCGTCACGCCCTCGGGGGCGATGTCGAGCCACGACGTCCAGCCCACCGAGTACGAGACCTTGTGCAGGCCCATCTGCTCGACGACCTGCAGGAAGTCCTCGGTGTCGTGCCCCGGGGAGATGACGACGACACGCGTCGCCTCGACGCCGAGGAGCTGCTCGAACGGCACGCGTTCCCCGGCGACGGTCATCGTGTCGTCGGGGAAGTTGCGGGAGAGCAGGAAGTGCCCGGTCTCGTCCTCGACGCCGAACGCAGCGTTCTCGAGCGCACCGTGCACGGTCTGCAGCACCTCGGTCGGGTCGAACCGCTCCACGTGGACCCGCTCGTACGAACCGTCCGGACGCCGGGCGAGGGTGAGCGCTCCGTTGGCGCAGACGATGTACTTCGGTTCGATGCCCAGGGTGTCGAGCAGCGGGATCGTCATGCCCTCGCTCCGCCCGGTGGACAGCATGACCTCGTGTCCGGCCGCCTCCGCGTCGTGCAGCGCAGCGATCACGGCGTCGGTGACGACGCCGTCCTCGCGCATGGTGGTGCCGTCGATGTCGAGGGCGACGAGCCAGCGTTTCGTCTTGGCCGGAGCACCGGTGCTCATCGGGGTTCGATCACCTCGACGCCGCCGAGGTAGGGACGGAGGACCTCCGGCACGACGACGGTGCCGTCGGCCTGCTGGTGGGTCTCCAGGATCGCGACGATCCAGCGGGTCGTCGCGAGTGTGCCGTTGAGGGTGGCGACCGGGGCGGTCTTGCCGCTCTCGGTGCGGTAGCGGATGTCGAGGCGACGAGCCTGGAACGTGGTGCAGTTGGACGTCGAGGTGAGCTCGCGGAAGGTGCCCTGCGTCGGCACCCAGGCCTCGATGTCGTACTTCTTCGCCGCGCTCGTGCCGAGGTCGCCCGCCGCGGTCTCGATCACGCGGTAGTGCAGCCCGAGGTCCTGCAGCATCTGCTCCTGGTACGAGACGAGCCTCTCGTGCTCGGCCTCGGCCTGGTCCGGGTGCACGTACGAGAACATCTCGAGCTTGTTGAACTGGTGCACGCGCAGGATGCCGCGGTTGTCCTTGCCCGCCGAGCCGGCCTCGCGCCGGTAGCAGGTCGACCAGCCGGCGTAGCGGTGCACGTCGCCGTCGAGGTCGAGGTCGAGGATCTCGTCGGAGTGGAACCCGGCGAGGGCGACCTCGCTGGTGCCGGTCAGGTAGAGGTCGTCGGCCTCGAGCCGGTAGACCTCGGCCGCGTGCTCGCCGAGGAACCCGGTGCCGGCCATCGTCTCGGGGCGCACGAGCGTCGGCGTGATGAGCGGCTCGAACCCGGCGGCGACGGCACGGTCGAGACCGAGCGACATGAGGGCGATCTCGAGCCGGGCCCCGAGGCCGCGCAGGAAGTAGAACCGCGAGCCGGAGACCTTCACACCGCGCGGGATGTCGATGATGCCGAGGTGCTCACCGAGGTCGGCGTGGTCCTTCGGCTCGAAGTCGAACTGCGGCTTGGTTCCGACGGTGCGCAGCGTGACGAAGTCGTCCTCGCCACCGGCCGGCACGCCGGGCAGCACGACGTTCGGGATGGAGCGGACCACCGAGTTGAAGGTGTCCTCGGCGGCGGTGACGGTGGCCTGGGCCTCCTTCACCCGGGCCGCGAGCGCCTGGGCCTGCTGCACGAGCGCGGCCTTCTCGTCCTTCGGGGCCTTGGCGACGGTCTTGCCGAAGGCGTTCTGCTCGGCGCGGAGCGACTCGAACGCGGTGATCGCGGAACGCCGGGCCGCGTCCGCGGCGACGGCCTCGTCGACGACGGCCACGGAGGCGCGGCGCGCCTCCTGCGAGGCCTTGATGACGTCCGGGTTGTCGCGCAGCAGCTGGGGATCGATCACCGGATCATCCTAAAGGGGCGGACTGGAGGCACGGTGCGGGCCCGCCCCGCGCCTCCCGTCCGGAAGGCGGGTCGCGACGGGCGACCGCTCGCAGCGTCCGATCGGTACCGTTGGGGGCATGTCGACCCCTTCGGAGACCGCGCCCGCGCACCAGGACGCCCTCCAGACCGAGCAGCGGACGGCCGCGGTGGTCTACAACCCGGTCAAGGTCCACCTGCCGACCCTCAAGCGCACCGTCGAGAAGCACCAGCAGGAGGCCGGCTGGGCCGAGACCCTCTGGTTCGAGACCTCCGAGGAGGACCCGGGCGGCGGCATGGCCCGCGCCGCCCTCGACGCCGGCGCCGACGTCGTCGCGGCAGCGGGCGGGGACGGCACCGTCCGCGCGGTCGCCGAGGTCGTGCATGGTTCGGACGCCTCGCTGGCGCTGCTGCCGAGCGGCACGGGCAACCTGCTCGCGCGGAACATGAAGCTGCCGCTCGACGACCTCGGCGGGATGGCGAAGGCGATCTTCTCCGGCAACGACCGGTCCATCGACTTCGGGCAGATCGGCGTCGAGCGTCCGGACGGCTCCCGCGAGCGGTTCGGCTTCGTCGTGATGGCCGGCCTCGGGCTCGACGCCCGGATGCTCGCGAACACCCGCCCCGAGCTGAAGAAGCGCGTCGGGTGGCTGGCGTACCTCGACTCGCTGCTCCGCTCCGTGCGGGACGCCGACGGCTTCGAGTTCAAGTACCGGCTCGACGAGTCGGCGCGCAACGGCTCGGTGCGGGCGCACTCGGTCATCGTCGGCAACTGCGGCATGCTGCAGGCCAACGCGATGCTCCTGCCGGACGCCGAGATCGACGACGGGGTGTTCGACATCGTCGTGATGCGTCCCCGTGGGTTCTTCGGCTGGGTGCGGATCGGCGCGCGGGTGTTCTGGGAGAACGGGATCCTGCGGTGGTTCCGACGCTCGGCCCTGTCGGACACGCTGATCGGCCGACGCATCACGACGGCGGCGAGGCAGGAGCGGCCGCTGCGCTACATGCGCGGCGAGGAGTTCACGCTGCGGCTCGAGAAGCCGGACGAGTTCGAGATCGACGGCGACCCGGTGGGCGAGATCGTCGCGTTCCGGGCGCGGATCGACGCCGGGTCGCTCGACGTCCGCGTGCCGGTCGTCGAGCCGGCGCCGACGCGCGGTCGCAAGCGGTAGCGCGGGAGTCCGGGCCGCCCTCGCACCGTGCGAGGCGTCCACGGTGCGCGGCACCCGCGCACCGTGCGAGGCGACCACGGTGCGCGGCACCCTCGCACCGTGCGAGGCGACCGCAGTGTGCGCCCGTGCGCAAGCGCACCCGTGTGCCGGCGCGTCAGTGCGCGTCGGGCTCGCCGGACACGATCGCCCGCAGCCAGTCCCGCGCCTCGACGAACGCGGCGTCCGAGTAGCGCGTCGGCACCTCGGGGCGGACCCCGTCGGCGCGCGGGTACGACCCGAGGAACGTCACGCGCGGGCTGAACCGACGGAGGCCGAGCAGCGCGTCCGCCACGCGCTCGTCCCGCACGTGGCCGTCCAGGTCGATGACGAACCGGTACCGACCGAGCTCGTCGCCGATCGGCCGTGAGGACAGCAGCCCCATGTTGATGCCCCGGGTCGCGAACTGCTCCAGCATGTCGACCAGCGCACCGGGGTGGTCGGCGGGCAGCTCGACGATGACGCTCGTCTTGTCGGCGCCCGTGGGTTCGGGCAGCGCCAGCGTCCTCGACACGAGCACGAAGCGGGTGACGGCGGAGGCGTTGTCCCCGATCGACGACGCCAGCACCGACAGCGCGTAGTGGTCGGTGATCCCGGGGGGTGCGACGGCTGCGTCGGCGGTCGGGTGCTCGTCGAGCAGGGCCGCGGCCGCGGCGACGTTCGAGGACGCCGGGATGTGCCCGTGCCCGCGGACGTTCGCCTCGAGCCAGTTGTGCGTCTGCGCGTAGGCCACCGGGTGCGCGTTCACGGTGCGGACGTCCGACAGGGCCGTCCCCGGGCGGGCGACGAGCACGAAGTCGACGGGGACGAGGTACTCCCCCACGATCCGCACGCCGGGGATCCGGGCGAGGGCGTCCTGCGTGGCGCTGACCCCGCCGTCGACGCTGTTCTCGATCGCGATGACCGCACCCACCGAGCGACCGCTGACCACGTCGTCGAGCGCTTCGCCGACGTTGTTCACGCTCCGCCAGGGCTTGCCCGCTGCGGCGTCGACGAGTTTGAGGGCCGCCTCGGTGAAGGTGCCGGCGGGTCCGAGGTAGGAGTACGTGTCGGACGGCGCGTCGGGCTGGCTCATGTGCCGAGCCTATTGCAGCGCCGCACGACGGCCACGACCGTCAGTCGGCGGCCGTTCCGGTCAGCCGGGCCTCGCACACGGCGGTGTCGTCGCCCTCGCGCGGGTAGGTGAGGGCGGCGAACCGGCCCTCCGGGTCGAGCCGGGTGAGCAGTGCCGCGGCGATGCCGTCGAGCTGTGTCACCTGCTCCTCGGTGAGGGCGTCGATGACCGTCCGGCGGGCGGTCCGGACGTGGTCGGGGGCCGCCTCGACGATCGTCGCGTACCCGGCGTCGGTGAGCCGGACGTCGGTGGCCCGGCGGTCGTCGGTGGACGGGCAGCGGGAGACGAGCCCGCGCTTCTCGAGCCGCGACACGACGTGGGACAGCCGCGGGAGCGACGCGTTCGTGGCCGAGGCGAGCGCGGACATCCGGAGCGTCCGGGACTCGGTCTCGGACAGCATCGCGATGACCATGTAGTCGAAGTGCGTCAGGTCGGCGTCGCGCTGCAGCTGCTGGTCGAGGGCCGCGGGCAGCAGCTCCATGACGGCGACGAGCTTCATCCACGCACGCAGCTGGTCGCGCGTGAGCCACGGGGTCTCGTCGGTCATGTCGGCATCCTAGCCAAAGGTTGTCGGTTCAACCAGTGGACGCAGTGGTCCGTCGCCGCCGCGCACCGACCACGAGCACCGCCACGACGACGAGCAGCAGCACGCCCTCGACGACGAGCAGCCGCAGCCCGTAGTCGAACGGCAGGATCGTGGCGTTCTTCGTCCCGTGCGCCTTCGCCGCGATCTCCGGCACGACCACGAGCGCGAGCACGCTGCCGAGCACCACGACGGCCTGCACGACCACGAGCGCCCAGGCTCGCAGTGCGCGCCCGGTGCGGCGGAGCAGCAGCCCGACGGCGACGACGAACGGCGACAGGATCGCGTCGTGCAGGATCACCGCGCCGACGAGCCAGGTCGCCAGCCCCCAGATCCGGTTCGGTCGCACGGTCGTCACGAGGACGTACGCCCCGAAGGCGATGACGAGCACGCCGACGACGGCGAGGACGATGCGTGCGGCCCTCATCGGATCACCTCGATCTTCTCGATCCACTTGGTCTGCAGCACCCCGGGGCGGCCCGGGGCGATGATCCGCGCCGGGAACCCGTGGTCGAGGTCGAGCTTCTCGCCGTTCAGCTCGAGGGCGACCAGGGTCGTCGGGTCCTCGGCGTACTCCGGCCCCATGTCCATGATCCGGTAGCCGCCGTGGCGCTCGAGACTGGTGACGCGGACGTGCGACCCCGGCTCGGCCTGCACGGCCGCCAGTAGGTCGCGCATCCGGACGCCCTTCCACGTCGCCATCTGGCTCCAGCCCTCGACGCACGAGATCGGCAAGTCCACCTGGGTGGTCCCCAGTGCGACGAGTTCGGCGCGCGCGAACGTCCGGCTGACGTCGTGGCCGACGACCGTCAGGGTCCAGTCCGCCGCCGTCGCGGTCGCCAGGACACCGGCAGCGCGGGCGGTGCGGTTGACCGGCAGGTCGTTCGGACCGCGGTGCCGCTGTCGGGCCCCGAACACGTTGAACGGCTCCGCCAGGCGGTTCGACTGCCCGGCGGTCAGGGCGACGACACCGACGGTCGCCGCGGCGACACCCGCGAAGAACCCGCGTCGGGCGACGCGCTCACGACGCCCGGTGGTCGCCGCGACGGCCCGCCTGGAGGCGCGGCTCGCCTCCTCGGGGTCGGCCTCCGGTCCACCGAGGCTCGCCTCCGCGGACACGTCACCCGTCGCGGACGCCGCGTTCCGTCCGCCGGGACGAGCTTCGGGAACGCCGTCGACCCAGCGGAGGACGCGACCGGTGAGGCCGCGGGGGTAGGGGGCAGGCGCCTCCGGAACCGCAGCCGGCGTGGCGGAGGCGTCCCGTGCCTCCAGGCCGGGTGGGAGCAGCTCGCTGCCCACCGTCGCGTCCGCGACGAACCGACCGTGCTCGTCGTACGCGTCGCGCTTCCGCCAGTACCGCGTGATGATCGGCAGCTTCGTGCCGATGTGCAGCACCAGCGACCCGATGAGCACGTAGGCCAGCGCGTAGTGGACCTGCCGGAACGGGAACGGCCACGGGTACCACTGGTACGTGTTGACGAGCCCCGTGAACACCTGGACGAGCGCCGCCGAGACGAAGACCGCGATCGAGAGCCGTTCGAGCAGGTGCAGCACGCCACGCACGGGCGGGACCTGCGCGAGGGCCGGCATCACCGCGTTGAGCTTCGCGACGAGCAGCGGGATGATCGCGATCCCCGCGGTGATGTGCAGGCCCTGCGTGAACTGGTAGAGCTGTGTCGGCCGGGTGGCGAACCGCATGCCGGGCAGCGGGTCCTGCAGGAAGTGGCTGTAGACGCCGGTGCCGAAGCAGATCACGAAGGCGATGCCGAGCAGGCGACCGAGCACGACGGCGGAGCGGGCGTTGCGGTTCGGCGACGCCATCGCCGCCCGGGCGTCGAACAGGAGTCCACGGACCACCGCCGGTAGCCTCGACCCACCATGAGAGAACGACTTCGCCCCGGCCGACTCCTGCCGACCGTGCTGGCCGTGGTCGGCGTGCTGGCCCTCGCGGGCGTCATCGCCTTCGGCATCACGCATCTGGGGTTCCTCCGAGCCGGTCATCGTTCCTCATTCGTTGCGTGGACCCTGATCGCTTGGACCGTGTTCGCCGGCGCGGTGCTGGCGTTGCGGTTCGTCCCGGCGAAGTGGATGACGTGGCTCGTGGTCGGTGGTGGCCTGGTGATCGGGCTCGCCGCCATCGCCGGGCCGCCGAACACCAGCACCGATTCTGCACGGTACGCCTGGGACGGCATCGTGCAGCACGCCGGGATCTCCCCCTACGCCCACACGCCACAGTCGACGGCGTTGTCCGGTCTGCGTCCGGACTGGCTCTTCCCGGACAAGGTCGACGGCACCTGCAAGCCGCTCGAACCGCGGTTCCGGGGCCTCGGCGACGGCGCCGACGGGCACTGCGTCGCGATCAACCGTCCGGACGTGGTCACCATCTACCCGCCGATGGCGCAGCTGTGGTTCGCGCTCGTCCGGGCGTTCGTGCCCGCCTCGGCGCAGTACATGCCCTTCCAGATCGCCGGACTGATCGTGTCCCTCGGCGTCACCGTCGGCCTGGTCGCGGTGCTCCGCCGACTCGGCCGACCGACCTGGTGGGCGGCGCTCTGGGCGTGGTCGCCGCTCGTCGCGGCCGAAGCCGTCACGAACTCGCACGTCGACGCCCTCGGTGCCGCGCTCGCGACGGCGGGCGCCGTGCTCGTGGTCTTCGGGCGGCCGATCTGGGGCGGCATCGCGCTGGGTGCCGCGACCGCGACCAAGCTGATCCCGGCGATCGTGTACCCACCGTTGCTCGGTCGGTGGCGGCACTGGTGGGCGATCCCCGTGGGCATCGCGGTGTTCGGGCTGCTGTACGTGCCGTACGTGCTGACGACGGGGATCGACGTGCTCGGGTACCTGCCCGGGTACCTGTCCGAGGAGGGCTACGAGGACGGTTCACGGTTCGCCCTGGTCTCGCTCGTGGTCCCGGGCGACGCGGCCACCCTCGTCGTCGGGCTGCTCGTGCTGGCGGCGGCGTACGCGGCCTGGCGGCTGTCCGACCCGTCCCGGCCCTGGTCCGGCGAGGTCCTGATGATCGGCGTGACGTTCCTGGCGGTGACCCCGCGCTACCCCTGGTACGCGCTGCTGCTCATCCCGTTCGTGGTGCTGTCCGGGCGGTGGGAGTGGCTGTCGATCGGTCTCGCGATCGCGCTCCGTGGGGTGTGGCCGTCGGCGGACGCGTACCGGTGGTGGCTCGCCGCCGCCGTCGTCGTGATCGTCGTGGTGACGATCGTGCGCACCCGTCGGGCGGACTGGGTGCGCTGGGGGCGGTTGCTGACGTTCCGGCGGCTCGACCACGTACGCTGACGCCCATGGCACCTGCGACCCTGCTCGGTTCGTCCGGTTCGTCCGGTTCGTCTGGCTCGCCCGGCTCGTCCGGCTCGTCCGGCCCGTCCGGCCCGTCCGGCTCGCCCGACCCGGACGGACTCGTCGACCGGTTCGGGCGTCGCGCCGTCGACCTGCGGGTGTCGCTGACCGAGCGGTGCAACCTGCGCTGCACCTACTGCATGCCCGCCGCCGGGCTGCCCTTCGCGCCGGACGACCAGCTGATGACCGCGGCCGAGATCGAACGGCTCGTCCGGATCGGCACGGCGCGCTTCGGTGTCCGCAAGGTGCGCTTCACCGGCGGTGAGCCGATGCTGCGGCACGACCTGGTCGACGTCATCGCCCGGTGCGCCGCGCTGCCCGACGCCCCGGAGCTGTCCCTCACCACGAACGCGATCGGCCTCGCACACCGCGCCGCCGCCCTGTACGCCGCCGGACTCCGCCGGGTGAACGTGTCGCTGGACACCGTCGACCCCTCGGTGTTCGCCGAGGTCACCCGACGGCCGTTCCTCGACAAGGTCATCGCCGGGCTGTCGGCTGCGCACGACGCCGGGCTCGCGATCAAGGTGAACGCCGTGCTGCTGCGCGGGGTGAACGACTCCCTCGCGCCGGACCTGATGCGCTGGTGCCTGGAGCGCGGCTACGAATTGCGGTTCATCGAGCAGATGCCGCTCGACCCCGACCACGCCTGGGACCGCACGTCGATGATCACCGCCGCCGAGACCCGCGCGATGCTGTCATCGGACTTCGAACTCGTGCCGGACGACGCCCCACGCGACGGCGCGCCCGCCGAACGGTTCCGCGTGCTCTCCCGGGACGCCGCCGCACCCGGGGCGTTCCTCGGCACGATCGGCATCATCGCGAGCATCACCGAGTCCTTCTGCGCCGATTGCACCCGGACCCGCCTCACCGCCGACGGGAACGTCCGGAGCTGCCTGTTCTCCGACGAGGAGACCTCCGTGCTCGGGCCGATGCGCGCGGGTGCCACCGACGACGAGGTCGCCGACCTCTGGCGCCGCGCGATGTGGGCGAAGCCGCGCGACCACGGCGACGACAGCGACGACCTCGTGCACCCGACCCGGGGCATGAGCGCGATCGGGGGTTGACGGTGACCGTGCTGCGCTTCTTCGCGGCTGCCCGGGCGGCGGTCGGCGTCGACGAGGTGACGGCGTCCGGAGACGACCTCGACGCGGCGCTCCGTGGTGTCGCGGCCGTGGACCCGCCCCGGTGGCAGGCGCTGCAGGAACGCTGCTCCTACCTGGTCGACGGGGTGACGACGCGCGACCGGTCGACGCCGCTCGCCGAGGTGTCGGTCGTCGACGTCATGCCGCCCTTCGCCGGGGGCTGAGCGGGGTCGTTCCCTCCCAGAGCGCCTGCGATGCACCGTGCTCTCGGGCGTACCGGGTCAGTTCTTCCGACCAGGCACGCCCGGATCGACCAGGCACGCCCGGATCGACCAGGGACGCCCGGATCAACCAGGCACGCCCGGATCAACCAGGCACGCCCGGATCAACCAGGCACGCCCGGATCAACCAGGCACGCCCGGATCAACCAGGCACGCCCGGATCGACCGGCCCCCGCCCTACGGGGAGACGGACAGCACGATGAACGCGGCGAAGATCACCAGGTGCACCCCGCCCTGCAGCCGCGTCGCCCGCCCCGGCAGCACCGTGAGCACCGCGGCGACGATCGTCAACGCGAGCAGCACGATCTGCGACGGACCGAGCCCCAGCAGCAGCGTCCCGGGCATGAACAGCGACGCCACTGCGATCGACGGGATGGTGAGGCCGATCGACGCCATCGCCGACCCCATCGCCAGGTTCAGGCTCGTCTGGATCCGGTTGCGCGCCGCCGCCTTCGACGCCGCGATGCCCTCCGGCAGCAGGATGAGCAGCGCGATCACGACACCGACGAACGACGGCGGGAACCCGACCGCGGCCACGCCGGCCTCGATCGCGGGCGACTCGACCTTCGCGAGCCCCACCACCGCGACGAGCGCCAGCAGCAGCAGCCCGAGCGAGGTCAGGGTGGCGCGCCCGGAGGGCCGTGCGGCGTGGGCGTCCTCGGACTCCTCGAGCACCCCTCCGGAGCGGCCGACCGGCAGGAAGAAGTCACGGTGGTGCACCGTCTGGGTGAACACGAACAGCACGTAGAGCGCCAACGACGCCAGCGCGACGAAGACGAGTTGCGCGCCCGTGAACGAGGAGTCGTCGGTCCCGGTGGTGAACGTCGGCAGCACGAGGGTCAGCACCGCGAGCGCCGCCACCGTCATGGTCGCGGCCGAGGCGCCCTCCTGATTGAACCGGACCGTGTTGTGCCGGATCGTGCCGATCAGGATCGCGAGCCCGACCAGCCCGTTCATCGTGATCATCACCGCCGAGAAGACGGTGTCCCGCGCCAGGGTCTCGGCCTTCGCACCACCCGAGCTGGAGAGCGCGATGATGAGCGCCACCTCGATGATCGTCACCGCGACCGCCAGGACGAGGGACCCGAACGGCTCCCCCACCCGGTGCGCGACGACCTCGGCGTGGTGCACGGCGGCGAGGACGGTGCCGGCGAGCACGATCGCGACGACGACGACCACGACGGTGCCGAGGTCGTGCCGTCCGAACGCCAGCGCGAGCACGATCGCCGCGATCACGGGCGTCCCGACGGGCCAGGCCTTGGCGATCCAGTTGCTCACTGGAACATCATCGCACCGGTCCTCAGGGTTCGTAGACGGTCACCTCGTCGGCCGGCACGTCGATCCGGACCGCCTCGCCCGCGGTGAGGTCGAGCACGGCGGCGGTGGAGACGGTGACGTCGGCGACGAGTTCTCCGGCTCTGACCCGGACGAGGCCGTCCCGGGGTTCGAGCGACGTCACGTCGCGCACCGGCCCGCCACCGTCGCGCGTCGGGCGCGCGGCCGTCGGGTGGTAGACCGCCAGCGCGGGACGGCCGGGAGGCACGGTGTGTGTTCCCGACGCCAGCTCGCCGCCGGCGTCGAGGGCGATCCCACCCCGCGTGGCGGTCCCGCGCACGAGCGTCAGCCCCGAGAACGCGGCCGCGAACGCGCTCGTCGGGCGGCCGAGGACCTCCGTGGTCGTGCCGGTCTCGACGACGCGACCGGCCTCCAGGACGACGACGCGGTCGGCGAGCGCCACGGCCTCGAGCGGGTCGTGCGTCACCAGGAGCGTCGGACGGCCGGTGCGTGCCGTGCGGAGGGCGGCGCGGACCTCGGCGCGGGCGTCGACGTCGAGGGCCGAGGTCGGTTCGTCGAGGAGCAGGAGCGCCGGCTCGGTGGCGAGTGCCCGCGCGATGGCGACACGCTGGGCCTGGCCGCCGGAGAGCGTCCCCGGGGCCCGGTGGCCCAGACCGGCCACGCCGACCGCGGCGAGCGCGCTGGCGGAGCGGAGCCGTGCCTCCCGGCCGCCGGAACCGGTGGCGCGAGGTCCGAAGGCGACGTTGCGGGCGGCGGAGAGGTGCGGGAAGAGGTCGGGGCGCTGCGCGACCAGGCCGACCCCGCGGCGGTGCGCCGGGACGCGGGTGAGGTCGCGGTCACCGAGCCGGACCTCGCCGAACCGGACGCGCAGGAGGCCGGCGAGGGCCTCGACGACCGTCGACTTGCCGGCGCCGTTCGGGCCGACCAGTGCGACGCACGCGCCGGGACCGATGTCGAGGCGGACGTCCACACCGCGCTCCGGGACCACGACGTGTGCGTACAGGCCGCCGGTCACGCGAGGACCGCCCGGTTCCGGACGGTGGCGGCACCGATCACGACGAGTGCCACGGCCACGAGCACGAGGGCGAGCGCGACGGCAGTGTCCGGGTCGATCTCGCGCTGCAGGTAGATCTCGAGCGGCAGGGTCCGGGTGACGCCCTGCAGGCTGCCCGCGAAGGTCAGGGTCGCGCCGAACTCGCCGAGGGCCCGGGCGAAGCAGAGGACGAGTCCGGACAGGATGCCCGGCAGCACCCGCGGCGTGGTGACCGTGAGGAACGTGCGGGTGGGGCCGGATCCGAGCGTCGCGGCGACGCGTTCGAACCGGTCACCGCCGACCCGGAGCGCCCCTTCGATCGAGGTCACCAGGAACGGCATCGCGACGAAGGTCTGCGCGATCACCACGGCGGTGGTGGTGAAGGCGATGCGGAGACCGTGGTCGTCCAGGAACGCCCCGACGACGCCGAGCCGGCCGAACGCGGCGAGCAGTGCCAGACCACCGACGACGGGCGGCAGGACGAGCGGCAGCAGGACGAGTGCGCGGGCGACGCCCACCCACCGGGACGACGAGCGCGCGAACAGGACGGCGAGCGGGTAGCCGAGCACGAAGGCGGTGCCGGTCGCGGCCGCCGCCGTCCCCAGGCTCAGGCCGAGCGCACTGAGCGACGCCGGCGACGTGACGAGCGCCCCGAACGAGCCCCAGTCGACGCGCCCGACCATCGCGAGCACGGGCACGACGACGAACAGGCCGCCGAGCACCGCCGGGACCGGGAGCCACCACGGGACCGGAGCCCGGCCACGGGTCACGGTGCCCCGAAGCCCGCGTCGGCGAGCACCTTCCGGCCGGCGTCCGAGCGCACGTACTGCATGAAGGCCGTCGCGAGGTCGGGGTTCGCAGCGTCCTTGAGCACGCCGATCGGGTACGTGTTGACGGCCTTCGACGACGCGTCGAACGGCACGCCGTCGACCTTGCCGTCGGCGCCCCGCACGTCCGTGACGTAGACGAGCCCGGCGTCCGCCTGCCCCGACTCGACCTTGCCGAGGACGTCGGTCACCGACTGCTCCTCGCTCACGGGCCGGAGGTCGACGCCGGTGGCCTGCTCGACCTTCGCGGTGGCGGCGCCGCACGGCACCGGCGCCGCACAGGTCACCAGCTGGATGCCCGAACCGGTCAGGTCGTCGAGGTCGGTGATCCGCTTCGGGTTGCCCGGCGCGACCGCGATCTCGAGGACGTTGGTGGCGAAGTCCTCCGGCGACCCGGGCGCGATGTCCGTCTTCACGAGCTTGTCCATGTTGGCCTCGTCCGCCGAGGCGAACACGTCCGCCGGTGCACCGTTCCGGATCTGCGTGACGAGGTCGCTCGAGCCGGCGAACGAGAACGCGATCGAGGTGCCGGGGTGGGCGTCCTCGTACTGCTTGCCGAGGGTCGTGAAGGTCTGCTGCAGGGACGCGGCGGCGAAGACCGTGATCTTCCCGGTGGGGCCGGAGGTCGCGGTGCTGCTGGCGGTCGTGTCCGCTGTCCCGGTCCCGCCGGCCGCGCAGCCGGCCAGGCCGAACGCGGCGAGTGCGGTTGCGGCGATCAGCATCGTGGCGTTCCGCTTGTGCGTCGTCATCTCCCGATCGTATCCGCATCTGCGGAAAGTGGGAGGCCCTCTCGCTGCCAGGCCGCGATGCCGCCGTCGAGCACGGTCGCCGGACGGCCGGCGGCCCGGGCGGTCCGCGCCCATGCCGTCGCCCGGACCCCGCTGGCGCAGACGACCACGACCGGTGCGGTCGGGTCGGTCAGGTCCTCGGGCCGCAGGCTGCCCGGGACGGTGCCGGTGGCGAGCTCGGCGGGTGTCCGGACGTCGACCAGGAGCGTGTCCCCTAGCCGTGCGGCGAGGGCGGCCGGGGCGATCCGGGGCGGGGCGTCCTCGAGCACGGTGGTCGGCCGTCGTGACCCGGGTCCGCGTCGGAGCGGGCTCTCCGTCCACCGCCACCGACGCGCGTCCACCGTCAGCACCCGACCGAGCAGCGGGTCCCCCAACCCGGCGACGAGGGCCGTGACCTGGGCGGCCATCACGGACCCGACCGCTCCGCACAACGCCGGCAGCACGCCGTCGAGCGCGCACGAACCCTCGTCGGGCAGCGCCTCCGGGTGCAGGTCGTGGAAGTCGATCGGTTCCGGGCCGCCGTCGTGGAAGACCGAGACCTGGCCGTCGTACCCGAGCACGGTGCCCCAGACGAAGGGGATCCCCGCCTCGGCGCAGGCGTCGGAGACCGCCCGGGTGACCTGGACGCTGTCGGCCGCATCGACCACGACGTCGTGCCCGGCGACCTGCTCCGGCCGGAACGCCCCGGCGATCGCGACGACGGTGAGATCGGCGTCGACACCGCGCACCCGTTCCGCGGCGCACTCGGCCTTCGACCGGCCGATGTCCGCCGCGGCGAACAGGGTCTGACGCGCGAGGTTCGACGTGTCGACGACGTCGTGGTCGACGACGGTGATCCGCCCGAGCCCGAGCCCGGCGAGGTACGTGAGCACCGGGGCACCGAGCCCACCGGCACCGACGACCAGGACGCTGGCGTCGGCGAGCAGCTGCACGGCGCGCTCCCCCGCACCGTCGAGGGCGGCGGTGCGGGAGGTCAGTCGTCGTCGCGCCCCGCTCGTCACGGTGCGGGCTCCGCGGGGACCTCGACCGAGACCATGGTCGCCTTCACCGACGCGACCGCCACCGTCCCGACCTCGAGCCCGAGGTCGCGCACCGCCTCGGCGCTCATCAGGGACACCACCCGGTGCGGGCCGCTCTGCAGCTCCACCTGCGCCATCACCCCGTCGACCGTGAGCGCGGTCACGATCCCCACGAACCGGTTCCGGGCGGAGCTCCTCGCGCCCGAGGGGTCGTCGAGCTGCTCGCCACGACCCCGGATGTGGTCGGCGAGTTCCTTCCCGTCCACCACCGTCCGGCCCGCGGCATCGGTCGACCGGGTGAACGTGCCACCGTCGACCATCCGTCGGACCGTGTCGTCACTGACGCCGAGGTACCGCGCGGCGTCGCGGATGCGGAGCTTCGTCATGGTGTTCGCACCATACCGGTGTGGGGAACTCTCAGTGTCGGGCGTGCCGGTACCGGGTCACCGTCCAGCCGCTCCGGATAGCGTCCTGATCGTGACTGCACCCCGGACCGGTACCATCAGCGTCCCCCGTACGACGGGGCTCGCACCGGTCCGCACCGGCGCCCGCAGCCTGGCCCGGAGCGTCGGCGTCGCCGTGGTCCGGACGCCGGAGCTGACGATCGGCGCCCTGGGCGTCCTCGTCGCCGCGGCCTTCGCCTGGGTGCCGTCGCTCTGGTACGACGAAGCCGCCACCGTCACGAGCGCGCAGCGCACCTGGCCGCAGCTCTGGGCCGAACTGCACAGCGTCGACGCGGTGCACGGCCTCTACTACGCCCTCATGCACGTGTGGTTCTGGCTCGTCGGCTACACGCCCTTCACGTTGCGCTTCCCGAGCGCCCTCGCCGTCGGTGTGGCCGCCGGACTGCTCGTCGCGCTCGGTCGTCGACTCGGCGGGCGTCGGCTCGGCATCACCGCCGGGCTCGTCTTCCTCGCGCTCCCCCGGGTGCAGTGGGCCGGATCCGAGGGCCGCCCCTACGCCACCATCACGACCCTGGCGGTGTGCCTGACGCTCGTCGGCCTCACCGCGGTCCGCCGGACCCGTACCGGCCGCAGCCTGCACTGGTGGGTGGCGTACGGCGCCCTCGCGCTCGTGTCGGTGACCTTCAACGTGTACCTGTCGCTCGCGGTCGTCGCCCACGCCGTGACCCTGCTGTGGACGGTGCTCGTGCAGCGGGCCGCACTCCGTCGTGCGGTCGTGTCCCGCACCGCCGGGCGCCCGGCTCCCGCGCTCGTCGGCCGGGGGACGCTGCTCCGCTGGGCCGTCGCCGCCGGGATCGCCGCGGTGGTCGTCTCCCCCGTCGTCCTCGAGATCGCCTCGCAGTCGAAGCAGGTGGCCTGGATCGCCGGCATCGGGCAGCGCACCTTCGCCCAGGTGTTCGCCACGGCGTGGTTCGGCGGCGTCGACGTGTACGCCGCCGGCGCCTGGGCCCTCATGCTCGTCGGCGTCGGCGGAGCCCTCGTCGCGGCGCACCGCCGGTCCGCCACCGTCCGGTCCCTGTTCCGCGCACAGGCCGTCCGGGTCGCCGTGCCGCTCGTCGTGATCCCGACCGCCACCCTCGTCCTGGCGACCGCGATGGGCGCGCACCTGTACTCCCCGAAGTACGCGACCCTGAGCCTGCCGTTCGTCGCGCTGCTCATCGCGCTCGCACTGACCACGGTCCGACCGAAGGCGCTGCTGGCCGCCGCGGTGGCCGCCGTGCTCGTGCTCTCGGTGCCGACCGCAGTGGCCGTGAAGCAGCCCCAGGCGAAGCAGGACTCCACCTGGGCCCGCGCCGCGTCGATCATCGCCGCGGAGCGCAGCAGCAACCGGGTCGACGCGGACGAGGGTGTCGTCTTCGGCAGCGTCTACGGACACCCGGGCACGACCGCCGACATCATCCGGATCTCCTACCCGGACGCCTTCACCGGGATGACCGACCTGGGCGTGCGGAAGAACGGCGCCGAGAGCGGCGTGCTCTGGAACCAGACCGGCGACCTGGCAACGACGATCCCGAGCCGGCTCGGCGACATCGACACCGTGTGGTTCGTCGGCGGCACGGTCAAGGCGCGGGACATCGGTCCGGAGACGGCCACGGTCCTGGCGGAGCACGGCTTCACCGCCGTGCAGCACTGGAAGACCGGCCGCGTCGTCATCACGGAGTACGTCCGCCGCTAGTGCAGCACGCGGGCGCCGTGCACCGGGCCCGCAGCACGCACCGCGACCATGCCCGCGGCGCTGAGCTCGACCTGCACCTCGAGCGCGGTGTCCCGATCCGCGACGAGGAACGCCACCGTCGGCCCGCTGCCCGACACCAGCCCGGCGAGCGCACCCGCCTTCTCCCCGATCTCGAGCGTCGACGCGAGTCTCGGCTGCAGGCGCATCGCCGGCGCCTGCAGGTCGTTGTGCAGGCAGTCGGCGAGCAGGTCCGGGTCGCCCGCGCGCAGGGCCTGCAGCACGTTGGCCTCGACCACCGGGGTCGTCGGTGCCGGGGCGATGTCGGCGCGGTACCGCTCCCGGTGCTCGTCGAGCGCGCGGTACACCGCCGGGGTGGAGAGCCCGTCGTCGCTCAGCGCGAGGACCCAGTGGAACTCCCCCTTCGCCAGCGCCGGGCTGAGTTCGTCGCCACGGCCGGTCCCCACCGCGGTGCCACCGGCGAACGCGAAGGGCACGTCCGCGCCGAGCTGCGCTGCGAGTCGGAGGAGTTCCTCGCGCCCGAGCGCCGTGCCCCAGAGGGTGTCCACCGCCAGGAGCGTCGCGGCGGCGTCGGCCGACCCGCCGCCCATCCCACCGGCGACCGGCACCTGCTTGTCGATGGTGAGCCGGACACCGCCGCGGTAGCCGGCGGCGTCCGCGACCAGACGCGCGGCGCGGATGGCGAGGTTCGACTCGTCCACCGGCACACCGGTCGTGTCGATCGGCCCGGTGAACGTCACCGAGAAGTCGTCGGCCGCCTCGGCGGAGACGTCCTCGTACAGCGAGACCGCCTGGTACGCCGTCGCCACGTCGTGGTAGCCGTCGTCCTGCAGCGCCCCGACGGACAGGAACACGTTGATCTTGCCGGGGGCGCGCGTCCGGACGCGGGTCGGTGCGGCCAGCGTGGTCATGCCCCCAACCTATCCCGACGCGGCCTGGAGGCGCGGCGCAGCCCCGTCAGGCCCCGCCCCTCACGCGTCCGTCGCGTTCGACGGCACGCACGTTCCGACCCATGGCGGCCGCGATGGGAAGCAGGATCGCGCGTACCAGGTCGAATGGTTCGACCTGGTACGCGCGATTCCGCCCACCACGCGCGGATCCGCTCACGCGGCGTCGACGCCCCCGGCTGCCGCGAACCCCCGGGCGAGGTCGGCGAGGATGTCGTCGACGTGCTCCAGACCGATGGACAGGCGGATCAGTCCGTCACCGACCCCCGAGGCCGCCCGCTCCGCCGAGGTCATCTGCACGTGCGTCGTCGACGCCGGGTGCACGACCAGGGAGCGCACGTCGCCGATGTTCGAGACGTGGTCGAACAGCTCCAGCGCCGCCACGAACCGGCGGCCCGCCTGGACGCCGCCGTCGAGGTCGAACGCCAGCACGGCGGACGGTCCGGCGGGCACGTAGCGCTGCTGCAGGTGGTGCCACGGCGACGACGACAGCCCCGCGTAGTGCACGCCGAGCACCTGGTCGTGCGCGTCGAGCCAGGACGCCACCGCGGCGGCGTTCGACACGTGCCGCTCCATCCGCAGGGAGAGCGTCTGGATGCCCTGCAGCACGAGGAACGCCGTGAACGGTGCGATCGCGGGTCCGAGGTCGGCGGAGAGCTTCGAGCGGGTGCGCTGGATGAACGCCCGCCGCCCGAACTTCTCCGCGAAGTTCGTGTTCGCGAACCCGGACTGCTCGGTCGAGGCCAGCTGCGGGTACTTCTCGGGATGCGCCGCCCAGTCGAAGTTCCCGCTGTCCACGACGAGCCCCGCGATGGCGCTGCCGTGCCCGGCGAGGTACTTCGTCGCGGAGTGCACGACGATGTCCGCCCCGTGCTCGATCGGGCGGACGAGGTACGGCGTCGCGATGGTGTTGTCGACGATGAGCGGCACACCGGCCGTGTGCGCGACGTCGGCCACCCCGGCGAAGTCGAGCACGTCGCCGCGCGGGTTCGGGATGCTCTCGCCGAAGAACGCCTTCGTCTCCGGACGGACCGCCGCCGCCCACTCGTCGAGGTCGGTGGGGTCCTGCACGAACGTGAACGCGATGCCGAGGTCGCGCAGGGTCGAGGCGAACAGCGTGTACGTCGCGCCGTACAGGGACGCACTCGACACGACATGGTCACCGGCCCGGGCGACACCGAGCACGGCCAGGGTGGTCGCCGCCTGCCCGGACGCGAGGGCGAGCGCGCCGACCCCGCCCTCGAGGTCGGCGATCCGACGCTCGAGCGCCGCCGCCGACGGGTTGTTCACCCGCGTGTACGTGTGCCCCGGGGCGTTCAGCATGAACCGGTCGGCCGCGTCCTCGCCCGACGGGTACACGAACGCCGCGCTCTGGGCGATCGGAGGGACGTTGGCTCCCCAGCCCGGGTCGGCCTTGAAGCCGGCGCGGATCTGCCGGGTCTCGAACGCCCAGTCGTCCTCGACCGAGCCCATCAGGCGCCCGCTCCGGAGGGCACCGACACCGAGGGGCGCACGAGCGGGATGACCTGCTCGCCGAACCGCTCCATCTCCTCCATCTGCGGCGAGAACTGCAGCAGCAGGGTGTCGACGCCGGCGTCTTCGAACTCGCGGATGCGCGAAGCCACCTGCTCCGGTGTCCCGACGAACCCGGGCCGCAGCCCACGGTTCGACACCGAGTAGTCCTCGAGCGAGGGCACGTGCTCGAGCTGCGACTTCGAGATGAAGTCCTGGTACGACTCGTACGCCTGCCCGTGCTGCACGTCGGTGATGCGCGCCAGCTCGGCCTGCGCCTCGGCCTCGGTCTCGCGGACGATGACGTACGCCGCCATCCCGAACGCCTCGAACGGCGGCAGACCGGCGTCCTCGCGGCGACGACGCATCTCGGCGATCTTGGTCCGGAGCTCCTCGACCGTGCCGCCGTGGGTCACGTACGCGTCGGCGTAGCCCGTGATCGCGGCCTTGCCGGCCTCGCTCTCCCCGCCGGCGTAGATGCGCGGCGTGACGCGGGGCTTCGGCTCCAGGTGGCTGTTCTCGACGTCGTAGTACTCGCCGTGGAACGAGTACGGCGTCTCCCGCCACAGTCCCCGCATGACCTCGACGAACTCCGCCGTGCGCTTGTAGCGGTCGTCGTGCTCGGAGAAGATGCCGCCGTACTGCTTGGCCTCCTCGGCCCACCAGGCGCTCACCACGTTGAAGGTGAAGCGTCCGCCGGAGATGTCGTCGATGGTGGCCGCCTGCTTCGCGGTCACCGCGGGCAGGTGGTAGCCGGGGCGCATCGCCGCCATGATCTCGAGGCGCTCGGTCGTCGCCGCGATGGCCGCGGCCAGCGACCACGCCTCGAGGGACGGCGCCGCCGTGCCCTTGATGTCGTTGAGGTTCAGCTCCGGCACGAGCGTCAGGTCGAAGCCGATGCGCTCGGCGCGCTGCGCCAACCGCTTCACGTAGTCGAAGGTGACCGGCATGTGCTCGTTCTCGACGTTGCGCAGCCAGCCGCCGAAGAGCGGGGTCCAGTATCCGAATCGCACGGTGGGTTCCTTGGGGAGGTGGGGAGGGACGGCCTGGAGGCGCGGTGCGGGCCCGCCCCGCGCCTCCAGGCCGGTGGATCTTGCGTTCTCAGGCCGTCAGCTGCGCCGCGTACTGCGTCTCCAGCAGGCCGCCGAGGTACCGCGCGATCGAGCGCGGGCCGGAGGCCGGCGCGGACTCCTCGACGGCGGGGTTGTAGTTCGTGTTCGTGTTGATGTCGTAGACGACCGTGCGGCCGTCCGTGGTCTCCATGAACTCGACGCCCGCGATCGTGATGCGCTGGTCGGCGAGGAAGGTGCGGAGCTGCTGGACGAGCGGGTGCTCGGCCGTGACCTCGGTGCGGACGCTGAACGCGGCGGGTACGCCGGCCGGAGCGTCGGCGCCGGGGACGTCGCACACGGCGCCGGCGATGACCTGCGGCACCTCGCACGCGTCGGCCGGGCACAGCTCGAAGCTGCCGGCACTGGTGTCCACGCGGACCGCGTAGACGAACTCGCCGCCGACGAACTCGACGCGCGTGATGAACGGTTCGCGTGCCGTCAGGTACTCCTGCAGCAGCGTGATGCCGTCGACCGGCGCCTCGAACTCCGGGCTGTCGACGTACGCGTCGAACTCGGCGAGCGAGTCGAAGCGGCGGACGCCGAGGCCCTTGCCGCCCTGGTTGTGCTTCGTGATGAACGGCACGTCCTGGCCGCCCGTGAAGTCGTGCGCCGCCTGCTCGATCGTGGTGGTGCCGAAGACGGCGGTGGTGCGCGGCACGTCGAACCCGGCATCCCGCAGCAGACCGTGCTGCGCGACCTTCGACACCTCGAGCTCGAGGACGTGGCTGCCGCCGACGACCTGGCGTCCGGCTCGCTCGAGCCAGCCGAGGACCGCGCGGGTGTACTCCTTGCTGTGCTCGTGCCCGCGGGTGTGGCTGCTCGCCGACATCCGGCTCCAGTACACGCCGGGTGCGGGATCGGCACCGAGGTCGATCTGGCCCTCGGTGAGGAGGATCTCCTCGACGGGGACCCCCTCGGCCTCGAAGGCAGCGGCGAGCGGCGGGAACCACTCGGGGTTCTCGTGGATGACGTACACGCGCGGAGTGCTCACGTCGCCACCATAGGCAGGTCGGGCTGGGCGGGGCCAGGTGTGTGACGTGCTGTTGCTCGAGACGGCCGTCAGCGGCTGAAGGTCTGCTGGCCGACGACGCCGAGCAGCTCGAGCTTCTGGGCGTCGTCGGTGCCGGCCGGAGCGGTGAACAGCAGCAGCGCCTGGGTCTGACTGGTCGTGTGCAGCACCTGGCAGTCGACGGTGATGCGACCGAGTTCCGGGTGCACGAACGTCTTGTGGTCCTCCCACCGGCTCGCCACCTCGTGCAGCGACCACAGGGCTCGAAACTCCGCGCTGTTCGCCTCGAGGTCCGCGACGAGCGCCGATGCCCGGGTGTCGTTCGGCCCGGCGGCACCGACCGCGGCACGCAGCGACGCCACCTGCGCACGCGCCAGCCGGTCGTGCTGCTCCGGCGCGTACTTCGCGCGCTCGTCCTCCGTCATGAACCACCGCCACGGCTGGTACCGCTCGTTGCCGGGCAGCCCGGTCGTGGAGCCGAGGAGGGCCGCGCCCAGGCGGTTCTCGACGAGGGTCTCGCCGAGGTCGTTCACCACGATCGCCGGGGTGTCCTCGAGCCGGTCCAGCACCCGGAGGATCGCCGGGTCGACGTGGTCCGAGCGGTGCACCCGTGCGGGGGCGTTCTGCCCGGCCAGGCGGAACAGGTGGTCCCGTTCGTCGAGACTGCAGCGCAGGGCCCGGGCGATCGCGGCCAGCATCTGCTCGGACGGCTGCGGGCCGCGCTGCTGCTCGAGCCGCGTGTAGTAGTCGGCCGACATGCCCGCCAGCGCGGCGACCTCCTCGCGTCGGAGGCCCGGCGTCCGTCGGCGCTGCCCTGCCCCGAGCCCGACGTCCTCGGGGCGCAGCAGCGCTCGGCGACGGCGGAGGAAGTCGGCGAGCCCGGGGCGGTCCATGCCCCCAGTGTGCTGCGTGCCGTCGGACGCTGCCAGGGATCGGCGGTCCCCCGATGACGGCGCTCTGGTTCGCTGCCGGTGGACCGGCGGATCGTGGAGGCCATGGACATCACGAACGCCACCGTCTTCATCCCCGGCGCGACCTCCGGCATCGGCCTCGGACTCGCCCAGCGCCTGCGGGCCGCGGGCAGCACCGTCGTCATCGGCGGCCGCCGCCGCGCCCTGCTCGACTCGCTCCACGACGAGCACGGCTTCGGCATCGTCGAGCTCGACGTCACCGACCCGGCCTCCATCACCGCCGCCGCAGCAGCGGTCACCTCGGCGTACCCCGCGCTGGACGCGGTCATCACGATGTCGGGCATCATGCGCGCCGAGGACCTCCGCTCGTCGGAACACCTCGGCGACGCGGTCGCCACCGTCGAGACGAACCTGCTCGGCACGATCCGCCTCGTCGACGCGTTCCTGCCGCACCTGCTCGGCCGCCCGGCCTCGACGATCATCACCGTGTCGTCCGGACTCGCGTACACGCCGCTCGCCGCGACCCCGACCTACAGCGCCACGAAGGCCGCGGTGCACTCCTGGACGCAGTCGCTCCGGCAGCAGCTGACCGGGTCGCCGGTGTCGGTCCTCGAGCTCGTGCCGCCGGCGGTGGCCACGGACCTGATGGGCGAGGGCGTCGACTTCGGTGGGATGCCGCTGTCCGCCTTCCTCGACGAGGTGGTGTCGCTACTCGAGGCCGGGGCCGCGCCGGAGATCCTCGTGCAGAACGTCCTGCCGCTGCGCTGGTCCGAACGGGACGGCACGCAGCAGCAGCTCATCGAGGCGCTGGCGTCGCGCGGACACTGAGGACCGTCCGACGGGTCGCTCAGCCGGCGGGGTCGGGGCCCTCGGCCTCGCCGCGGGCCTCCCGTCGGCGGACCCAACCGTCGACGAGACGGTTGACGGTCTTCCACGCCGGCCAGGCGAGTGCTCCGACGACGGCGCTGTCGACCGGACGACCGACCGCGCGGATCACCACGTAGGCCAAGGTCATCGCGAGGCCGGTCGTCAGGAGGCCGATCCGACCCGTCGAGGTGTCCGAGTCGTCGTCCAAGCGCCGGAAGGTGAGCCCCCAGGCGATGCAGAGCACCCCGGCTGCGACCGCGACCCACGCGACGTCGTCGGACGGGTCCCGCAGGAGCGCGGCCACCGCGACGACACCGATCGCGATCCCGGCCACCAGGAAGACCAGCACGATGACGAGCGAGTGACGGTTGCTGGGGGCGGACACCCGCAGGAGCCTACGGGCTCCCGAACGGCCACGCGCGTCCCCGTTCGGGCGGTGGGAGGATGGGTGAGATGAACGACCGACTCGCCACCGTGCAGCGCATCGTCGCCGAAGCCGGCATCGACGCCACCGCGCGTGAACTGCCCGACTCGACCCACAGCGCCGCACAGGCGGCCGCCGCACTCGGGACCGAACCGGGAGCGATCGCCAGCAGCCTGCTGTTCCTGGCCGACGGGGAGCCGCTGCTGGCGATGACCTCGGGCCGCCACCGCGTGGACACGGACCTGCTGGCCGGGCAGGTCGGCGCCACCGAACTCCGGATGGCCACGGCGAAGCAGGTGCGCGAGGTCACCGGACAACCGATCGGCGGCGTCTCCCCCGTCGGCCACCCGGCCCCGATCCGCACCGTGGTCGACGAGGCGCTCCGTGAGCACGCCGTCGTGTGGTCCGCGGCGGGCACGGCGAACAGCGTGCTGCCGCTCACCTTCGAGCAGCTGCTCAGCCTGACGGGCGGCACCGTCGTCCGGGTCGCAGAGGACTGATGGCCGCGCGGACGCGGGTCCGGCTCGGACGTCGCGAGGACCTCGGAGCCGACTGCGCGAACTGCTTCGGCCTGTGCTGCGTCGCGCTCGCGTTCGCGAAGTCGGCGGACTTCCCGTTCGACAAGGACGCCGGCGACCCGTGCACGAACCTCGACGAGGCCGACGGCTGCCGGATCCACCCGCACCTCCGTGCGCGTGGGTTCTCCGGCTGCACGGTGTTCGACTGCTCGGGAGCGGGACAGAAGGTCTCCCAGCACTCCTTCGCCGGGCGGTCCTGGCGCGACGACGCCGAGACGCAGCGGTCCATGTTCGCCGCCTTCCCGATCGTTCGACGACTCCACGACCTGCTGCGGTACCTCGACGAGGCGATCACGCTCGTCCGACCGCACAGCGACGACGACCGCTGGGCCACGGCGTTCGACCGGGTGCGCTCGCTGAGCGACGGCTCGCCCGACGAACTCGCCGTCCTCGACGTCGACGCCGAGTACGACCGCGCCCGGCCGTTCCTGCTCGAGGCGAGCGAGATCGCCCGGAGCGCCGGTCCGACGGGTGCGGATCTCCGACGCGTCGGCGCGGCGTCGGACCTCGTCGGCGCCGACCTCCGCGGCGCCGACCTCCGCGGCGCGACCCTGCGCGGGCGCCTGGCGATCGCCGCCGACCTCCGCGGTGCGCGGCTCGAGCGCTGCGTCCTGCTCGGCGTGGACCTGCGCGACGCCGACCTGCGCGGGACGGACCTCCGGGGCGCCGTCTACGTCACGCAGATGCAGGTGAACAGCGCACGGGGCGACGCCGGCACGGTGCTGCCGGACGGCTTCCAGCGACCGGGTCACTGGACGACGACGGTCACTCCGTCGCGGCGAGGACCGTCCGACCGAGCCGCACGAAGTCGTCGGCGCTGAGCGCTTCGCCCCGAGCGGTCGGATCGACACCGGCGGCGGCCAGGAGCTCCGACGCCCGGGCGCTGCTGCCGAGGACACCGGACAGACTCTGCCGGAGCATCTTCCGACGCTGCTGGAACGCGCCGTCGACCAGCGCGAACACCTGCGCACGGAGCGTCTCGTCGCCCGGGGGTTCGTGCCGGTCGAACCCGACGAGCACACTGTCGACGTTCGGCACCGGCCAGAAGACCTGACGGCTGACCTGCCCGGCGATCGACCACGACCCGTACCAGGCGGCCTTGACGCTCGGTGACCCGTAGACCTTGCTGCCCGGTTCCGCTGCGATCCGGTAGCCGACCTCGGCCTGCACCATCACGAGCGCCCGCTCGATCGTCGGGAAGGTCGCGAGCAGGTGCAGGAGCACGGGGACGGACACGTTGTACGGCAGGTTGGCGACGACGTGCGTCGGCGCTTCCGGCAGGTCATCGGCCGCGACGGCGAGGGCGTCCTGGTGCACGACCCGCAGGCGGGCCGCGGGCTGCATGGTGGACACCGTCGCGGGCAGCTGGGCGGCCAGCCGGCCGTCGATCTCCACGGCGGTCACGGACGCGCCGGTCTCGGTCAGCCCGAGCGTCAACGATCCGAGCCCCGGGCCGATCTCGAGGACCTTCGAGTCCTCCGTCACACGGCCGGACGCCACGATGCGGCGCACGGTGTTGGCGTCGTGCACGAAGTTCTGCCCGAGCTTCTTCGTCGGGGTGACGTCGAGCTGTGCTGCGAGGTCCCGGATCTCCGCCGGGCCGAGGAGCGCCGCCACGGCTACTCGTCCACCGTGACGGGCTCGGCGTCCCACGCGCCGTACACGGCCTCGGTGTTGGAGGCGATCTGCGCCGCGAGCATCGAGGCATCGGTCCCGAGGGTCTCCGCCATCGACCGCAGGGTGAGCGGGATCAGGTACGGCGCGTTCGGGCGGCCGCGGAACGGCGTCGGCGTCAGGTACGGCGCGTCGGTCTCGACCATGATCAGGTGCCGCGGGGCGACGTGCAGGGCGTCCCGGAGCTGCTGGGCGTTCTTGAAGGTCACCGTGCCGGCGAAGGACATGTACCAGCCACGCTCCGCACACAGACGAGCGAGGTCGGGCCCACCGGAGAAGCAGTGGAAGACGGTGCGCTCCGGAGCCCCGACGCGCTCGAGGACCTCGACCACGGCGTCGTGCGCGTCGCGGTCGTGGATCGTCAGCGCGAGGTCGTGCTCCTTGGCGATGCGGATGTGCTCCTCGAACGAGCGCACCTGGGCGTCCCGGCCGTCGTCGCCGGTGCGGAAGAAGTCGAGTCCGGTCTCGCCGATCGCCCGCACGCGCGGAAGCGCCGCCAGCCGTTCGATGCCCGCGAGGTGTTCGTCGAGCACCCCGGCGGCGTCGAGGACGGGCGCCTCGTTCGGGTGCAGTGCCACCGCGGCGAGGACACGGGGCTCGCGAGCGGCGACGGTGGCCGACCACTCCGAGGTCGCCAGATCGGTGCCGACCTGCACGACACCACGGACACCGACGCTCGACGCCCGGTCGAGGTGCTCGCGGTAGTCGAGCGCGCCGTCGCCACCGTCGGCGATCTCGAGGTGGGTGTGGTTGTCGTAGACCGGCACCACGAGGGCCTCGGGCAACGGCGGGTAGGTCAGATCGCGCTTCGACCCGTCGCCGTCACCACGCGAGCGGAGGTGGGCGTCGGTCACGCTGCGCCCTGTTCGGCCTGTTCGATGCGCGGGAAGAGGCCCGACTCGAGCGGCACGACACGGTCCGCGCCCTGCCACTCCCACGCACGGTCCACACGCTGCTCGGCGATGGACCCGCCGGCACCGATCGCGGCCCAGAGCTTCTCGGTCGCCTTCGGCATGACCGGCGACAGGAGCACGGCGACCGTGCCGAGCCCGCGGAGCGCGGTGGCGAGCACGGTGCCGAGCCGCTCGCGCTGCGCGTCGTCCTTCGCGAGCGCCCACGGCTGCTGCTCGGTGATGTACCCGTTCAGCGCGTCGACGAGCTCCCAGACGGTCGCGATCGCCTCGTGCGGGGCGAAGGCGGTGATCGCCGCGTCGGCACGCTCGGTGACGGACACCGCGAGGGCGTCGACGGCTTCGTCCGACTCGGTGAGCGGACCGCGTGCGGGCACGGCACCGTCGAAGTACTTCTGCAGCATGGCGACCAGGCGCGAGGCCAGGTTCCCGAAGCCGTTCGCGAGCTCGGCCTGGTAGCGGGCGGAGATGTCCTCCCAGCTGAAGTTGCCGTCCTGCCCGAACGTGATGGCACGGAGGAAGTAGTAGCGGAAGGCGTCCGAGCCGAACGTGTCGGTGATCTCCGACGGCGCGATGCCGGTGAGCTTCGACTTCGACATCTTCTCGCCGCCGACGAGCAGCCACCCGTGACCGAACACGCGCTCCGGCACCGGCAGGCCCGCGGCCATGAGCATGGCCGGCCAGATCACCGCGTGGAACCGTGCGATGTCCTTGCCGACGATGTGCACGCTCGGCCAGAGGCGCCGGAACGCCTCGTCGTCGTCGCTGCCGTACCCGAGCGCGGTGACGTAGTTGAGAAGGGCGTCGAACCACACGTACAGGACGTGGTCGTGGTCCCAGGGGATCGTGATGCCCCAGTCGAAGCTCGACCGCGAGATCGACAGGTCGCGCAGGCCCTGCTTCACGAACGAGACGATCTCGTTCCGGACGCTCTCGGGCTGGATGAACAGCGGGTTCGACTCGTACAGGTCGAGCAGGCGCTGCTCGAAGTCCGACATCCGGAAGAAGTAGTTGCGCTCGCTGAGGACCTCGACCGGGATCGAGTGGATCGCACAGACCTGCTGTCCCTCGTACGCGCCGGTGCCGGGCACCAGGTCGCTCGGCTGCTTGTACTCCTCGCAGCCCACGCAGTAGAAGCCCTCGAACTCGCCGGCGTAGATGTAGCCGTCGTCGTGGAGCTTCTGGAGGAACGCCGTCACGCCACGCTCGTGGCGCTCGTCGGTCGTGCGGATGAAGTCGTCGTTCGCCACGTCGACCGTGTCGAGCAGGGGCTTCCAGGCATCGGTCACGAGCCGGTCCGCCCACTCCTGCGGCGTGACGTCGTTCGCGCTGGCGGTGCGCAGGATCTTCTGCCCGTGCTCGTCCGTGCCGGTCAGGAGCCAGGTGTCGTCCCCGCGCTGACGGTGCCAGCGCGCGAGGACGTCCGCGGCGACCTCGGTGTAGGCGTGCCCGATGTGGGGCACGTCGTTCACGTAGAAGATCGGCGTGGTGATGCTGAACGAGGAGCCGTCGGACATGCGCACCATCCTACGGGCGGGCGGGAGACGCATGACGCGCCCCGCGCGCAACCTGTGGACAACCGGACGGGAGGCACGTGGCGGCGCCGTCCCGCGCCTCCAGGCCGCCTGTCCGCGGGGTCACCGCGCGGCCAGCGCTCCTTCGTAGAGGTCGCGTTTCGAGAGCCCCGTCGCGTCCGCGACGGCCGCCGCCGCCTCCTTCATGCGGGAGCCGGCGGTGACCCGCTCGAGCACCAGTCGGACGCCGTCCTCGATGGTCGTGACGTCGAGCGCGCCGGTCGAGCCCTCGACGACGATGCAGATCTCGCCGCGCACCCCCTCGGCGGCCCAGGTCGCGAGCTCGGCGAGGGGACCGCGGCGGACCTCCTCGTGCAGCTTCGTCAGCTCGCGGCAGACCACCGCGCGCCGGTCGTCACCGAAGCCGGCGGCCATGTCCGACAGCGTGTCGGCGAGTCGGTGCGGCGACTCGAAGAAGACCATCGTCCGCTGCTCGCCGGACAGGGCGGAGAACAGCCGTCGACGCTCGCCGCCCTTGCGCGTCGGGAACCCCTCGAAGCTGAACCGGTCGGTCGGCAGCCCGGACACGGCGAGCGCCATCAGGACGGCGGACGGTCCGGGCAGGGCCGTGACGGTCACCCCGGCGGCGGCAGCGGCCTCGACGAGCGGGAACCCGGGGTCGCTGATCGCGGGCATGCCGGCGTCGGTGAGGACGACCACGTCCTCGTCCCGGGCGAGCTCGACGACCTCGGCCGCCTTCGCCCGCTCGTTGTGCTCGTGCAGGGCGATGAGCCGGGGGCGGTTCTCGATGCCGAGCGCGCGCATGAGGTGGATCGCGGTGCGGGTGTCCTCAGCGGCCACCACACTCGCGTTCGAGAGGGTCTCGACGAGCCTGCGGGAGGCGTCGCCGAGGTTGCCGATGGGCGTTGCTGCGAGGACGATCACGACACCATTGTGGTCGCAGCGCGGTCGTGGCGCCGATCCGTAGGATGCTCTCCGATGACGAGCGCGCTGACCGACGACCGCACCGTGCCCGACGAGCCGGTCGGTTCCCGTCTCGACGACTGGTGGGGGCGGGTGCTCTCGACGTCCCGACGCGTCGCCGTGTGGCGCTGGACCGGTCCGCTCGCGGTCACCCTGCTCGCCGCCGTGCTGCGGCTGGTCGACCTCGGGCACCCGCACTCGCTCGTGTTCGACGAGACCTACTACGTCAAGGACGGCTGGTCGATCGTGCACCTCGGGTACGAGGGCACCTGGCCGGGCAACCCGAACGACGACTCGCTGCCGACCACCGACGAGCGGTTCGTCTCCGGCGAGACCTCACTGTTCACCAGCGCCGCCGAGTTCATCGCCCACCCACCGCTCGGCAAGTACCTGATCGGCCTCGGCATGCTGCTGTTCGGGGCGGACAACTCGTTCGGGTGGCGGTTCACGGTCGCCGTGCTCGGCATCGCGACCGTGTTCCTCACCGCCGTGATCGCCCGGTCGCTGTTCCGGTCGACCGTCATCGGGACGCTCGCCGGCTTCCTGCTCGCCGTCGACGGCCAGGCCATCGTGATGTCCCGCGTCACGCTGCTCGACGGGATCCTGACGTTCTTCGTCGTGCTCGGGTTCGGTGCGCTGCTGCTCGACCGGAGGTGGACGTCGCGACGACTCGACGCCTGGGTCGCCCGACGCGCGGCAGCCGGGAAGGACACGCTCTGGGGACCGGTGCTCTGGTGGCGGCCCTGGCTGTTCGCGATGGGCCTGGCGCTCGGGCTCGCGACGGCGACGAAGTGGTCCGGGATGTACTTCCTGGCGTTCTTCGCGGTGTACTCGGTGCTGTCGGACATGATGTCGCGTCGCCGCGCCGGCATCGAGTTCTGGTCGTCCAGCGCCCTCCTGCAGCAGGCACCGGTGTCGTTCCTGCTCACCGTGCCGATCGCCGCTGTCACCTACGTTGCGTCCTGGACGGGCTGGTTCGTGTCGAAGGACGGCTGGGACCGCAACTGGATCGTCTCCGGCGGGCAGCGGTGGACCGGTGTGCTGTCCTGGGTGCCGGACAGCGTGCAGAACTGGTGGCACTACCAGTCCGAGATCTACGGCTTCAACATCGGGTTGCACACCCCGCACTCGTACCAGGCGAACCCGCTGCTCTGGCTCCTCATGCAGCGCCCGACCTCGATGTACTACGTCGGCACGAACGCCGGCCAGGACGGCTGCACCGCCACGCGCTGCGGGGAGGCGATCACCGGCATCGCGAACCCGTTCGTCTGGTACGCGGCGGTCATCGCGACCGTGGCGCTGCTCGTGCTCTGGATCATGCGACGGAGGTGGGAGTACGGCCTCGTCCTGATGGGCGTCGCAGCCGGGTACCTGCCGTGGTTGCTCTACGTGAACCGGACGGTGTTCCAGTTCTACACGATCGCGTTCGAGCCGTTCATGGTGATGGCGCTGGCGGCAGCCATCGGCCTGGTGCTCGGGTCACGGGACGATCCACGACCACGGCGGACCCGTGCGGTGGTGTGGGTCGGCGTGTACCTCGGCGTGGTGGTGCTCGCGTCGGCGTACTGGTACCCGATGTGGACCGGGCTGCAGATGCCGTGGGACTTCATCCGGTCCCACTACTGGCTGCCGAGCTGGTTGTAGCGCGGTCCGCGCGGTCCGCGCGGTCCGCGCGGTCCGCGCGGTCCGAGCGGTCCGTCCGTTCTTGGCGCGCGCCGCGTGGTCAGTTCTGGGCGTGCAGCGCGCGCTCGATCGATTCGCGGTCGAGCGGCGTGCCGGTCATCGGGACGTCGGTGCCGCCGGGCAGCACACCCTCGATGAGGACCTCGGCGTAGCGGCGCCAGGCGTTCGGGTCGTGCGCGCGGGTGCTGTCCGCCACCGCACCGACCATCGAGGTGAGCATCGGGAGGTCGCGGTAGTCGAAACCGACCCGGACGACCCCGGCTGCCTCGGCCCGTCGGATGATCGCGCTGACCTGGGTCTCCAGACGGTCGCGCTCCTGCACGATCGACGGACGCGCCTTGCCGGCCCGGACGATGGCGTCCGCCAGGGCGCGGTCGCGGGCACGGAACTCGAACACGCCCATCAGGTAGACGCGGAGCGCCTCACGCGGGTCGACCTCGTCCGCAGCGCGGGCCGCGGCGTCGTTCATCGCCTCGAACTTGGTGGCGAGGAGCGCCTCGATCAGGGAGTCCTTGTCGGCGAACCGGCGGTAGACGGTGCCGACACCGACGCCGGCCTCGTGCGCGATGTCGTTGAGCGTGACCGAGAGCCCGCGCTCGGCGAAGCACTTGCGGGCCGTCTGCAGGATCAGCTCGCGGTTGCGTGCGGCGTCCGCGCGGAGGGGGCGCTCGAGGTCGGTGGTGCTCACGTCCCCGACCGTAGTTGAACTTTCTGGGAATAAGTGGATGCGGACCTTCCGTTTCGGTCTACACTGGTCACAAACGGATGCGTCGCATCCGTTTACCACCCCCTTCACTGGAACGCCCGACGGCGCGCGCTCCGCCATCCCTCCAACCTTCTCGAAGGAGGCTGCCGTGACGGCAGAACAGACCGTGCCGACCCCCACCGGGGCAGCACCCACGACCTCGGGCACCACCCCCACCAAGAGCAACCACCGCTGGATCGCCCTGGCGGTCATCGCCCTCGCCCAGCTGATGGTCGTGCTCGACGCCACCATCGTGAACATCGCCCTGCCCTCGGCCCAGGCGGACCTCGGGTTCGGCACCGACCAGCGCCAGTGGATCGTCACGGCGTACTCGCTCGCGTTCGGCTCGCTGCTGCTCCTCGGCGGTCGACTCGGTGACCTCTTCGGTCGCAAGAACACCTTCATCATCGGGCTCGTCGGCTTCGCGGTCGCGTCCGTGCTCGGCGGCCTGGCGGACTCGTTCGGCCTGCTCGTGGCCGCCCGGGCTCTGCAGGGCGTGTTCGGCGCGCTCCTCGCCCCGTCGGCGCTCGGCATGCTGACGACGACCTTCCGCGACCCGAAGGAGCGCGGTCGCGCCTTCGGCATCTTCGGTTCCATCGCCGGCTCCGGCGCGGCCATCGGTCTGCTCCTCGGCGGCGTCCTCACCGAGTACGCCTCGTGGCGCTGGTGCCTCTACGTCAACGTCGTCTTCGCCGTCCTCGGCGTCATCGGCGCCCTCGTCTTCATGGCGAAGCCGCCGAAGGTCGAGCGTCCGCGCATCGACGTCGCCGGGGTGCTCACGATCACGGCCGGTCTGGTCGGTGTCGTCTACGGCTTCTCGAACGCCGAGACCAACGGCTGGGACTCCCCGCTGACGATCGTCATGCTGGCCGCGGGCGTGGTGCTCATCGCCGCCTTCGTGGTCATCGAGACGCGCGTCGCACACCCGTTGCTCCCGCTGCGCGTCGTCCTCGACCGCGACCGCGGTGGCTCGTTCATCGCGATCGGCCTCGTGGCGATCGGCATGTTCGGCATCTTCCTGTTCCTGACCTACTACCTCGAGCAGACCCTCGGGTTCAGCTCGCTGCAGACGGGCCTCGCGTTCCTGCCGATGCCGCTGTCGATCATGGTCTCGGCGACGCAGATCGGCGGCCGCCTGCTCCCCCGCGTCGGCCCGAAGGTGCTCATCTTCGCGGGCGGGCTCGTCGCCGCCATCGGCCTGCTGCTGCTCCTCCGCACCGACCTGGACAGCTCCTACGCTGGTACGGTCCTGCCGGCGCTGATCGTCATCGGCCTCGGCATGGGCACGATCTTCTCGTCCGCCATGAACACGGCGACGACCGGTGTGGCCCGTGCCGACGCCGGCGTGGCCTCGGCGACGGTGAACACCATGCAGCAGATCGGCGGCTCGATCGGCACGGCGCTGCTGTCGACGATCTTCGCCGACGTCGTGAAGAACAGCCTCACGGGGCTGTCCGCGGCGCCGACCAAGCTGCAGCAGGCGCAGGCGGTCCTCGACGGGTACCACGTGGCGTTCGGCATCTCGGCGGGCGTGCTCGTCCTGGTCGCCCTCGCCGGTGGACTCCTGATCAACCGCCAGTCGGTGCGACTCGAGAAGCTCGCACACGCCAGCGCCGCGACGACCGGGAGCATCCCGACCGCCGCGCACTGACATCCCAGCGCACGCACGAGCGGCCCGTCCCGGTTCCCCGGGCGGGCCGCTCGTGCGTGCGGGCGGTGCCGTTCCGCGTGCGGAGCGGACTCGATGCATGCGCAAGTTCCGACGTTACGACAGTCGATCGACGCGTGCGGTGTCGAAGGATGCGCGTGTACCGGAGTCGCGTGATTGATCCGACGTCCCAACAGTCGATCTGCGCGTGCGATGTCGCTCAGGGCACACGAACGAACACCCCCCCGGTTGCGCCGTGTGTCGGTTTCCCTCGCACACGTCAGGGGTCTCCGTTACCGTGTGCGCCATGGCCCCCGTCCTGACCTCGCCGCTCGTGTCGACGCAGTGGCTCGCAGACCACCTCGGTGCTGACGAGCTCATCGTGCTCGATGCCTCCGTGCACACGGTGGGGACCGGCCTCGACACGATGTGGCACACCGCGCAGGACTCCTACGAGCAGCACGGACACGTTCCGGGTGCCCGCTATGCCGACCTCGTCGAGTCGTTCTCCGAGCCCGGCAGCGACCTGCCCTTCACCCGCCCCGGTACCGAGCAGTTCGAGGCCGCCGCACAGGCGCTCGGCGTGACGAACACCGCGACCGTGGTGGTCTACGACGACAGTGTCGGCGAGTGGGCGGCACGCCTGTGGTGGATCTTCCGGTCGTTCGGCTTCGACTCCGCCGCGGTGCTGGACGGCGGGTTCACGAAGTGGCGCGACGAGGGCCGACCGGTCCGGGTCGGAGCACTCCGGACACCGGCGAACGAGAACGCACACACCGGCGGCTTCCTCGCGGGCGAGGAGCGCCCACTGTGGGCCGACCGGGACCGCGTGCGCCGTGCGGTCTCCGGCGAGCAGCCCGCCTCGTTGGTGCTCGCCGCCCCGGAGTCGGCGCTCGGCACGGAGCACCCGGCGGTCGTCCCCGGCAGCACTCCGATCGCGGTGGACACCCTCGTCGACCCGGAGACGAACGCGTACCTCCGCGGGCCGGCACTGCAGCGGGCCTTCGCGTCCGTGATCGATGCCGAGGAGATCGTCACGTACTGCGGCGTCGGCAGCGCGGCGTGCGTCGACGCCCTGGCGCTCACCGTGCTCGGCCACGAGAAGGTCCGGGTCTACGACGGGTCGCTCCTGGACTGGTGGCGGAACGAGCCGCAGGCCCTCGCCTCCTGACGAGCTCGACTGACGAGCTCGACTGACGAGGACGGCCGACGAGCACGGACGTCAAGGAAAGTCGACGAGCACAGCCGCCGAGCACGGCCGCGACGTACCAAGCAGTCGCCCCGGACTACCGTTGCAGCATGAGCACCAGACGCGCGGTCGTCCTCGGCGGTACCGGCGGGATCGGTTCCGCCGTCGCGCGCGAACTGCTCGCGTCCCCGGACGACTGGCAGGTCGACGTCGTCGCCCGGCGCGGCGGCCCCGCGGCCGATGCCCTGACGGCGTCCGGCGCCATGTTCGTCGCCGGTGACCGCCGCGACGGCACCGTGCTCCGGGAGCTCCTGCGTCCCGGCGCCGACCTCCTGGTGGACACGGTCGGGCTGACCCGCGACGACGCGCTGCAGCTCCGCCCCTTCCTCGACGACGTCGGGTCCACCGTGTTCGTGTCCTCGAAGGCGGTCTACGTCGACGAGCAGGGCCGGCACGCGAACTCCGCCGACAAGCCGGTGTTCGGCGGCGCCGTGACCGAACTGCAGCCCACCGTGGCCCCGGGCGAGGGCGACCCGACCACCGCCGACGGGTACGGTCCCGCGAAGGTCGCCGCCGAGCAGGTGCTGCTCGACCACGGCGCCCCGGTCACCGTGCTCCGTCCGTCGAAGGTGTACGGCGTGGGCATCGGCCGCCCGCGGGAGTGGTTCGTCGTCCGCCGCGCGCTCGACGGGCGGGAACGCATCCTGCTCGCCGACCACGGCCGCGGAGTGGACCACACGACCGCGGCGAGCGGCATCGGATCGCTCGTGCGGCTCCTCGCCGACGTCCCCGACCGGCGCATCCTCAACGTCGCCGACGACACCGCTCCGAGCGTGCTCGAGATCGTCCGCACGATCGCCGGACACCTCGACCACGTGTTCGACGAGGTGCTGCTCGACGCCGACGCCCCGGCCTTCGTCGGCACCACCCCGTGGTCCTCGCCGGCGCCGGTGGTGCTCGACACGACGGCCGCACGGGCGCTCGGCTGGGCTCCCCCGACGTTCGCGTCCGCCGTCCGCCCCGAGCTCGACTGGCTCGTGGAGACGGCCCACGCGGTCCCCGCGGGCGGTGACGTCCCGTGGGCGGCCGACCCGTTCTGGGAGCGCCTGTTCGACTACGGCCCCGAGGACGCCGCCCTCGCACTGCTGTCCCTGAGCTGGAACTGACGACGGGCACCCGAGACGGGCAGCACACCGTGACCGACACCACGCGCCGATCCGAGGTCCTCTTCATCGGGGGGCGGTCCGGCGTGGGGAAGTCCACCGCCGCCGAGGCCCTGCACGACCTGCTCGTCGGCGCCGACGTCCGGCACGCCGTGATCGAGGGTGACCTGCTCGACCTCGCGCACCCGGCGCCGCACGTCGAGCACCCGGAGGCGCACCTCGCCGAACGCAACCTCGCCGCGATGTGGGCGGCCTACCGCGGACTCGGCCACCACCGGCTCGTCTACACGAACTCCGTGTCGGTGCTCGAGCAGGATGCCCTGGCGGCGGCGATGGGCGACGACCCCGTGGTGACCGCCGTGCTGCTGCGGGCCGGAGACGCCGCGACCGAGGACCGGTTGCGCCGTCGGTCGGGTGGGCACCTCCCCGAGGCGCAGCTGGCGCACAGCACGCGGACGGCCGGGAGGCTCGACACGGCTGTCCGGGACGACGTCATCCGGGTGGACACGGACTCCCTCACCCCCGGCGAGATCGCCGTGCGGCTCGCGTCGCTCACGGGTTGGCTGGAGGCATGACCGACAACCGCCTCGGCGCCGCCGTCAGTCCGTACCTCCGCCAGCACGCGGAGAACCCCGTCGACTGGCGGGAGTGGGGACCGGAGGCGTTCGCGGAGGCCCGGGAACGCGACGTCCCGGTGCTGGTGTCCGTCGGGTACGCCACCTGCCACTGGTGCCACGTGATGGCGCGCGAGAGCTTCTCCGATCCGGAGATCGGCGCGCTGCTCCGCCGGGACGTCGTCGCCGTGAAGGTCGACCGCGAGGAACGCCCGGACGTGGACGCCAGCCTGATGGCCGCCGCGAGCGCCTTCACGCAGCAGCTCGGCTGGCCGTTGACGACGTTCCTCACACCCGACGGCCACGTGTTCTTCGCGGGGACGTACTCCCCGCCGACGCCGGTCGGGCAGGTGCCGTCGTTCCGGCAGGTCCTCGCGGCGGTGGCCGACGCGTGGACCGGACGTCGACACGAGGTGGACGCGAACGCGAGTGCGATCGCGACGGCGATCCGGCAGGGTGCCGAGGCGGACGCCACCGCCCGCTCGGCTGCCGAGGGTGGCGGGGAAGAGCCGCGCCTCCCGGCAGTCGACGCCATCCGGGCCGTCACCGACCAGCTCGCGCTGGCGGAGGACACCACGTACGGCGGTTTCGGCGGCGCACCGAAGTTCCCCAGCGCCCCGCTGCTGGAGTTCCTGTCCGACGTCGCCGCGGACGGCGACGCCGGGGCGTCCGCGCTGCTCGACCGTTCCCTGCACGCGATCCGGACCACGGAACTCACCGACGCCGACGGCGGCGTGTTCCGGTACGCGACCAAGCGCGACTGGAGCGTGCCGCACTACGAACGGATGCTGTACGACAACGCCGGGCTGTCGGCGGTCGCCGGCGCCGAGCAGGCACGCGGCATCGCCGACTTCCTGCGCGACACCCTCCGACGCTCCGACGGTGCGTTCGTCGCCGCGCAGGACAGCGAGTCGACCATCGACGGCCGACGCGTCGAGGGCGAGTGGTACCGGCTCCCCCGCGACGAACGCACACGCCTCGACCCACCGCCGCTCGACGACCAGGTGCTGACGGGGTGGAACGGGCTCGCGATCCGGGGACTGTCGATCGCCGGTGGCCGGGTGGGCGACGCCGAGATGCTGGACCTCGCCCGCGGGGCTGCCGACGCGGTGCTCGCGGCCCACGTCGAGGACGGCCACGTGAGCGTCCGCTCGAGCACGCCGCGGGGCGTGTCGACCGCGCCGCCCACGATCGAGGACGTCGGACTGCTCGCCGAGGGGCTGCTGGAACTGGCGCTCGTGACGGGCGAGGTGTCGTACGCTCTCGCGGCGCGCGGGTTCGTGGACGACGGCATCGCCGAGCGGTTCGAGGTCGACCCGGTGCTCGCCGCGGCCGGTACCGCCACCGGTGAGCAGCCGCAGACCGCGATGCGCTCGGGAACGGCGGGGCTCGCTGCCGCAGCGACGGTCCTCGCCGCGCTGACCGGCGACGCGTCGTACCGGACCGCTGCCGGACGGCTCGTCGCGGACCGGGCGACGACCGGCACCGAACGACCGCTGGGCCACGCCGACGCCCTCGGTGTCGCCCTGGCGCTGCAGCGACCGTCGCGGGAGGTCGTCGTGGTGGCCGCGGACCCCTCGGACCCCCTCCGTGTCGCTGCCCGCGCCGCGCGCCGACCGGGGACCGTCGTCGCCCTCGTCACGCCGGAGCAGGCGCGTGCCTGGACCGCCGCGGGTTTCGAGCTGTTCGCGGCGCGGGACACCGTCGACCCCGCCGGCTACGTCTGCCACGACCGGGTGTGCGGACTGCCCGCGCGGAGCGGACCAGCGCTCGCCGCGCAGCTCGGCTGACCGGCGGCGCGCGCGGCTGTAAGCTGGAATGCTCATGTCGACCACGCCCGTCATCACGTACCCGCCCGAACTGCCGGTGTCGCAGCGGCGGGACGACATCGCTGCCGCGATCCGCGACAACCAGGTGGTCATCGTCGCCGGCGCGACCGGATCGGGCAAGACGACGCAGCTGCCGAAGATCTGCCTCGAGCTCGGGCGTGCGCACATCGGGCACACCCAGCCCCGCCGCATCGCCGCCCGCACCATCGCCGAGCGCGTGTCCGAGGAACTCGGCGGCGAACTGGGCGGACTCGTCGGCTACCAGGTGCGGTTCACCGACCGGGTCAGCGCGGACACCCGCATCAAGGTGATGACCGACGGCATCCTGCTGAACGAGATCCACTTCGACCGCGACCTGAAGCGCTACGACACGATCATCATCGACGAGGCGCACGAGCGGTCCCTGACGATCGACTTCCTGCTCGGGTACCTGAAGCGCCTGCTCGTCCGGCGGCCCGACCTCAAGCTCATCATCACGAGTGCGACGATCGACCCGGAGTCGTTCTCGAAGCACTTCGGCGACGCCCCGATCATCGAGGTGTCCGGCCGTACCTACCCGGTGGAGATCCGCTACCGTCCACTGGTCGCGGACGCCGGGGACGACGACGCCACGGGCGCGACCGACGACACCGACCCGCGCACCGACGACAGCGGCGGGGGCGGCACCGCGGACGACCGCGACACCATGCAGGGCATCACCGACGCCCTCGACGAGCTCGCGCGGGAGGACCCGGGCGACGTCCTCGTGTTCCTGTCCGGCGAGAACGAGATCCGCGACGCGCAGGACGCCATCGAGGGCAAGCGCTACCCGGGCACCGAGGTCCTCCCGCTCTACGGCCGCCTGTCCGCCGCGGACCAGCACCGTGTCTTCGAGCGCCGCCAGACCCCCGGCGTCCGCCGCCGCGTGGTGCTCGCCACCAACGTCGCCGAGACGTCCCTGACCGTCCCGGGCATCAAGTACGTGATCGACGTCGGCACCGCCCGCATCTCCCGGTACTCGCCCCGCGCAAAGGTGCAGCGGCTCCCGATCGAGGCGGTCAGCCAGGCCAGCGCGAACCAGCGGTCCGGGCGCGCCGGCCGCACGAGCGCGGGCATCGCGATCCGGCTCTACTCCGAGGACGACTTCGACCGCCGTCCGGAGTTCACCGACCCGGAGATCCTCCGCACGAACCTCGCCGCGGTGATCCTGCAGATGATCTCCCTCGGGTTCGGCGACATCGAGTCGTTCCCGTTCCTGCAGCCGCCGGACTCCCGCGGTGTGAAGGACGGCCTCGACCTGCTGCGCGAACTCCGTGCCGTGGACAAGGACGGGCGGATCACGAAGACGGGCAAGCAGCTCACCCGTCTGCCGATCGACCCGCGGCTCGGACGGATGGTGCTCGAGTCCGGTCGGCAGGGTGTCGGGCGCGAGGTCATCGCCGTCGTGAGTGCCCTGAGCATCCAGGACCCGCGCGAACGGCCGCTCGAGAAGCGTGCGCACGCCGACCAGCTGCACGCCCGGTTCGCCGACCCGACGAGCGACTTCCTCACCCTGCTCAACCTCTGGAACCACATCGAGGACAAGCAGGAAGAGCTCTCGTCGAGCGCGTTCCGCCGCCTGTGCAAGGCCGAGTTCCTCAACCACCTCCGGATCCGCGAGTGGCAGGACCTGTACCGGCAGCTCTCGCGCGCCGCGAAGCAGGTCGACGTCCGGGTCGGGCAGTCCCGCTCCGACGACGGCGACGCCGTGCACCGGTCGCTGCTCGCCGGGCTCCTCAGTCAGATCGGCCTGCGCGACAAGGAGAAGCGCGACTACCTCGGCTCCCGGAACACCCGGTTCGTCGTCTTCCCCGGCAGCGTCCTGGCGAAGAAGCAGCCCGACGCCGTGATGGCCGCCGAGCTCGTCGAGACCAGTCGGTTGTTCGCCCGGACCGTCGGCCGGATCGACCCCGCGTGGGTGGAGCCGCTCGCCGGGGACCTCCTGAAGCGCACCCACGGTGAGCCGCACTGGGAGAAGAAGCAGGGCGCCGCCGTCGCGTACGAGCGGGTCACGCTGTTCGGCGTCCCGATCGTGCAGCGCCGCCGTGTGCAGTACACCCGGATCGATCCGGAGCACTCCCGCGAGCTCTTCATCCGACACGCCCTCGTCGAGGGCGAGTGGGAGTCGCAGCAGCAGTTCGATCGCGACAACCGTCGCACGCGCAAGGACCTCGAGCAGCTCGAGGAACGCACCCGGCGCCGCGACATCCTGTTCGACGACGAGCGCGTGTACGAGTTCTACGACGCCCGGATCCCCGCCGACGTCGCGACCACCCGGGACTTCGAGGGCTGGTGGCGGCAGACGCGCCGGGAGCAGCCGGACCTGCTCACGATGCGCCGGTCGGACCTGCTCGACGAGGACGCCGCCGAAGCGGCCGAGGACGACGCCGAGTACCCGACCCAGTGGCGCAGCGGCGACCAGCGCCTCGCCATCAAGTACCGGTTCGAGCCGGGCGCGCAGGACGACGGTGTCAGCGTGCAGGTGCCGCTCGCGCTGCTCCCCCGCATGCGCGAGGAGGGCTTCGACTGGCAGGTCCGTGGCCTCCGGAAGGAGCTCGTCACCGCGCTCATCAAGTCGCTGCCGAAGCAGATCCGCAAGAACGTCGTGCCCGCCGCGGACTGGGCCGAGAAGATCGTCGCGGAGCTGCCCGACGACGCCCCGACCGAGCCGACGGAGTCCTTCCGGGCCACGCTCGCCAAGGCGATCCAGCGGATGACGTACGTGCCCGTCACCGAGTCCGACTTCGACCTGTCGCGCGTCCCGTCGCACCTGCTGCCGACGTGGGCGGTCGTCGACGAGCGCGGTCGCCGGGTCGAGGCCGGCAAGGACCTGTCGGCCCTGCAGACGAAGCTCAAGGACCGGACCCAGCAGAGCGTCGCGTCCGCCACGGTGCGGGCTGCGGGTCGGACTGGAGGCGCGGCTCGCGTCGCGTCCGCCGGCGGCGGTCCGCAGGTGGAACGGTCCGGGTTGACGGCGTGGCCGGACACGGACCTGCCGGAGACCCTGGACACCAAGCAGGCCGGTGGCGTCATCCGCGCCTACCCGGCGCTCGTCGAGGAGGGCACCGGTCCGAAGGCCACGGTCGGCGTCCAGCTCCTGGCGACCCCGTCGGACCGCGCCGTCCGGATGCCCGCGGGCGTGCGCCGTCTGGTCATGCACGCCGTGCCGTCGCCGGTGTCGTACATCCAGTCGCACCTGACCGCGCAGGAGAAGCTCGCGCTCGCGGCCAGCCCGTACCCGTCGACGGCGGCGCTGTTCGACGACGTACTCGCCGCGGTCGTCGACGCCGGGATCCGTCGCGCGCACCCCGACGGCCTGGTGTTCACGAAGGCCGGGTTCGAGGCCGTCCGCGACGCGGTCTCCGCATCGGTCGTCGACACCATGTTCGCCGCCGTGTCGGAGGTCGCCGCCGTCCTCGCCGCGCACCGCGCCGCCGAGCGCTCGCTCAAGCAGGCGAACTCGATGTCGCTCCTCCCCGCGCTGACGGACATGCGCCAGCAGATGGAACGGCTCGTCTTCCCCGGGTTCGTCGCGGTCGCGGGGCTCGATCGGCTCCGTCGCATCCGGGTGTACCTGCAGGGCATCGACGCCCGCGTGCAGAAGCTCCTGCAGAACCCGGGCCGCGATGCCACCTGGATGCGCGAGGTCACCGTGGCGACCGACCGCTACGTCGACGCCGGCGGCACCTTGCCCCCGACCGTCGGCGCCCACCCGGAGCTCGTGCACGCCCGGTGGATGCTCGAGGAGTTCCGCCTCAGCCTGTTCGCGCAGGAGCTCGGCACGGCCGAGACGGTGTCGCTGCAGCGGATCACGAAGGCCCTGACGGCCGCGCGCTGATCGGTCTAGCGTGTCGGCCATGATCGGCACACTCGACGTCGTCGTCCTGGACTGCCCGGACCCGCGCGCCCTCGCCCGCTTCTACGTCGAACTGCTCGGCGGCGAGATCGTCGGCTTCGACGAGGACTGGGCGGAGGTCGCGCTCCCCTTCACCGACCGCCGGCCGATCCTGGCGTTCCAGCAGGTGGCCGACTACCGGAAGCCGGAGTGGCCGGGGCAGGACGTCCCGCAGCAGAGCCACCTCGACGTGAAGGTCGACGACCTCGACGTCGGCGAGACCGCGGTGCTGGCGATCGGCGCGACGGCGACCGGGTCGGGGACGGACACGTTCCGCGTCTACCTCGACCCCGCGGGACACCCGTTCTGCCTCATCCGCCCGAACGACTGACGTGGCGATCCGCGCGGTCCTGTTCGACCTCGACGGGGTCATCCGGCACTTCCACCCGGAGCACGTCGCGGCGATCGAACGCGAACACGCACTCGCGCCGGGAGCGATCGAGGCGTTCGCGTTCTCGGCGCCGGTGATCGACGACGTGACGACCGGGCGGATCACCCGCGCCGAGTGGGTCCGTGCGATCGGCGAACACCTCGCCGCGCCGGCGGCGGCCGAAGCCTGGGGACGGCAACCGTTCACGCCCGACGACTCCGTGCTCGAACTCGTCGACGAGCTCCGTGCCGCCGGGTACACGACCGCCGTGCTCACGAACGGCACGGACGGTGTCCCGGCCGAGGTCGCGTCGTTCGGGTTGCCGGACCGGGTGGACGCGGTGTTCAGCTCACACGAGATCGGGTTCACCAAGCCGGACGTCCGGGCGTTCCGCCACGTGCTCGACGCGCTCGGCCTCGACGGTCCGGAGGTGTTCTTCACCGACGACTCTGCAGCGAAGCTCGCCGGAGCGGTCGAACTCGGGATGTCCGTCCACCACTACACGAGCGTCGCAGCGCTCCGAACGGCACTCCGCACCGCAGGGGTGCGCCCCGTCACCGAACCATCGACAGGACGTGGGATCCGATGAGCTGGCCGTTCGTCAGCACGGCGATCGCGAGCACCACGAGCGCTGCGATCGTCCCGACGATGGAGTAGTGCTCGTCGTACCGACGGATGGCGAGCTGCACGATCAGGACCAGGGCCGAGACGAGCACCGGCAGGGCGGCCGCTCCGAGGTACCAGCCGAGCGTGGCGCCGTCGCTCAGCCGATCGTCGCCCTGCCCGGCCGCGTTCCGGATGTACACGACCAGGTCGATCAACCAGCACACCACCAGCGTGCCCGGCAGCAGGACGGCGATCGCGACGCCGGTACCGACACCGGTGGTCCGGTCGTCCTCGCTCATGCGACCGACACGGCCAGGCCCTCGACGACCTGCACGTGCGGCAGCGCGCCGAGCACCGAGCCCGGGAGGAACAGCTTCGCGGCGCGGCGTCCGGCGCCGATGACCGCATCGGGGGCGTCCAGCACGCGCGAGTCGACGTACACCGGCCAGGCAGCAGGGAGACCGATCGGAGTGATCCCGCCGTACTCCATCCCGGTGCGTTCCACGGCCTGGTCCATCGGCGCGAAGCTGGCCTTCCGGACGTCGAGGAGCTTCTTCACCGTGCGGTTGACGTCGAGCTTCGTGGACGCGAGCACCACGCACGCCGCGAACCGGACGTCCTCGCCGCGCTTGCCCGCGACGACGATGCAGTTCGCGCCGCCGTCGAGCGGGAAGCCGTAGGCCTCCGAGAACGCCGCTGTGTCCGCGAGGTCGGGGTCGATCGGCGCGACGTCGATCCCGTCCGCCACGTCCACGGGCAACTCGGCCAGCGCCGATGCCACGGGAGCGGCCAACAGTCCGGGAGCGGTCAGGGCAGGAACTCGTTCGAGCGTCGGCATGCCGTCCAGCCCAGGGAGCACTGCGCCACCATGCTGAGGACATGTCGACGTACGACGGACACCGCACCGCGCTCGAGGACGCGGCCGAGCGATTCCACGCAGTGCTCCGAACCGGCGACCGCACGATCCTCGTGCCGTCGTGCCCCGGCTGGACCGTCGCGGACCTCGGCGAGCACCTGACGGACGTGCACCGCTGGGCACTCGGACAGCTGACCGGCGACGAGCAGGAGCCGCTCCCCCAGGCTGACCTGGCGGATCGCTTCCGTGCCGGTGCCGACGCGCTGATCGGCGCGCTCCGGACACGTCCGGCGGACACCGCGTGCGCCGCCATCTACCCGCCCGACACGGCTGCGACCTGGGCGCGGCGGCAGGCGCACGAGACCGCGATCCACCTGTGGGACGCGCAGCGGGCGCTGGGAGGCGATCCGCGCCTCCAGGCAGAGCTGGCGACCGACGGTGTCCGTGAGGTCGTCGGGGACCTGTACCCGCGACAGGTGCGACTGGGCCGCGTCGAGCCGCTGACGGAGGCGGTCGTCTTCGCGTTCACCGACGCGCCCGGCAAGGCCGCGCTCGGCGCCGGCGAACCCGCCGTCCGCGTCGCGGGGCGAGCTGAGGACGTGCTCCTCGTCCTGTGGGGACGACGGGCGATCGACACGGCGAACCTGACGGTCGACGGCGACCGCGGCGCACTCGACCGGGCGCTCGGGACGAAGCTGGTGCCATGACGGAACTCCGACCCCTCGACGTCGAGCGCTGGCCGCGTCGCGAGCACTTCGAGCACTACCGCGACCGTGTGCCCTGCACGTGGGAGATGACCGTGGAACTCGACGTCACCGACTTCGCCGAGACCGTGCGCGCGACGGACCGGCGGACCTACGCGTCGCAGATCTGGGCGATCGCGACCGTGGTGAACCGGCACGCGGAGTTCCGGATGCAGCTGCTCGAGGACGGTTCGCCCGCGATCTGGGACGTCGTGCACCCGATGTTCACCGTGTTCCACCCCGACACCGAGACCTTCTCCGTCCTGGTCGTGCCGTACGACGAGGACCCCGCCCGGTTCCACGACGCCGCCGTCGCGACCATGGAGCGGTACCGGGACGACCACCGAATGTTCCCCCAGCAGGACCGCCCCGCGAACGTGTTCGACATCTCGACCCTGCCGGGGACGTCCTTCACCGGCTTCGCACTGCACGTCCGCGACGGGTGGGACCACCTCCTGCCGGTCTTCACGATCGGTCGGTACCGGTTCGTGGAGGGTCGCACCCTCATGCCCCTCGCCGTGCAGGTGAACCACGCGGTCACCGACGGCTTCCACGGGTCCCGGCTCGTCAACGAGCTCCAGACCGTGTTCGCCGAGGCGGGATGGCTTCGGGGATGAGCGGCCGGATCACCGTCCGACCGGCCGTCCCGCGTGACGCTGCGGGGATGGCGCACGTGCACGTCGAATCGTGGCGAGCGACCTACCGCGGGCTGATGCCGGACGCGATGCTCGACGACCCGGGGTTCACGGCCCGGCGCGAGGGCTTCTGGACGGCGGCGCTCACCGACGAGCGCTTCGCAGCGAACCGGGTCGCGGTCGCCGAGCACGAGGGCGCGGTGGTCGGCATCGCGATGTCTGGTCCGTCGGGGACGACCGAGGCCGACGAGGGCGTCCACCTGTACGTGCTGTACCTCCTCGACGGGCACCACGGCACCGGGGCGGGCAGCGCGCTGCTCGACGCGGTCATCGACCCGACGGAGCGGGCGGCGCTCTGGGTCGCGGACCCGAACCCGCGGGCGCAGGCGTTCTACCGGAAGCGCGGGTTCGTACCGGACGGGGTCGAGCGGGTCGACGACGGCGTCCGCGAACTCCACATGGTGCGCGCGCCGGGACCACCGGTGCCGCCACGCGGTTGACCGCCCCGGCGCACGGACCAGCCGTCGTCCCCCGGTCGCCCACCGGCCCGGGAGTCGGCGCGAGCAGGCTGGACCGATGAACGACACCGAACTCACCGAACGAGCCGTCAGCAGTGCCCTCGCCAACGTGGAGGACGGCGGCAAGCCCTTCGCGTGCCTCATCGTCCGGGACGGCGAGGTCGTCGTCGAGGCCGTGAACCACGTCGCGCAGACCGGTGACCCGACCGCGCACGCCGAGATCCGGGCGATCCGGGCGGCGGCCGAGCAGGGGATCACCGACCTCGGCGAGTACGTCGTCTTCGTGACCGCCTACCCGTGCCCGATGTGCCTCGGGGCGCTGTACTACGCCCAGCCCGGACGCGTGGTCTTCGCCGCGACGCGGGAGCAGGAGGGCGAGCACTACGAGGACGGCAACCGCCTGATGACCCTCGCGACGTTCTACGACGAGTACGCCAAGCCCGTCGAGGACCGCGCGTTGCGCACCGAGCAGGGTCGGGTCGCCGACCCGACCGCTCCGTTCCGTGCGTGGACGGCCCGCCACTCCTCCTGAGCGCGGTCAGGGCGGGTTCGCCTGTGCAGTGACCGGCCCGGTTTGCGCAGCCCGGCAAACTTCGACCGGAACGGTCGGGTGGATCTCCGGCCCTGCTTGGTCGCGTTGAGACCATCGCTGATCGGAGCGGGTGTTCGAACGTGTCACTGCCGCTCGATGTGGGGATGGAAGACTCCTTCGTACGGGCCTACATTTCTCCTGATAGTTACTCAACACAGGAGCACAGAATGTCCGGTCCGTACGTCCCGAGTACGCCACCCCCTCCCCCGCCCTACGGTCCCCGGCCGCACCAAGGCGGTGGCGGAGGAGGACTCGCCACCACTGCACTTGTCCTCGGGATCGTGGCGGTGGTGTTGTCGTTCGTACCAGTCCTGCTGCACCTCGGCTTCCTCGCGGGCGTCGCTGCTCTCGTCCTCGGGCTGATCACGCTTCGACGGCGCAGCGGCCGAGGCCTAGCAGGGACGGTCCTCGGGGCTTCAGGCTCGGTGCTCGCCCTCGTGTTCGGGACGATCTACGGCCTGGCCTTCCTCTCATCGATCGAGGCGCCGACGAAGGCGGCGACGTCTCAGGAGTCAAACTCCGAGTCGGCGGACGTCGCTCCGGTCGAGGTACCCGACGTCGTCGGGAAGACTGTGGGCGAGGCAACCACTGCGCTCAAGGCTGCAGGGTTCAAGGTGAACGCAGCAGGCGCGAGTGCAACCGACCTGGTTGGGAGCCAGTACCCCGCAGCCGGCAGCACCGTGGATCCAGGGTCAGCCGTCGCTCTGACCGCCGCCGCGGACGACGGCTCGAGTGCCTCCGGCCCAGCGCCTGCCGGGACGAAGTTCGAGATGACGAACACCAACCGCATTGATGGTTCGACCTCGGATTACACGCAGTGGGTCGACGGTTACAACGACAACTTCACCGCATCGAACGAGTACGAGCAGCCGGACGCCAACATGAAGTACGTAGTCCTGACCGTGCACGTGACGGCGAAGACTGCCGGTGTCGACGCAAGCTCGGCAGCCTACGACGTCGCTCTCGCTGGAACGGACGGCGCTGTCTACGACTCCGAGTTCCTGAGCGACGTGAAGGCAATGCCGAGTGTGACGCTGGGGGCCGGCCAGAGCGCGTCCGGACAGATCGCGTTCGAGGTGCCGAACAGCTTCCACGGCGGGATCGTCTCGTTCGGAGACGGGAGCGTCTTCGTCAAGACGAACTGAGAACGTCAGGGTCGCCATCGGATCGTCCGGTTCCCCGACGCTCCTGACCGTCCTGGTTCGCGGAGGCCGAGCCCTGCGGACCGAACGGTCACCGTGCGAACTGGAGGAGCGGCCCCGGCGCGATCAGCCCACGACGGGAGCACAACGGCCGCATGGTCAACGCGGTCGTGAACGTCGAGCTCATCGGGCCGGAGCCGGAGCGCCTCCGGGCCTTCTACGCCGCGCTGTTCGGCTGGGACGCTCCGGCCGTTGCTCCCGTCGCCAACGCGATCTCCGCGCCGACCGCCTACTCGTTCATCGACCCGGTCGCGGAAGCCGGCCCCATAGCCGGAGGGATCGGCGGTGGACCGGGCTTCGCCGCGCACGCCGTCTTCTACGTCGGTGTCGATGACGTCGCAGATGCCCTGGAGCAGGTCGAGGCGCTCGGCGGCACGGTCGTCCTCCCGCGGCAGCGGAACGAGGGCGGTGGCGTCGTCGTCGGGCACTTCCGTGATCCCGCCGGCAACCTGGTCGGGGTGGCCGGTTCCGTCTGACGGACTGGAGGCGCGGGGCGGGCCCGCACCGCGCCTCCAGTCCGTCGGCACGCACGTCGCGATCACGCGGCGCGCGCCTCCAGCGCTTGCTCGTACTCGCGCTTGATGGCGTCGCCGCCCCGGCGGCGCCAGTCGCGGACCGTCGCCTTCCAGGACGACACCTTCGCCCGGCCGAGCAGCACGTCGTTGATCGCGTTCGTCGCGAACGTGCCGACCGCCGGCCCCTTCGTCGAGTTCGTCGGCGAGTACAGGCCGTAGACGGGGTTCGGCACGCCGCGGTCGAGCCACGAGGCGAGCGAGTCGTACACGGTGTCCGTCATCGCCGGGTTGCCCGCGTAGTACAGCGGCAGCGGGCACTCGGTGAAGTACTGCAGCGGGAACTCGCCGAGCCCGGTCTCGCTGTTGCCGGTCTTCGTCAACACCGGAGCGCCGTCGCGGTACTCGAAGTCGCGGCCCTCGATCCCGAACTTGCGGTACGTCCACGCCTCGGTGCCGAACGGCGACGCACACCAGTTGAGCACCTCGAGCAGCATCCGCACGCGCGACTCGGAGCCAGCGGCGACCGAGGCGATCGTGTTGTTCGGGTCGCCGAGCCAGGGCTTCGCGGACGCCCCGGACGGGCCGACGAACGGTGCGATCGTCAGCTCGAACCCGGAGCCGGGCGTGGCCTGCTGCAGGAGGCCGGGGATGGCGCTGTACGTGTCGGACAGCATGAGCGCGGAGCCCTGCACGAACCACACCTTGCCGTTGTAGGCGGTGATGCTGTCCGGGTGGACGAGGTCCTCGGCGATGAGCCGGCGGGACACGTCGAGCAGCTCCTCGTACTCGTCGAGCTCGTACATGTGGGTGAGTTCCCCGCCCTGCTCCTGCCACTGGTTCGGCAGCCCGAGCATCGGCCCGAGGATGTTGGTCGGCACGGAGGCGAGCGCCCACCGGTTCGCGTGCGGGTCGGAGACCTGCCGGCAGAGCTGCACGAACTCGTCCACGCTGGAGAACGCCGGGTCGACACCGAGCGTCGCGAAGACGTCCTGTCGACGGTGCAGCGCCTGCGAGGTGAGCGGCCCTCGGGGCACCGGCACGCCGTAGATCCCGCCGGAGAACACCGTGCCGCGCCACGACGCGGTCGGCAGGTTCGCCAGGTAGGGGTAGTCGCGGACCCCGCTGCCAGAGAGGTACGGGCTGAGGTCGGCGGCCTTCGCCTCGAGGAACTGCGGCAGGTACGAGAACGCCTGGTTGATGGTGAACACGTCGCCGAGGGTGTCGCCGGCGACCTGGGTGGCGAACTTGTTGCCGAAGTCGGCGTTCGGGGTGATCGTCAGGTCGAGGTCGATCCCCATTCGCTCGTCGAGGCCCTGCCAATAGGGGTTGCTGCCCTTCGACGGCGGCACCGGCGAGTTCGTCGGGACGCTGCCGTGCACGGTCGAGCCGTCTCCGGGCTTCCGGGCGGTCGGGACGAGGGTCGCCGGGATCGTCCGGAAGGCGCTCGGCATGAGCGGACTCGTCTTCGGCAGCGCCGGCTCCGGTCCGCCGGCCCACGGCACGTAGTCCGGCAGCTGCACGGCCTTGTTGATCGCCTTCACGTCGGTGGAGCGGGTCACGGTGGAGCAGCTGGCCAGGAGGCTCGTGGCCGCGATCCCGAGACCGCCCGCGAACAGCGCGCGGCGGGTGATTCCGTTGTTCGTCACGCTGGTCAGCCCTTCACCGCACCGGTCAGGACACCCTTGGCGAAGTGCCGCTGCAGGAACGGGTAGACGATGAGGATGGGGACGATCGACACGACGAGGATCGCCATCTGGATCGACGCCTGCGGGGGCAGCGCGTCGGAGGACGTGCCGAGGTCGGCACCGCCGAGCTGCGCGTTGTTGATGACGTAGGTCCGCAGCACGAGCTGCAGGGGCCACTTGGCGGTGTCGTTGATGTAGAGCAGCGCGTTGAAGAACGCGTTCCAGTACCCGACGGCGTAGAACAGGCCGATCACGGCGAGGACCGCCTTCGACAGCGGCAGGACGATGCGCCAGAACACCTGGAAGTCACCGGCGCCGTCGATGCGCGCGGACTCGAGGAGCTCCTTCGGGATCGCCATGAAGAACGACCGCATCACGATGACGTTGAACGCGCTGAGGGCCGTCGGCAGGATGAGCGCCCAGTACGAGTCGAGCAGTCCGAACTGCTTGACGACGAGGTAGTTCGGGATGAGACCCGGCGCGAACAGCAGGCTCACGAGCACGAGGCTCAGCACGAACCCGGAGCCGTACGACCCGGGCCGGCTCAGCGCGTAGGCGAGCATCGCGCTGACGAACAGGCTGATGAGGGTCCCCACGACGGTGATGCCGATGCTGACGAGCATGGCGCGGGTGACGACGCCCCCGGCGAAGATGCTCTCGTACGCGCCGAGGTCGATGCCCTTCGGGAACATCACGAACCCGCCGGCGTCGTTCACCTGGGCGACGGGCGCGAGGCTCGTCGACACGATGCCCACGAACGGCAGGATCACGACGAGGCAGATCACGAGCAGGACGAACCCGGTGAGGAGTCGTCCGGGCAGTGGCGGGGCGTCCGGTCCCCCGCGCTTGCGCTTGGGTGCGCCGGGCACGGTGACGGTGTGCGTGGCGGTCACTTCGCCTCCTTCTGGTAGACGCCCGCTTCACCGAAGACGTGCGCGAGCTTGTTGGCGCCGAGGACGAGCAGGACGCCGACGACGCCCTTCACGAGGCCGACCGCTGCGGCCACGCCCCACTGCCCGCCGAGGACGCCGTTGTTGTAGACGTAGGTGTCGAGGACCTCGCTCGCGGCGCGGCCGACGGCCTGCTGCTGGAGGAGGATCTGCTCGAACCCGACGGTCAGGGAGTCACCGAGCCGGAGGATGAGCAGCAGGATGATGATCCCCCGCATGCCGGGCAGGGTCACGTGCCAGAGCTGCCGCCAGCGGGAGGCGCCGTCCGTCTTGGCGGCCTCGTACAGGCTGGCGTCGATCGAGCTGAGGACCGCGAGGAACAGGATCGTCGCCCAGCCGGTGTCCTTCCAGATCACCTGGCTGGTGAGCAGGGCGATGAACCCGTCCGGGTTGCCGAGGAAGTCGATCGCGTCGCCGCCGGCCGCTCGGATCGCGTTGTTCACCAGTCCCGAGCCGCCGAGGATCTGCTGGAACACCGCCACCACGATCACCCAGGACAGGAAGTGCGGCAGGTACAACACCGACTGCACGACCTGCTTGATCCGCTCGGACAGCAGCGAGTTGAGCATGAGCGCGAGGATGATCGGCGCCGGGAACACGAAGACGACCTGCACGAGGGTGATCAGCAGCGTGTTGCCGAGGGCCCGCAGGAACTCGGGGTCGCCGTCGAAGATCACCGCGAAGTTCTCGACGCCGACCCAGGGGCTGCGCCCGAGCGGCACGAACGGCAGGTACTCCTGGAACGCGATGAGGTTGCCGAGCAGCGGCAGGTAGTGGAACGCGAGCAGCAGCGCGACGCCGGGCAGCCCCATGAGCAGCAGCACCCGGTCGCGCCGGATCCGCTGCCAGGTGCTGCGGCGGCGGATCCCGGGTTCGGGTGGTGGTGCGGTGTGCGCGGTGGTCGTCGCGCGGACGTCGAGCTTCGTCACTCGTGGGCCCCCTCCGTTGGATTCCTGGAGCGACCCTGGCGGCCGTGGCAACGGTGCGGCAACCCGTTGCCAAGAATTTCCATCGTTGTAACGGTCCACTGCCGAACCAGCCCGAGCATGCTGGGGTCATGACCTTCGAGCAGCACGCCACCTCGTTCGGAGCCGCGGCCGACGCGTACGAGCACGGCCGCCCCGGGTACCCGTCCGCGGTCGTCGACTGGCTCCTCCCCGACGGCGCGCGCCTCGTCGCCGACGTCGGCGCCGGGACCGGGAAGTTCACCCGGACGCTCGTCGACCGCGCGGACGAGGTCGTCGCCGTCGAACCGGACGCGGCGATGCGTGCACGACTGTCGGCCGTGCTCCCCGACGTCCGGGCGCTCGACGGGACGGGCGAGTCGATCCCGCTCGAGGACCGCACGGCCGACGCGGTGACCTTCGCGCAGGCCTGGCACTGGGTCGACCCGGTCCGTGGGGCGGCCGAGGTCGCCCGGGTCCTCCGGCCCGGCGGCGTGCTCGGGTTGGTCTGGAACGTCCGCGACGAGACCCGGCCGTGGGCGCAGCGGCTCGGCCAGCTCATGCAGCAGCCGGAGTACCGCGTGCCGGGCTCCGGCGCACCCGTCGTCGGTGCACCGTTCGACGACGGCGGCCACGAGCGGTTCACGTGGGTGCACGAGCAGGAGCGTCCCGCGTTCCTCGACATGGTCGCGTCACGGAGCTACGTCATCGTGCTGCCCGATGCGGAACGGGCAGCGCTGCTCGACGCCGTGCAGCGGTTGCTCGACGACGACCCGGAGACCGCGGGTCGGACGACGATCCCGGTGGCGTACACCACGCACGTGCACCGCTACGTCCGCCCCTGACCCGCGCCCGCGCTACGCTCGTCCCGATGCGCGCGACCGTGCGGGACGTGGCTGCCCTCGCCGGGGTGTCGCCGAAGACCGTCTCCAACGTCATCAACGGCGGTGTCGCGGTGCGCCCGGAGACACGGGCCCGGGTCGAACAGGCGCTCGCCGAACTCGACTACGTGCCGAACCTCTCCGCCCGCGGGCTGCGGAACGGCCGCTCCGGGGCGATCGCCCTGACCCTGCCCGAGATGGCCAGCGCCTACTCCGCCGAACTCGCCCAGTGGTTCGTCGAACTCGCCCGTGAGCGCGACTGGACCGTGCAGCTCGACCAGACCGGCAACGACCCCGGCCGCGAACGCGACCTCGTGTCCCGCGCCCGGGCGCACCTGGTGGACGGCCTGATCCTCAACCCGGTGTCCCTCAGCGCGAGCGTCCTCGCGTCCACCGAGGGGCTGCCGCCCACGGTCGTCATCGGCGAGGTCGAACCCGAACACGTCGACCAGGTCCACGTCGACAGCCGTGCCGCGGCCGAGCAGGTCACGTCGTACCTGGTGTCGCGCGGGCACCGGCGGATCGCGATCGTCGGCGCCGCCCGGGCCGTGGCGGCGACGGCGACGAGCGAGCTGCGGGAGCGCGGCTACCTCGCCGGGCTCGCGGCCGCCGGGATCGAGGCCGACCCGTCCCTGCGCGTCCCGCTCGAGTCGTGGACGACCAGCGCCGCGGCCGAGACCTTCGCCACCTGGCTCGACGAGCACCCGCTGCCGGACGCCGTCTTCGCCTTCACCGACTCGATCGCGTTCGGGGTGCTGCACGTGCTCGCTGCGCGTGGCGTCCGGGTCCCCGAGCAGGTGAGCGTCATCGGCTTCGACGACGTCGACGGTGCCGCCTACGCGATCCCGGCGCTCAGCACGGTGTCATTCGACCGGCGGGCGTTCGCGACGGCTGCCCTCGACCTGCTGACCAAGCGGATCGCGGACCGGGAGGCCCCGCCGGAGACCGTCGTGATCCCGCACCGGATCGTCGAACGCGCGAGCGTCGCCACGCGGTGACCAGCGGGCGTACGCTCCGGCCCATGACCGCCGCTGACCCGTCGATGCCCGCACTCGCCGCCACCGTGCTGCAGTCGCCGGAGCCCCTCGCGCTCGCCCGGTTCTACGGAGCGCTCACCGGGTGGACCGTGCACGAGGACGACCCGACCTGGGCCCGCATCCGCCCCGCCGACGGGCCGGGTCTGTCCGTGCAGTACGAGCCGGAGTACGTCGCACCGACGTGGCCCGGGGTCGCCGATGCCCCGGGGATGCAGTTGCACCTCGACTTCCAGGTCGAGGACCTCCCCGCAGCCGTGACCCGGGCCGAGTCGCTCGGCGCACGCCAGGCGGAGTACCAGCCGCAGGCCGACGTGCGTGTGCTGCTCGACCCGGACGGTCACCCGTTCTGCCTGTTCCTGCCCGGCACCTGACGCGGCGGCGTGCCCGAGTCTCGGTTCGACGCGGCCGAGACTCGGCCACGCGGACACTTTTCGGGTGCCGTTCCCCGAGAACTGTCCGTCAGGCCCAGTCTCGGCCCCGCGGCGCCGGCCGCGGGGCCGGCCGCGGCGCGGCCCGCGGCGCGGCCGACGCCGGGTCGGCGGCGGCCAGCACGGCCTCGCGGGTCCGCTCGTCGCCGAGGATCCGGAAGTGCCCACCGACGGGCACCCGCACGTTCGTCGCCCCGGCGAGCGCGCTGCCCTCCGGGATGAGCGTGTCGAACACCCCGTAGACCGAGGTGATCCGCGTGTTCGCGTCCAGCTCCCGCGCGAGCCCCGCCAGCACCGGATCGGTCGACCGGAAGTCGCGCAGGTGCCGCACCGGCGCGAGCCTGGCGTACCCGGAGCCACCGAACGGCGTCGACACCGCCACCATCCGGTCGATCCGACCGTCGTCGTCGAGCCGCGTCATGGCGTACTTCCCGATCAGCCCGCCCTTGCTGTGCGTCACGAGCAGCACGTTCCGCAGGTCGTGCCGCTCCAGGTACGCGAGCACCGCCCGCGCCGACTCCGGCACCGGTCGCAGGTTGTGCCGCAGCACCGAGAGCACGTGCACCGGGTGGCCGCGGTCGTGCAGGGCGTCCATCAGCGGGCGCATGAAGTGCCAGGTCTCGTAGACGCCGGGCACGACGACGACCGGCTGGCCGTCGCCGGTGCGGTAGTCGTCGGCGGTCGTCGGCCCGGTGCTGCGCACCTGCCAGCGGATCGCGTACCACCAGTCGAGTGCGGCCCACCATGCGCGACGCACCAGCGGGAGCCGGACGGGAGGCGCGGTGCGGTCCGTCCCCGTCGGCCCGGTCCCGGACGTGGTCGCGTCGGTCACCGCAGTCCCTCGAGGGTCTGCATCCGGAGGAAGTCCGCCGCGAGTCGAGCGAACGCGACGGGCTGTCGTTCCTGCACGTGGTGTGGTCCGGGCAGCTCGGCGAACGTCCCGCGGCGTGCTGCGGCGGCGACCCGCACCGACCAGTCGTGGCGGGCGATCGGGTCCTCGCTGCCGCGGACGACGAGCACCGGCTGCCGCAGCTCGGCGATCGTGTCCTCGAGCCGGTACCGGAGCATCGGTCGGAGCTCGCGGACGTACTGCCGGACGCTGCGGAGGTAGTCGGTGACGAGCACGGCGTTCATCCGGAAGCCCTCGACGAACCCGTCGCGGCCGAGGTCGACCGCCTGCAGGACGGTCAGCCGACGCCCGGCCGCGACGACCGGGCTGACGAGCACGACGGCCGTGACGGCATCGGGGTGCTGCCGCGCCGCCTCGACGACCACCTGGGTGCCCATCGACTGCCCGACGAGCACGAGGTCGCCGGCACCCCGCTCGCGGACGGCGCGGACGACGAGGTCGCCGAGCTCGTCCATCCCGAGGCGCCGGCCGGCGGCGGGCAGTCCGCCGAAGCCGGGCAGGTCGACGCTCACCGTGCGGTGCTCCGCGGCGAGCGCCCGCTGCGACCGCGCGAACGACCGGTGCGACATCCCGATGCCGTGCACGAGGATGACCGTCGGCGCGAGGTCGTCGTGGACGCGACCGGCCGGGGCGGCGGTGTGCAGGCGCACGGGGAGCCCGTCGATCCGGACGGTCTCCACTCTGGCGCGCACACACCGAGGCTACGCGGCGACCCCTGGGCCCGGCAGTCACAGTGACGGGTCAGCGTGGTCATCGACTGCCCACAGGCACGCGGTGTGCACTCGTCCCCATGAGCGACACCACCCCCACGAACCCCACCGGGCGCCCCGATGCACCGCAGGCGGCCGAGCAGCCCACGACGACGTACCCGAGCAGCCCGGCCGGCTGGGGAGCGGCTCCCACGCCGACCTCGACCGCGACGCTCGACGCGCCCGCCGCCGGACCGTCCGGCCCGTACGCAGCACAGCAGCCGCCCGCGTCGGCGTCCCCGTACGGCCCCACACACTGGTACGGCTCCGCGGCCGGGCCGGAGCAGCGGCGCGGCCCGAAGCCGCCCTGGTTCTGGCCGATCGTGGCCGTGGCCGTCGGGCTCGCGGCGCTCCTGGTCGGCGGCGGCGTCGGGTTCGCCGTCGGGCACGCGATCGGGGGCGGCACGAGCCAGTCGACCACCCGGATCCCCGGCACGAACGGCGGGACGAACCAGTTCCCGGGCAACGGCACGCAGGGCGGCACCGGGCAGCTGCCCGGCAGCGGGACCGGCAGCGGGACCGGCAGCGGGACCGGCACCGGAACGGGCACCGGAACCGGCAGCAGCACCAGCGGTTCGGACTCGAGCGGTTCCTCGTCGAACAGCTGAGCGCTACGCTCCGGGCATGCGCAAGGTCACCGCAGGACTGTTCACGTCGGTCGACGGCGTCGTGCAGGACCCTTACACGTTCCAGTACGACTCGTTCGACGACGAGCTCGGGGCAGCCATGGGCGCGTTCATGGCCCGGACCGACACCGTCCTGCTCGGGAAGACGAGCTACCTCGAGTGGGCGGAGTGGTGGCCGGCGCACCCGGACGACCCGTTCGGCCAGTGGATCAACCCGATCGAGAAGCACGTGGCCTCGACCACCCTCGACGACGACCTGGCGTGGGAGCACAGCACCCGCATCGCCGGTGACGTCCCCGCGTTCGTCCGGGAGCTGAAGGAGCAGGACGGAGCCGACATCGCGGTGTGCGGCAGCATCACGCTCGTCCGCAGCCTGCTGTTCGCCGGGGTCCTCGACGAACTGCAGCTCATGGTCCACCCGGCGATCGCCGGTGCCGGACGTCGGCTCTTCGAGCCGACCGACCCGGCCACGCGCCTGCGGCTGGTCGACAGCACCGTGACGAGCAAGGGCAACGTCCTGAACACGTACGCGCGGCGAGCCGACTGACGGACGGCAGCCGTCCCTCCAGGCGGTCGAACAGCGTGCGGAACCGCGCGTACCCTCGGGGGTGACCATCGCACCACCCGAGGAAGCCGGATTCAGCATGCCCCAGGACACCCGCCCGCACGTCGTCATCGTCGGCGGTGGATTCGCCGGTGTCGCAGCCATGCGCGAACTCGCCGACGCGCCGGTGCGGGTGACCCTGGTCGACCGCCACGTCTACAACATGTTCCAGCCCCTGATGTACCAGGTGGCGACCGGCGGACTGAACGCCGGCGACGTGACCTACTTCCTGCGGAGCCTCCGCGCCAAGCAGAGCAACGCCGAGTTCCGGCACGGGCTGCTCACCGGCATCCGCCCCGAGGAGCGCATCGCCGAGATGTCCGACGGCGAGCACCTGTCGTACGACTACCTGATCCTGGCGAACGGGGTGAACACGAGCTACTTCGGCACCCCCGGCGCCTACGAGTACGCGTACTCGATGTACTCCCGCTCGCAGGCCCTGCGGATCCGCGACGAGCTGTTCACCCGGCTGGAGGAAGCGGCCGCGAACCAGGGCCCCGACGAGATCAAGATCGTCATCGTGGGCGGCGGTGCGACCGGCGTGGAGATGGCCGGCTCGCTCGCCGAACTCCGCGACCAGGCCCTCGTCGGCGCGTACCCGGAGATCGAACGGGGCGGCATCTCGATCACGCTCGTGCACCGCGGGGCCGAGCTCCTCAAGCCGTTCGCGCCGCGGCTGCGCCGGTACGCGGCGAAGATCCTCCGCAAGCGTGGCGTCGTGCTGCGGCTGAACACCGGGGTGTCCGAGGTGCGGCCCGACGGCGTGGTGACGGCCTCCGGCGAGTTCATCCCGGCGTCGCAGGTCATCTGGGCGACCGGTGTGGCCGCGCACAAGGAGGTCTCCGGCTGGGGCATGCCGCAGACCCACGGCGGACGCATCCAGGTGAACGACGACCTCAGCGTGAAGGGCGTCGAGCGGATCTTCTCCGCCGGGGACATCGCCGCCCAGGACGACGCCCTCGCCCAGCTCGCCCAGCCGGCGCTGCAGGGCGGTCGGCACTCGGCGCGGCAGATCGTGCGGCTGCTCGAGGGCAAGCCGACCGAGCACTTCAAGTACTTCGACAAGGGCACGATGGCGACCATCGGCACGAACGCCGCCGTCGCCCAGCTCCGTGGCGGCATCACGATGGTCGGGCCGGTCGCGTGGGCCGCGTGGGTGGTCGTGCACATCGCCTCGCTGCTCGGCAACGGCAACCGGCTGTCGACGCTGTCGCACTTCTTCGTGCGGTACCTGTGGTTCATGCGGAAGCGGGCGATCCCGATCGTCGGCGACGTCCGGCCCGTGCGGCCGAACGGCGACCGCGAGCCCGAGCCGTGGCAGATGCAGAAGGCGGAGTAGCGGCGCCGCGCGGGCGCGCGGGCAGGCGGGCGCGGGCGCGCGCGCTTCGTGAGCAGGAATGGTCGGGTCTCGGAACGGGACCCGACCATTTCTGCTCACCATGCGGGGTGGTGCGGCCCGACGTCGGCCGGGAGGCGCGGGGCGGGGTTGTCCCGCGCCGGCCGGCCCGGGGTGGGCGCGCCGGGCGAGGGGACGGACTCGGAACGACACCGTCGACGTCGGACGACAGCGACTTCGTCGCTCCTCACGGCGCGCGACAGGCCGCGCGTGCACCGGACGACAGGACCGACGTCGTACGACGTCGGTCCTGTCGTTCGGGGTCAGCGCTGCGCGGTGACCGCCGAGTACGCCCCCGCGGCGATGTCCTCGAGCAGGCCGGGGCCGGTCGGCTCCCAGCCGAGGAGCTTCCGCGTCTCGTCCGAGCTGGCGGACATCTCCATGCCGAAGAACCGTCCGATGAACCCGAAGTGGGACTCCGCGTCCGTGGGGTCGACGGCCGTGACGGGCAGGCCGAGCGCCTCGCCGATGGCCTCCGCGATCGCCCGGGTCGGGATCGCGGTCTCGGCGACGGCGTGCAGCTTCGTGCCGGCCGGTGCCTGCTCGAGGCCGAGCCGGACGAGTCGTGCGGCGTCGGTGACGTGCACGGCGGCCCAGTGGTTCGAGCCGTCGCCGATGTAGCCCGAGACCCCGGTGCGCTGGGCGGCGCCGACGATCGCGGCGATGAAGCCGTGGTCGCCCGTGCCGTGGGTGGTGGGGCTGAACCGGGCTGCGATCGTGCGGACGCCCTGGTCGACGAAGTCGAAGCCGCGGTTCTCGCTGCCGCCGCGCATGCTCTCCGGGCCGACGAACGGGTTCGGGTCCGCCTCGGTCGAGGGGCGGCCCTGCGCGAGACCGGCGACACCGGACGCGACGACGAAGGGCCGATCGGTGCCGACGAGCGCCTCGCCGATGGTCTCCACGGCGGCGCGCTCGCTGGCGTTCGTCGCCGCGGGGTTCGCCCAGTCGTGCTTGTTGGCGAGGTGCAGCACGCCCTCGGCCTCGCCGGCGCCGCGACGGATGGCGTCGAGGTCGTCCAGGTCGCCGCGGAGGACGGTGACGCCCTTCGCCTCGAGCGACGCGGCGGAGGCGTCGGAACGGGCGAGACCGGTGACGGTGTGACCGGCGGCGAGGAGGTCGTCGACGGTGTGGGAGCCGATCCAGCCGGAGGCCCCGGTGACGAACACGTGCATGAGCTTTCCCTTCACAGGTGTCCACGGCGGTGATGTCATGAACTGACATCACCGTAGCACTCGATGTCAGCCACTGTCATCAGTAGACTGCGGACATGGCCCGATGGCAACCCGGAACCCGTGAGCGACTGCAGGCGACCGCCCTCCAGCTCTTCGCGGAGCAGGGCTACGACCAGACGACCGTCGCGGGCATCGCCGCCGCCGCCGAGGTCACCGAGCGGACCTTCTTCCGGCACTTCGCCGACAAGCGCGAGGTGCTGTTCGCCGGGCAGGACGACTTCCTCGGCATGTTCACCGGCCCCATCGAGGCCGCCCCCGCGGACACGGCGCCGTTCGACCTCATCCGGCTCGCACTCGACGCCGCCGGCGGGTTCTTCCCGGAGGAGCGCCGCCCGTGGTCACGCGCACGGCAGAGCATCATCGACGGCAACCCGGCGCTCGGCGAACGCGAGCTCGGCAAGCTCGCGACCCTGAAGATCCGGCTGGGCGAGGTCCTGCGGGACCGCGGAGTCTCGGACCCGGGCGCGACGATGGCCGCCGAGACCGCCGTCACCGTCTTCCACCTGTCGTTCGCGCAGTGGATCGCCGACGACGAGGACCGTCCGTTCACCGAGATCGCCCACGAACGCTTGGACGCCCTGACGAGCCTGGTGCACCCCGGTCGTTGAGACGGCTCTTACCTTCCGCGAGCATCATGTAACGATCCGGTCACGACACCCGTGCCCGTGACCGTCCACCCCGAGCTCGCAGGAGGCGTCCGTGGCGACCACCACGCTCTCACCGGAGCGGATCAGCACCACCACCGTCCCGGCGACCGACGGCAGCCGCACCCGTGCGACACCGCCGCCGCCGCTGACCCACCGTGCCCCGGCCCTGGACGGCCTCCGTACGGTGGCGATCCTCATCGTGATCCTCTACCACCTGCACGTGCCGCAGTTCGAGGGCGGCTTCATCGGCGTCACGGTGTTCTTCGTCCTGTCCGGCTTCCTCATCTCGACGCTGCTGCTCGGTGAGCGTCGGCGCACCGGACGCATCCGACTCGGATCGTTCTGGACGAAGCGACTGCTGCGGCTCTACCCCGCGCTCCTCGCCCTGGTCATCGTCGGCCTGGCGCTCTGGAACTGGGTCGGCGACTACAAGGGCGCCTCGTTCTCCCCCGGCGAGGCGGCCTTCATCGCCCTGAGCTACACCGGCAACCTGTTCCGGTCGTTCTGGGACACCACGCAGGGCGTGTTCGCACACACGTGGAGCCTGTCGATGGAGGAGCAGTTCTACCTCGTCTGGCCCCCGGTCCTCGTGCTGCTGTTCGCACTCCGGGCCCGTCGGCACTGGCTGATGGTCGGGCTCGGCGTCGTCATCGTCGGTGCGGCCGCGGCGTCGTGGCTGAGCTACCGCACCCCGAACAGCGGTGCGACGCCGGACGTGTACTTCTCCCCGGTGCTCGGGGTCGTCCCGCTCGCCACCGGCTGCCTGCTCGCGCTGCTCCTCGACGACGAACGGGTGCGGACCTGGGCCGCCGGGATCGCCGGACACGTCGGCACCTGGGTGGGCATCGCCCTGCTCGCGGGCGTGCAGTTCTGGATCGACGACGACTGGACGCAGCACGGGTGGTCGTTCGGCGTCGTGCTGCCGGTCACCGGGCTCATCTCGGCGCTGCTCATCGGCGGCCTGGTCTCCGTCCGGTCGCCCGTCTCGGTCGCGCTGGCGTGGACGCCGATGTCCTGGTTCGGTCGGCGGGTGTCGTACTCGGCGTACCTCTGGCACCCCCTGGTGATCGCCCTGCTCGGGACGTTCGCGATCGGCGCCTGGGGCAAGGTGTGGCTCGTCGGCGCAGCGCTGCTCGTCGCCGTCGGTGCGGCCTACGCGGTGGAGGTGCCGGTCGAGAAGGCCCGGAAGCGCTTCCGCGAGGCACGCCGCCTGGTGGCGGCGGACCGGTCGGTTCGTGGCACGGCGGACGCCGCCGGCTGACGTGACCACCTGACGGACGGGAGGCACGGGGCGGCGTCGTCACGCGCCTCCCGTCCGGTACGGGGCCGGCTGGGCGGCCGCGCCGGCCGACCTCCGTAGGCTCGCACCGTGACCACGGAACGCGTCGACGTCCTCGTCGTCGGCGGCGGCCCCGTCGGCCTCTTCGCAGCGGCACTCCTCGCCGCGCGCGGCCTCGAGGTCGCCGTGTGGGAACGACGCACCACCGAGCCGAGCGGGTCCCGGGCGATCGGCATCCACCCGCCCTCGCTCGACGCCTTCGCCGCGATCGGCCTGGACGACCCGGTGCTCGCCGAGGCCACCCGGGTCCGTCGCGGTGTGGCGCGGAGCCGTGGTCGGACCCTCGGGACGCTGTCCTTCGACCGGGCCTCGGCCACCCACCCCTACGTCGTGACCCTCGACCAGCACCGCACCGAGGCCCTCCTGCGCGAGCGCCTCGCCGCGCTGGCGCCCACCGCGCTGCGCGTCGGCACGTCGCTCACCGCACTCGACCGGCACCGGGACCACGTCGACGCCTCCGGTGCCGGACCGGACGGCTCCCCCGTGTCGGTCCGGGCGTCGTTCGTCGTCGGGGCGGACGGCGGTCGGAGCGTCACCCGTGACCTGCTCGGCATCGGCACCACCGGCCGGGACTACCCGGACCGCTACGTGATGGGCGACTTCGCGGACGCCGAGGGGCCGGGGGCCCGCTCCGCAGCGATCGTCGACGTCGGCCCGTCGGGTGTGGTGGAGTCGTTCCCGCTCCCCGGCGATCGGCGCCGGTACGTCGTCCTGGTCCGCGACGGGGCCGCCGTCGACGCGACGCGCCTCGCCGCGATCGTGTCGGACCGCACGGGCGCCTCGCCGGAACCGTCGACCTGCACGATGACCAGCGACTTCCGCGTCCGGCGACGGGCCGCGGTCCGCGTCGGCGTCGGCCGGGTGGTGCTCATCGGCGATGCCGCGCACGAGATCAGCCCGATCGGCGGACAGGGCATGAACCTCGGCTGGGCGGACGCCGCCGAACTCGCACCGCTGCTCGCCGGGGCGGTCGGCTCGGGCTCCGCCGGGCCGTGGCCGGGGTACGCCCGCCGGCGGCAGGCGATCGCCCGCCGTGCAGCGCGGCAGGCGGAGCTGAACATGGCGCTCGGCCGTCCGCTGGGCCCGGTGAGCGCGTTCGGACGGGAGGCGCTGCTCCGGACGGTCCTGGCCCTCCCGACCGCGGACGCCCTCGCCGGCGTCTACGCGATGCGCTGGGCCTGACGGGATCCCGGTTCAGCCCACCAGCCGCGCGCCGGCGAGACCGAGCTCGACGACCAGCACGAGCGACGACGCGATGACCAGCCGGAACAGCGTGCGTGACGCCACACCCAGCAGCACGAGCCGGATGCCCGCCGCCGCCAGGACGACGACCACGACCGTCCCGAGGATCGCGAGCACCACGCCGACGCCGCGGACCGGGGCGTCCCCGAGCACCTGACCACCGAGGACGAGCAGCGCCGCGACCACCAGCGCACCGAACGCCACGACCCCGGCGCCACGGAGCCCGAGCCGGTGCGGGAACCCCCGGACTCCCGTCGCAGCGTCGTCGACCAGGTCGGGCAGGACGTTCGTGCAGTGGATCGCGACGCCGAACACCGCTCCCGTCGCGATCGCCCACCAGGCAGGCCACTGCCCCTCGGGACCCGCGGCGACGGCGACGACCGGCAGGAGGCCGAACGCGACGACGAACGGCACGACGGACCACACCGTGCGCTTCAGCCCGGCGTCGTACACCCAGCCGGCGGCGACGAGGACGAGGTGCGCCACGGCGGCCACCGGGCCGAGGAACACCGACAGGACGACCGCAGCGGCAGCGGTGCCGAACGCGGCGTTCCGCACGGTGGTGACCGCGATCAGACCCTGCGCCACCGGCTTGTCCGATCGTCCGACCGCACGGTCGCGGTCGGCGTCGATCCAGTCGTTCGCGAGGCCGATCGAGAGCTGCCCGGCGACCACCGTGAGCGCCACCAGGACGACCAGCCAGACGGGGTGCCCGACGGCGGACGCGATCACCGCGGCGAGCACCGTCACCGTCACCGTCGGGCCGGGGTGCGACGACGCGAACAGCAGGCCGGCGGTCGAACGTCGTCGTGGGGAGGTCACACGGGCACGCTGAACCGGTCGACGAGCTCACGCTTGAGCACCTTGCCGCTCGGCCCCAGCGGCAGTGCGTCGAGCACGTGCACCGCCCGCGGGAACTTGTAGGCCGCGATCTCCGCCGCGACGAAGTCGATCAGCTCCTGCGGGGTGACGGTCGCGCCGGCGCGGAGCACCACGGCGGCCTCGATCTCCTGGCCGTGCACCTCGTGCGGCACCCCGAAGACCGCGGCCATCGCGACGTCCGGGTGCGCCGCGAGGACCTCCTCGACCTGGCGCGGGTACACGTTGTACCCGTTGCGGATGATCATGTCCTTCGTGCGGTCGACGATCGTCAGGTAGCCGTCGTCGTCCTTCGTGCCGAGGTCACCGGTGCGGAACCAGCCGTCGACGATCGCCGCCGCGGTGTCCTCCGGACGGTCGAGGTACCCGTTCATCAGGTTGTGTCCGCGGATGACGAGCTCGCCGATCTCGCCGTGCGGGAGCATCACGATGGTGTCCTGCTGCTCCGGGTCGGCGATCTCGACCTCGACGCCCCACACCGGCGTGCCGATCGTGCCGGGGCGCGGCGGCCGTCCGACGTGGTTGAACGACGCGACCGGCGAGGTCTCGGTGAGCCCGTACCCCTCGTGGATGGGCGCGTCGAAGACGTCCTGGAACCGTTCGAGGACGGCGAGGGGCAGGGAGGCGCCGCCGGAGATCGCGTAGCGCAGCGTCGGCCGTGCGTCGGAGCGGGAAGCGGCGTCGAGGAGGGCCATGTACATCGTCGGGACGCCCATGAAGACCTCGCACCCGTGCTCGACCATCGCGGCGAGCGCAGCGTCCCCGTCGAACTTCGGCAGCATGACGATCGTCGCGCCGATCCGGAAGCCGGTGTTCATCGTGCACGTCTGCCCGAACGTGTGGAACAGCGGCAGGGCGCCGAGGAGGACGTCCCCGCGGTGCATGTCGAACGTCGTCATCAGGTTCGTGTTGACCTGCTCGAGCAGTGCGAAGTGCGAGCCCTCCGCACCCTTGGGCTGGCCGGTGGTGCCGCTCGTGTACAGGATCGTCGCGGTGTCGAACGGGTCGCGCGGCTCGTACGTCCGGAGCGGTTCGGCCCGCTGCGCGAGGTCCTCGAGCCGGTCGCGGCCGGTCTCCGACCCCTCCGGCGCCAGGACGGTCACGACGTCGACGTCCGCGAGGTCGGCGCCCGCCGCCCCCTCGGCCAGCAGCGGCGCGGCGCAGACGAGCAGGGTCGCCCCGCTGTCGCGCAGGACGTACTCGATCTCGCGGCGCTTCAGCAGGGCGTGCACCGGGACGGCGACCGCGCCGAGCGCCAGGGTGGCGTAGTAGACCCGGGGGAAGTCCTCGACGTTCGGGACGAGCATCGCGACCCGTGCGCCCTCCGTCACCCCGCGTGCGCGCAGGGCCCCGGCGTACGCGAGCGTCTGCGACCAGAGTTCGGCGTAGGTGGTGCGGCGGTCCCCGACGATCACGGCGACGTCGTCCGGGTACCGCGCGGCGGACTCGGCGAGGATCGCCGCGACGGAGGCGGTGGCGTGCGTCCGTCGGGTGGTGCTGGGGTGCTGGGTGGACGACATGCCGGTCTCCGTCTCCGTTGACGAGTACATGTCGCGATCCTAGGACGCCGCCCTCTCCGTCAGCCGTGACGGACTGTCCCCAGTACGGGATCCGGTGCCGCCGCGGCCGCACGTCGGCGACCGATGACCCCGGACGCGAGCGCGATCCCGAGCAGGACGACGAGGCCGCCGACCGGTTCGTTCCACCGCACGTGTTCGCCGAGCACCAGCACGCCGAGCACCACGCCGACGACGGGCGTCAGGTAGGTGACCGTCGACGCGCGCCCCGCGCCCCATGCCTGGACCAGCCGCGTGTTCCAGGCGTAGGCCAACCCCGTGCCGATGCAACCCAGGGCGAGCATCGCGCCCACGATCCTCCAGTCCAGCTGCACCGGGCCGGTGGCGATGACGGGCGCGACGAGCAGGAGCAGCCCGGACGCCAGCGTGAGCTGCACCGTCGCGATCGTGACCGGGTCGGAGCCGCTCGCGACCGCCACCCGGCGCAGGTAGGCGAGTCCGACGCCGTAGCAGGCGGTCATCCCGAGCAGTGCGACCTGACCGGGGACGCTGGCGAGCACCGCGGGGTCGCCGAGGACGTCCCACGGGCCGACCAGCACGAGCACGCCCACGATGCCGAGCACGATCCCGACGACCTGTCGTCCGCGCAGCCGCTCGGACGGCACCAGGACGGCGAGCGCCGCCATCGTCATGATCGGCGTCGTCGCGTTGTAGATGCTCGCGAGCCCGGACGGCACCGTCTGCTCCGCCCACGCCATCAGGGAGGACGGCACGGCGTTGAGGAACACCGACACGACGAGCAGGTGCGCCCACACCCGGGGCTCGCGCGGCCAGCGACGGCGTGTCAGGAGCAGCACGGCGACGAGCGTCAGCGCCCCGAGGACGGTCCGCACCGTGGCGACCTGCTGCGGAGCGAGGCCGTCGAGCCCGATCTTCGCGAACAGGAAGCTCGAGCCCCAGGTCAGGGCCACCAGGAGGTAGAGGACGACGTTCATGTGGCCTAGTGTCGACATCTCCAGCGCATGCGGCAAACGCATGCGGCTCATGATCGGATGAGGACAACGCATGACCGTCTCGGTGCCCCAGCTCCGCGCGTTCGTCGCGATCGTCGACGCCGGCTCGTTCACGACCGCCGCCGCACAGCTCGGCGTCGGACAGTCCGCCGTCTCGCACGCCGTCGCCGGGTTCGAGCGCGAGGTCGGCGGCTCCGTCGTGCGCCGCGGAGCGGCCACCGTCCCCACACCGCTGGGCGAACGCCTGTTGGCGCACGCCCGCAGCGTGCTCGCCTCCGTCGACGCCCTGGAGGCAGTGGTCCGGCCCGCCACGGCGCGCGGCACCGTGCGGCTCGCCGCCGTCCCCACCGTCTGCCAGGGCCTGCTGCCGCGGCTCCGCGAACTCTGGGCGGTCACCCTGCCGGACGTCGACGTGCAGGTCTACGAGGGCGACGACGACGAGATGCCCGAGTGGCTCGAGGCCGGGACGGTCGACGCGGCGGTCCTGGTCGATCCCTCGCCGGTGCCGGACGGCGGGGTCGTCGTCGCGCAGGACGAGATGGCAGCGGTCGTCCGGCGTGACCACCCGCTCGCCGACCTGCCCGCACTGACGCTCGACGACCTGCACGAGGACGGGCTCGTCGCCGGAGGCGGTGGCTGCGAACGCCAGATCCAACGGTTGCACGAGCTCGAAGGGCAGCCGTTCCGCTGGGCGCACCGGGTGCGGGAGATGAGCACGATGTTCGGGATGATCGAACGCGGCGAAGGGGTCTCGATCGTGCCGACGCTCGGGCGTGGGATGCTGCCGCCGGACCTCGTGATGGTGCCGATGGCGCGGCGACTCTCACGCACGCTCGTGCTGAGCGGGCCGGTGTCGCGGGAGTGGCACCCGTTGGCGCGGGCGCTGGTCGACGCGGTCTGAGCCGACAGGGTTGCAGTTGCAAGTGCAACCCCAGTACCGTGGGGTACCCGACACCGAAGGCAGGAGGCTCCACATGCGCAGCAACGCCGTCACTGTCGCCGACGTCCCGGCCGACGAACTCGCCCGGACCGAGGCAGCCGAGCTGGTCCGCACGACGGGAGACCGCCGGATCGTCGGCGTCACCGTGGAGCTCGATGACGGGATGACGACAGCGCTCCCGGAACGGCTGAGCACGTTCCTCGCAGACCTGCTCGACAGCATGGCGTCCGGCGCAGGAGTCTCGACGACCGTCCTGCCGGACGAGATGACCACGACGGTGGCGGCCGACGTCATCGGGGTGTCACGTCCCACCCTGATGAAGCTCATCCGTCGCGGCGAGATCGCAGCACGCACCGTCGGGACACACCACCGCCTGCGCCGCGAAGACGTCCTGCTCCTCCGGGCCGCGCGGCAGCAGACCCGGCAGGACTCCGCCCGAGCGGTCCTCGAAGCCGGCGAAGCGTTCGACTGAGCACCACCTCCGCAGTATCGTGTGAAATGTGATGCTGCAGCGGGTCTTCGTCGACGCCAACGTTCTCTGCAGTCGGACGCTGCGTGACTGGATCTGTCTGCTGCGGCTCCGCACCGACGGGATGTTCCAGCTGCACACGACGGAGGACGTCCTCGCCGAGACGGTGCGCACGCTGCGCCGCCGACATCCAGAACTCCCGGGCGGTGCGGTGACGCGACTGCGTGCGGCGGTGCTCGGTGCCATCGACGAACTCGTCGAGGACTTCGACGCGACGGTGCCCTACCGGGGCTCCGACCCGGACGATCGGCACGTCCACGCCGCCGCCGTGGCGTGCCGGGCGCACGTCCTGCTGACGCAGGACCACGGACTCACGTCCGATGACGCCGCGCACTACGAGGTCCACCGGTGCGACGACTTCTTCGTACTCGTCGACGACTCTGCTCCTGCCGCGGTCCGCGACGTCGTCCGCCAGCAGGCGCGGTACTGGGCCGATCGGCCGGCCGGGTCACGCCGGAGTCTCGTGACCGCGCTCCTTGACGCCGACTGCCCGCAGTTCGCGCGCCGTGTCGAGCTGCACCTGCGGGTGCTCACGGGTCGGGCGGAGCACCTGCGGGTGGTCTGACGCTGCGCGGAGGGACGATCGGCAGGATGGGGCGATGGCCGAGACGCACGTGAAGACCTTCACCGACCCGCACGAAGCCGCCGCCGAGGCAGCCGGTCTGGCCTGGTTGGCCGCGGCCGAGGAGACCGGGGGCACCAGGATCGCCCGAGTCCTCGGACGCCCGTCGCCCACCGTGCTCGACCTCGAGCTGATCGACGACGGCACGCCGACCGCGGCGCAGGCGGAGCGGTTCGGCCGGTCGCTCGCGCACACCCACGCCGCCGGCGCGGACGGCTGGGGGACGCCCGCCCCGGGCTTCCCGTCGGACGGTCCGCTCCGGATGGGCCGGTCCGGCACGCCGTTCGTCACCGCCGACGACGCCCCGTCGACGTGGGGCGAGTTCTTCGCCGAGTACCGCATCCGCGACTTCGTCCGCCGGATCGTCGACACCGGCGGGTTCGACCGGACCGAGGCCGCACTGTTCGACCGTGTCGCCGACCGGGTGCAGGACGGCACGCTCGGCGCACCCCAGCCCGCGCTCGTCGGAGACCGGCCGGCACGGCTGCACGGCGACCTGTGGGCGGGCAACGTGCTGTGGCCGAGCGACCACGACGAACCGACCGGAGCGGTGCTCATCGACGCGAACCCGCACGGCGGGCACGGCGAGACGGACCTCGCGCTCCTGGCACTCTTCGGACTCCCCCGGCTCGAGACGGTCATCGACGCCTACGACTCCGAGTCACGCCTGGCGGACGGCTGGCAGGACCGCGTCGAGCTGCACCAGCTCGCGCCGCTGCTGCTGCACGTGTTCCTGTTCGGCGGCTCGTACACCGGGGCTGCCCTGCGAGCCGCACGGCGCTACGCCTGACATCGCACCGTGCGAGGGCCGCCCGCCAGGGTGGCGTCGCACCGTGCGAGGCGCGCCCGCCACGGTGCGAGGTCCCGCGCAGTGCGCGAGCCGCGTGCCGTCCCACGGTGCACGGAACCTCGCACCCTGCGGCCGTGCACCCCCGCGCCGCGGCTGGCCGTCGCACCGTGCGAGGGGCGGAGCCCGCGTGAGCGGGTCTTAGGAACCGCCAAGCCGGAGCATCGGGTCGTTCGGGGATCGCCCGGAATCCTCACTGCCATGACCACGTACCCGATCCCCGTGACCGACCGACGCGACCGCGCGCACAGTGCCGCGCGGGACCGGCGTCGCACGCCCCTCACGCGACTGTTCCTCGGCGAGCGCGAGGACGCCCGCTGGCTCCGCCCGGCGTTCTGGGCGCTCCTCGTCGTGACCGCCGTGGTGTACCTCTGGGACCTCAGCGCCTCCGGGTACGCCAACAGCTTCTACGCCGCGGCCGTGCAGGCCGGCACGAAGTCGTGGGAGGCGTTCTTCTTCGGCTCGCTCGACTCGTCGAACTTCATCACCGTCGACAAACCACCGGCCTCGCTGTGGGTGATGGTGCTGTCCGCCCGACTGTTGGGCTTCTCGAGCTTCAGCCTGCTGCTCCCCCAGGCGCTGTCGGCCGTCGGTTCGGTCGCGCTGGTCTGGGGCACGGTCCGCCGGACGCTCACCCGGCTGGGCAGCACCACCGCGAACGTCGGTGCGCTGCTCGCGGGCTTCGTCGTCGCCGCCACCCCGGCGGCCGCGCTGATGTTCCGGTTCGACAACCCGGACGCCCTGCTCGTCCTGCTGATGACCGCCGGCGCGTACTGCACGGTGCGGGCGCTCCCGGGGGGCAGCTGGAAGTGGATCGCGCTCGCCGGCGTCGCCCTCGGGTTCGCGTTCCTGACCAAGATGCTGCAGGGGCTGCTCGTCCTGCCGGCCTTCGGTCTCGTGTACCTCTTCGCTGCCCGCACCACGTGGGGCCGGCGCGTCGTCGGGCTCCTGATCGCGGCAGGTTCCCTGGTGGTCGCGGCCGGCTGGTGGGTCGTCGCCGTGGCGATCTGGCCCGCGGATGCCCGCCCGTACATCGGCGGCTCGACGAACAACACCGTGCTCGACCTGGTGTTCGGCTACAACGGCCTCGGGCGCATCTTCGGCGGCTCGGGCAACGGCGGCGGAGGCGGCGGGATGACCGGCGGCACCGCGGGCTCGTCGTTCGGCGGGTCCACCGGGTTGAACCGGCTGTTCTCGTCCGAGATGGGCCTGGAGATCTCGTGGCTCCTGCCCGCGGCGCTCCTGGCGCTCGTGCTGGGTCTGGTCGTCGTGGGTCGCCGCCACCTCGCCGACCCCGCCCGGGCCGGGCTGGTCCTCTGGGGCGGTTGGCTGATCGTCACCGGGCTCGTGTTCTCGTACATGTCCGGGACGATCCACCCGTACTACACGGTCGCGCTCGTGCCGGCGATCGCCGGGCTCGTCGGCACGGGCGGCGCCCTCCTGTGGCACGCCCGCGAGCGGTTCCTCGGACGCCTCGGCCTCGCCGCGATGACCGGCGTCACCGCGTTCTGGGGCTGGTGCCTGCTCAACGAGGACCCGACGTGGCTGCCCTGGCTCCGCTGGGTGGTGCTCGCCGGCGGGCTGCTGTCCGCTGCTGCGATCGTCGTCGGCAGCGTGCCGACGCTCCGCAAGCTGGTTGCCGTGGGCGTCCTCGCCGGCACCCTGTTCGGGCTCACCGGGACCACGGCCTACGCCCTCGCCACGACGACCGTCGCGCACTCCGGGTCGATCCCGAGCGTCGGTCCGGCGGGCAGCAGCACCGGTGGGATGGGCGGCGGTGGAACCGGCGGCGGCATGCCGGGAGGCGCGGGAGGACCGGGTGGGACCACCTCCGGTACCGGGACGGACGGGTCCGACACCACGGACGGCACCCAGCAGGGACCCGGCGGGACACCGCCCGGCGGCACGACCGGAGCGGCCCCCGAGGGCACGACCGGCAGCGGGACCGACGGTGGCGCCGGCGGCGGCACCGGAGGCAGCGCCGGCGGCCAGGGCGGTTCGACCTCGTCCGCGCTGCAGAAGCTCCTCGAGGCATCCGACGCGAAGTGGGCGGCGGCGGTCAACGGGTCCCAGTCGGCCGCGCAGCTCGAGCTCGACACCGACACCGCCGTGATGGCGATCGGCGGCTGGTCGAGCGACCCGGCCCCCACGCTCGCCGAGTTCCAGGCCTGGGTCGCAGCCGGTGACGTCGGGTACTACATCTCCTCGGGGTCGGGCGGCGGCGCGATGGGCGGCGGCTCCTCCACGGCGTCGGCGATCCAGGAGTGGGTCGCGGCGAACTACAGCAGCACCACGGTCGGCGGGCAGACGGTCTACGACCTGAGCGACCCGAAGTAGGCTCCGGGACATGCCCGCGCTCCCGTTGCTGCGCACCGACGGCAGCCCCGTCCGTGTGCTGGTCGTCGACGACGAGCACGCCCTCGCGGACGCCGTCGCCCTCGCGTTCGAGGGCGACGGCTGGTCCGTGCGGGCCGTGCACCGCGGCCGGGACGTGCTCTTCGCGGCGCGGGAGTTCCAGCCCGACGTCATCGTCCTCGACGTGATGCTCCCGGACATCGACGGGTTCGAGGTCCTCGAACGGCTGCGGGACTCCCGGGACGCGGTCCGGGTGCTGTTCCTCACCGCCCGGGACGCCCCCGAGGACCGCCTCGCCGGGCTCACCGGCGGGGGCGACGACTACCTGACCAAGCCGTTCGGCATCGACGAACTGCTCGTCCGCGCCCGGATCCTCGCCCGGACGTCCGCCCGGGTGGCAGCCGCCGGCGGCGCAGAGACCCTCGTCGGCGACCTGCGCCTGGACGAGGACGCCCGCACGGTCAGCCGCGCCGGCGACCCCATCGACCTCACCCCCACGGAGTACGAGCTGCTGCGCCACCTCGCCCGGAACGCGAACCGGGTGCTGTCCCGGGAGCAGTTGCTCGCGGGCGTGTGGGGGATGGACTTCGGCACCTCGTCCAACCTCGTCGACATGTACGTCTCGTACCTGCGGAAGAAACTCGACGCCGGACGCGAGCCGATGCTGCAGACCGTCCGCGGGGCCGGGTACGTCCTCCGCCCGGCGACGTGAGGCGACCGTCCGGGGCGAGCCGCGCCTCCCGGCCCGATCGCACGCACCGCGTGCCGTCGCTCCGCTGGCGCATCGTGGCCGCCGTGGTCCTGCTGCTCGTCGCGACGAACGTCGTCGTGGGTGCCGTGACGGTCGTCGCGTTCCGCGGGTACCTCGTGCAGCGGCTCGACGCCGAGCTCTCGACCGCCGCGAACCGGACGGTCGGCGGACCGGACGGCCAGCGGCCACCGCCACCGACCTCCGGCACCGGAGCGGATCCGAACAACGCGTTCATCGGCGCTCCCGGACAGTCCGCCGGAACGGTCGTCGCCATCTTCCGCGACGGGACGGCCGTGCTCGGCGGGTACACGGACAGCGCGGGGAAGCAGCACGGCCTCACCGCGGCGCAGGAGCGGACCCTCTCCGCGGTGCGGCGCGGCGGCGACCCCGCGACGATCGATCTCGGAACGCTCGGGACCTACCGGGTGCAGGCGGTCGGCGACGACGGGGACGTGTTCGTCACGGCACTCCCCGTCGGTGCCCTCGACGCCGCGATCGGTCGGCTCCTCCTCGTCATCGGCATCGTCACGGTCGCGGGGTCGGTCATCGCCGCGTTCGCGGTGCGGTTGCTCGTCCGGCGGTCGCTGCGGCCGCTGGAACGCGTCGCCGACGTCGCATCCGACGTCACGACGCTGGACCTCGAGCGCGGCGACACCGACATCCCCGGCCGCGTGTCCGCCGCCGACCTCCGCGCGAACCGCGAGGTCGGACAGGTCGGCACCGCGCTGAACCGACTGCTCGGACACGTGGCCCGCGCGCTCACGGTCCGACGCGACGCCGAGGCCGGGATGCGGACGTTCATCGCCGACGCCTCGCACGAGCTGCGCACCCCGATCGCCACCGTGCGCGCCTACGCCGAGCTGACCGCCACCACGTCGGACGTCGACACGATGCACCGGAACGTCGAACGGATCGGACGCGAGGCCGTGCGGATGGGCGACCTGGTGGACGAACTCCTGCTGCTCGCGCGGCTCGACGCGGGCGTGACGGCGACCACGCCGGCGCCCTCGCGGGAGCCGGTCGACCTGACGTCGCTCGTCGTCGAGGGCACGATGGACGCCCGTGCGACCGCACCCGACCACCGGTGGACCCTGCAGGTGCTGGACGACCACCCGGTCACCGTGCGCGGCGACGAAGCGCAGCTCCGCCGGGTGGTGACGAACCTGCTCGCCAACGCCCGGACGCACACCCCCGCGGGCACGGCGGTCGTCGTGTCGGTGCAGCGGGTCGGGGAGGTCGTGCGGTTCGTGGTGGCGAACGACGGACCACCGATCCCCGCCGACGCCCTGCCGACGCTGTTCGACCGGTTCACCCGCGGCGAGGCGTCGCGGACCCGGTCGCACGGGCAGGGGACGAGCGGCCTCGGGCTGGCGATCGTCCGGGCGGTGGTGACGGCGCACGGCGGACAGGTGCGGGTGGTGTCCGAGCCGGGGCGGACGGCGTTCACGGTGGAGTTGCCGGGCGCGGAGTCGGCCGACGGGCCGGCCGGCGCGCCCGGGCCGGGCGGCGCGCCCGGGCCGGGCGACGGGCCGGGCGGCGCGCCGGGTGCGATCGCTTCGTGAGCAGGAATCGTCGGGCGGCCGTCGTCGACCCGACGATTCCTGCTCATGAAACGGCGGCGATCGGACGCATACTGGGAGTGACGAGGGGGTCACGATGACGAACGCGTACGACAAGCTGCCGGAACGACCACGCGCCGACGACCTGGTCGTCGAGGTGCCCGCGTTCGAGGACGACCGACCGCAGCCCGAGCCCGCGCCGCCGGCAGCCGCCCCGGAACTCGTCGCCGCGACGGAGTTCGCACGGGCCTCGCACGCCCGGCCCACCATCCGCCGGACGCAGATCCGAGCCGGCGCCTGGATCGCCGGGGTGCCGATCGCCGTCCTCGCGGTGGTGGCGGTGGTGCAGGTCCTGCTCCCGCGCTGACTGCGGACCCGTCGCCGGCACCGCGGCGCATCGTGGCACGTGTCAGGGATCCGGGCACGGTCGTCAGACGATCGTCCAACGTCCGGCCCGAACCCGTGCGCAGACGGCCACATCGACGCAGGCTGGGTCACGTCCGAGCAAGACGACCCGAACGGGTCACCACTGCAGAGATGGGAAGCAGATCATGAAGTCGTTCCAGTCGAAGACCGTCAAGACCCTCGCCGGCACCGTTCTCGGCGGCGCCGTCATCGCCGGCGCGTTCGTCGCCGCTCCGGCGCAGGCAGCCGAGCCCGCCCCCACGACCTCGGCATCGAGCAGCGTCGGCGGCAGCGGGAACGTCAACGTCAACCTCGACCCGGTCGCGATCGTCAACGCGATCAAGGACGCCGTCAACGACCAAGGTGACCGCGGCGGTGCCGTGCAGGCCGCGCTGGACGTCGGCTACTGGAACGCCGGCAACCCGGACCGTCTGACGGTCGCCGTGGTGAACAAGAACCAGGACATCTCCGTCGAGGGCGACGTCGCCGATGCCCAGTCGATCGACATCAAGGGCGGGAACTACGTCATCTACTGGTTCAAGGGCCCCGGCAAGATCACGAACAACGGTGACGGCGGCTGGCTGAACTGGGGCGCGTTCGGGAACATCGAGCGCATCGACAACGTCATCAGCGTGAACGGCGGCTGACCCGCGCGCGACGATCCGACGCCCCTTGCGACCCCGGTCTCAAGGGGCGTCGTCGTACGTCGCGGACCCGGCGCCGAGCTCGGTCGCGGACCCGGGTCCCGGGCCGGATCCGGACCCGAGCTCCGGCGGCCAGGTCCGTGCGGCGGCCCGCGGTGCGCACCGCGACCGGATCCAGCCCTTGACGAACGCGACCGAGACCATGGCCGTCCGGTTCGGCGCCTTCCACGACCGCATCAGCCGTCCGAGGTGCCACGCGACCGCCTGCCGGCTGTAGGAGGTCTCCTTCGCGATCTGCTCGTTCGAGAGCCCGTGCGCGGCGAGCGCCAGCATCCGTTCCTCGGTCTCGTCGAGGCCGGGTGCTCCGGCGACGAGGTCGATCTCGCCCGTCGTGACCGCCGCGGCAGGAGCGGCCTGAGCAGCCGGAGCGGCTACCGGACGACGGCGTTCCCGGGCCCACGCCTCCGCCCAGCAGGACCCCAGCTCGTGGGCGACGAGCGACGCCCGACTCATCGCGAGCATGGTGCGCGCGGCATGGTCGGGGCTGACGGACCTGCCGCGTGTGGCGGTGTGCATCACGAGCGCGAACACCCGGATCGCGGGGAGGGCCCCACGGAGCACCACCGACACGTCGACGCGCGGGTCGCCGGCACTCGCGGCGGCGACGGTCCGCAGCCGGGCCAGGCACTCGCGGTCCACGGGCTCCCCGTGCTCCACCGCCCGCAGCGCTGCCGGCAGGACGAGGGGGACGATCTCCTCGTAGCGCTGCCGGAGCCAGTCGTGCCCGTCCGGCCGGATGCCGTGCAGCGGCGGCGCCAGCAGCAGCTCCTCGAACTCCGGACACCGTTCGTCGAGGTCCAGCCCCAGTCGTTCACCCGGGAGCAGCACGGACGTCCGCTGTCCCTCGTCCGGTCCGGCCACGGCGCCCCCTCATCAGCACCCGTCGCCCTGACCGACGAGTGTCGTTCGGACCGACGGTACCCATGACGACCGGTCCTGGTCCGGCGGACGACGTGAACGGTCACCGAACTCCGTTCTTAGGGACGGCACAGGTCACTGCTTCGGTCCCCTTGTGCCAGCTGCCGAGCATGATCGGCATGACGCAAGACGACCCCACCCTCGACATCGACATCGTCGTCCCCTGCTACAACGAACAGGACACGCTCGCCGCCCACGTCCGACGGCTGCACACGTTCTGCAGGACATCGCTGCACCACTCGTGGCGGATCACCATCGCGGACAACGCCTCGACGGACGACACCGCGCGGATCGCCGAGGACCTCGCTGCGATGCTCCCCGACGTCCGCGCGGTGCACCTGCCGGAGAAGGGCCGTGGCCGGGCGCTCAAGGCCGTGTGGAGTGCGTCCCCGGCGACCGTGCTCGTCTACGTCGACGAGGACCTGTCGACGGACCTCGCCGCCCTCGAGCCGCTCGTCGCCCCGCTGCTGTCCGGACACTCGGACGTCGCGATCGGTACCCGGCTGGCGGAGTCGGCGCGGGTGGTGCGCGGTGGCAAGCGCGAGTTCATCTCCCGCTCGTACAACCTGCTGCTGCGGACCACGATGGGGGTCTCGTTCTCCGACGCGCAGTGCGGCTTCAAGGCGATCACCCGCCAGGCGGCGGAACACGTCCTGCCGCTGTGCGAGGACGACGCGTGGTTCTTCGACACCGAGCTGCTCGTGCTCGCCGAGCACGCGGGACTCCGGATCCACGAGGTCCCCGTCGACTGGGTGGACGACGTCAACTCCTCCGTGCACATCGCCTCCACCGCGACGGAGGACCTCAAGGGGATGTGGCGGGTGTCCCGCGGCATCGCGTCCGGTCGGGTCCCGGTCGCCGAGGTCTACGAGGCGATCGGCCGTCGACCGTTCACCCCGCCGCACGTGGGGATCCTCGGGCAGGTGCTGCGGTTCGGGTCGATCGGGGTCCTCTCCACCGTCGCCTTCGCCCTGCTCTACGCACTGTTCCGACCGGCCATCGGTGCGCAGACGGCCGACTTCCTCGCGCTGCTCGTCACGGCGATCGGCAACACCGCACTGAACCGGCGCTTCACGTTCGGGGTGCGCGGCCGGGCCGGCGCCGGACGACACCACGTGCAGGGGCTCGTCGTGTTCGGCATCGCGTGGGCGATCACGTCCGGGTCGCTCGTGGTGCTGCACGCCACCGCTCCGGGAGCGTCGCACGGGGCCGAGATCGTCGTGCTGACCGCGGCGAACCTCGTCGCCACGGGGGTCCGGTTCGTCCTGTTCAAGGCCTGGGTGTTCCGGACCCGCCGACGTCCGGAGCTCATCCGTCCGGGCACGACACCGGCCGCTGACGCGAGCACGGCAGCCACCGAACCGATCGCCGTCGACGAGCAGACGGGCGAGCGCGCAGCGTGACCCGGCGGGTCGTGGCCGTGGTGTTGCGCGGGCGGTATACCGCGCCGTAGCATCGCACCACCGCACCACAACCCCACAGGGCCCGACTGCCACCACCGGTCTGCCCGCGGCGAGCGCTCCACTGATGCAGCCTGGCCGTCCGCTGCCGGCAACGCCCCACTGGACCCGCACACGTGAACCCCTCCTCCTTCGGTCTCTACGACCCTGCCCGCGAATCGAGCGACTGCGGCGTCGGTTTCATCACCCGGCTCGACGGGACGCCGAGCCACGACGTCATCCGCAAGGGCGACGAAGCGCTCTGCGCGATCCCCCACCGCGGTGGCAAGTCGGCCGAGGGCGTCGGCGACGGCGCGGGCGTCAGCATCGACCTGTCGGTGGAGTTCTTCAGCGCGATCACCGGCGAGGAGCTCCGTGCGGGCCACTTCGGGGTCGCGAACTGCTTCGTGCCGACCGGCACGGACCCGAGCGGCGCCGCCGACCGCGACCGCGCGGTGCAGACGGTGACCGACTCGATCGAGGCGCAGGGCTTCGAGCTCCTGCTCGTCCGTGACGTCCCGGTCGACCACTCCGTCGCCCGGCCCGAGGCCGAGCAGTACCAGCTGCCGATCGTGCAGTGGGTCTTCCGCGCGCCGTCGGACTGGGAGCGCGAGGCCGTGGACCAGGCGGCGAACCGCGCCCTGCTCACGATCGAGGCGATTTCGTACGGCCAGGCTGCTGCCGACCGCGCCGAGCACGCCGCCCTGTACCCGCTGTCGCTCAGCGCGCGGACCCAGATCCTGAAGGGCCGCCTGAACTCCGGCGAGGTCATCGGGTACTTCACGGACCTGCGTGACCCGCGGCACTCGGTCCGGACGCTGTACTTCCACACCCGGTTCTCCACGAACACCGAGCCGCACCCGACGATGGCGCAGCCGTTCCGCCTGATGGCGCACAACGGCGAACTCAACACGGACCGGAAGAACCGGCTGTCCGACGAGGCCCTGGCCCGTGCGCGCACCCGCAGCATCGTCCGTCCGCCCGGGCAGTCCGACTCGAGCCGTCTCGACCAGACCCTGCAGAGCCGCGTGTTCGACGACGGCCTCGAGATCGTCGAGGCTGTGGTGTCGCTCATGCCGCCGGCGTGGGAGAACGACCGCACCCTGACCCCCGACGTGCGCGACATGCTGGAGTACTTCTCGCTGTACGAGGAGAAGAACGACGGCCCGGCTGCGGTGATCTTCAGCGACGGTGACGTCGTCGGTGCACGGCTCGACCGTCTGGGACTGCGCCCGCTGCGCTCGGTGCAGACGTCCGAGTACCTCATGGTGTCGTCGGAGGCCGGCCAGGTGGAGTTCGCCGCCGACGAGGTCGTGCACCGCGGCCGGATCGAGGCGGGCGGCATGCTCGTCGTGGACCACCGCACCGGCACGCTCATGCGCACCCGCGAGGTGCTCGAGATGCTCGCCGCGCGGAAGCCCTACGGGTCGCTGCTCGACGCCGCCCGGGTGAACCTGGACGACCTCCCCGCCCCGGACTACGACCGCACGACCAACACGCTGGGCTACGAGGGCGACCTGTCGCTGCAGGGCCGCTACGTGGCGTACTCGCTGAACCAGGAGAGCTTCCGGTTCATGCTCGACCCGATGCTGCAGAACGGCTCGGAGCGGATCTCGGCGATGGGGTACGGCAACGCCATCAACGCGCTCAGCGACACCGAGGGCGGCATGGCGAAGTACTTCTCGCAGCGCTTCGCCCAGGTGACGAACCCGCCGCTCGACTCCATCCGCGAGGCGGACGGCATGTCGATGCGCGTGGCGCTCGGCGCGAAGCCGGACGGAACGGGCACGACCAGCCGGCAGCTCGTCGTGCAGTCCCCGATCCTGGGGCACCTCGACATGGTGCGGCTGCGTGACCAGGACATCGTGCCGCTGGAGCGGTTCGACATGCTCTACGTGCCGGTGCTCGGCGACGAGCAGGCGAACGCCGACGCGGTCCGCACGGCGACCGAACAGCTCGCCGAGGCCGTCGCGACGTTCGCGGAGCGCAGCGGCGGGATCGCCGTGCTCTCCGACCGCAACGTGTCGTCGACCCATGCACCCCTCCCCGTGATCCTCGCCGTGGCCGCCGTGAACCAGCGGCTCATCGAGACCGGGCTGCGCCTGCGGATCTCCGTCGTCGCCGAGTCCGGTCAGCTGCCATCGTCACACCACGTTGCGACGGCGCTCGGCTTCGGGGCCGCAGCTGTGTACAGCCTCTCCGCGCGCCTCCGTGCGGAGGAGAAGTACCCCGCCGCCCCCGCGCCGGCGGGCGAGCTGACCGCGACGGACCTCGCCCTGAAGCAGTTCCGGAAGGCCGCCGAGAAGGCGCTCGCGAAGACCATGGGTCGCGTGGGGCTCTGCACGGCCGAGAGCTACATCGGCGGCGAGTTCTTCGAGCCGAACTACCTCGACACCCGCGACGACCTGTTCGCCCGGGTCTTCCCGCACATGCAGGCCCCCGTCGGCGGTGTCGGGTTCGCCCGCATCGCCCAGGCGGCGACGGACTGGCACGAGCGTGCCCGCACGGTCGAGTCCGAGGGACAGGTGCCCCTGCTCGGGCTGTTCAAGGAGCGCTCGGACGGTGCCGGTCACTCGTTCGGCGTCGCGAGCGTGCGCGGCTTCGGCGGCATGACCGAGGAGCGTCCGTCCTTCGAGCGCTCCGGGGACTCCGAGGCGTTGCGACTGCTCACCCTCGGCCAGCTGGACGACTCCTTCGGCATCACCGACGCCGCGTACCGGAACACCGGCTACGACCGGCTCAGCGACGCCGAGATCGACGCGCACCGGATCACGCCGGGCTACGTCACCTTCCTGCAGACCACCCACGACGAACGGTCGCGCCGGCCCGCGGCGCTCCGCGACGTGCTCGCGCTGCCCGCCGACGTCACCGGCATCGACGAGGCGGAGGACTTCGCCCGCGAGCTGGGCCGCTTCGCGACCGTGGGCAACGCCAGCGTGACGGTGCGCGGGCTGTCCGGCTCGCGTCCGGCGGACGAGCAGGACCTGCCGGGAGGCGCGGCACGCTTCCGCCTGCGCCTCACCTCGACGGGGACCACGGGTGCACTGCGCCACCAGGCCCTGGCGGACGGGCTCGCGCTGCTGCACCCGGGCCAGGTCGACGTCGACTCCGTCGACGACGCCCAGGTGACGCTCCGCGCCACCGGCACCGCGGTGGACCTGCTCGCACTGCTCGAGAGCGCCCCGGACAGCGTCACGCTCGACGCGGTCCAGCCGGCGCACGAGATCACCCGGACCCTGGCGTCCGGCGCGATGAGCCACGGCGCGCTCGTCGCCACCGCGCACGAGGCAGTGGCGCACGGCACGAACATGGTCGGCGGCATGTCGAACAGCGGCGAGGGCGGCGAGCACCACTCGCGCTACGGCACCATCCGCGGCTCGCGGATCAAGCAGTTCGCCTCCGGCCGGTTCGGCATCTGGGCGGGCTACCTCGCCGACCCGATGCTCGAGGAGCTCGAGATCAAGATCGGGCAGGGCGCGAAACCCGGCGAGGGCGGTCAGCTGCCCGCGCCGAAGGTCACGGTGGACATCGCCGCGGCCCGTGGCGGGACCCCCGGCGTCGAGCTCATCTCGCCGCCGCCGCACCACGACACGTACTCGATCGAGGACCTCGCGCAGCTGATCCACGACTGCAAGGCCGCCCGCGTGCGGGTGATCGTGAAGCTCGTGTCCTCCGAGGGCATCGGCACCATCGCGGTCGGCGTCGCGAAGGCCGGCGCGGACGTCATCAACGTCGCGGGCAACACCGGCGGCACGGGCGCAGCGGCGGTCACGAGCCTGAAGTACGCGGGCCGCTCCGCCGAGATCGGTGTCGCCGAGGTGCACCAGGCCCTCGTCGCGAACGGCCTCCGCCAGAAGGTCACGCTCCGCTGCTCGGGCGCGCACCAGACCGGCTCCGACGTCGTCACGAGCGCGCTGCTCGGCGGCGACAGCTTCGAGTTCGGCACGACCGCGCTGATGATGCTCGGCTGCGTGATGGCGAAGAACTGCAACGTGAAGTGCCCGGCGGGCCTCACCACGAACGCCGAGGCGTTCGAGGGCGACCCGCGCGCGCTCGCGCAGTACCTGCTCAACATCGCGCACGACGTGCGGCAGATCCTCGCCCGCCTCGGCCTGCGCTCCCTGCGCGAGGCCCGCGGTCGCACCGACCTGCTGCAGCTCCTCGACCACCCGGCGAGCGTCGGACGCCTCGACGTCCGGAACCTCCTCGCGCAGGTCCCGGAGAAGGTCGTCGAGGACCCGGAGTACCTCGAGAAGGACTTCCGCACCGACGACGCCCTCATCGAGCAGGTCCGCTCGGCCCTGGTCGACGGCCACGACCACACCGTCTCGATCGACGGCGTGGTCCTCGGCAACGCGGACAAGTCCGTCGGCGGCCAGCTCGGCATCGACGTCGAGCGCCTGCTCAACCACGAGCTGCGCGGCGTCGACCTGTCGGCGCACCCCGCGGTCGCGGCCGACGACCGCGGCCGCCGCCGACTGGTGGACGGCGCGGTCACGATCCGCACGCACGGGTCGGCCGGGCAGTCGTACGGCGTGTTCAACAACGACGGCATCGTGCTCGAGCACACCGGAACCGCGAACGACGGCGTCGGCAAGAGCCAGAGCGGCGGCCGCATCGTGGTCCGGGCGCCCGGCGGCGGCAGCAGCGGTCAGGGCGGCAACGTCCTCGTCGGCAACTTCGCCCTGTTCGGCGCCACCGGCGGCCGCACCTTCGTCGAGGGTGAGGCAGGCGACCGGTTCGCCGTCCGCAACTCCGGCGCGACGGCGGTCGTCGAGGGCGTCGGCGACTTCGGTTGCGAGTACATGACGGGCGGTGCCGTGTTCAACCTCGGCGCGTTCGGCAAGGGGCTCGGCAACGGCATGTCCGGCGGGTTCCTGTACCAGTACGACCCGTCCGGCGAGGTCGCCGAGCGTGCGAGCACCGACTCGCTCCTGGTGTTCCCGGTGACGGACACCGAGCGCGGCGCGTTCCACGAGGCCGCCGCGCGACTGCTGCTCGAGTGGCACCTCGAGGCGACCGGTTCCGCGCTCGCCGAGCGGCTGCTCGCCGCGTGGGAGACCACTCGTCAGCACGTGTACGTCGGCATGCCGCGGGCGCTCCTGCTCACCCAGGACGCCGGCGAGATCCTCGCTGCAGCGACCCGGAACGAGCTGCTCGACGAGTTGGCCACCTCGATCGCGACGGACAAGCTGCGCGCGTTCAAGGTGGACTACCGCGACCAGCGGACCGTGCTCGACGGCCGTGCCCCGGCGCTCGGGGACCAGGGCGACGACATGTTCTCGCTGCTGTCCTCGTACACGGTGCTCGGCGTCGCGCAGGACCACGCGCTCGAGCGGGTGCCGGGGGCTGCCGGCCCGAACGACCCGCGGGTCGCCGAGGCCGTCAAGAACCTCATCCTCACCGAGGACTTCTTCGTGAAGCAGCGGGTCGTGAAGTACCTGCGCGGCACGCTCGACCGGTTCGCGGACGACGAGCTCGCGACCCTCATCGCGATCAAGCGCCTCGACGACTACAAGCGTGCGCTCACGCAGCGGAACAACCGCAGCATGGACGCACCGGGCACCACCGGGTGGATCATGCACCAGAACGCCAAGAACGACGGCCGCGTCCGCGAGGCCCGCTTCGACGAGATGCTCGCGACCGCGGCGCTCGAGGACATCGCCCGCCGTGCCCCGCAGGCGCCGACCGAGGCGGTGTCCGCGTGAGCCTCCTGCCCCCGACCGGGTCGCTGATCCCCGTCGACGCACCGTTCTCGGCCGCCCAGGAGAGCTGGCTGGCCGGGTTCATCGCGGGCATCGCCGCCGCCGGCAAGAAGGCGTCCGGTGCGGCCCCCACGACGACGATCGACGTGCTGTTCGGCACGCAGACCGGCAACGCCGAGTTCCTCGCCGACGAACTGGTCAGCGGCGCGAAGGCCCGCGGGCTCGGCGGCCGGGCGACCCCGCTCGACGCCGTCACCCCCGAGCAGCTCGCCGAGATGTCCCACGTGCTCGTGGTCACCTCGACGTACGGCGAGGGCGAGATGCCCGACAACGCCGGCCTGTTCTGGGACGCGGTCCAGGCGACCACCGTGCCGCGTCTCGAGGGGCTCCAGTACGCGGTGCTCGGCCTCGGCGACACGAGCTACGACGAGTTCTGCCAGGCGGGCAAGCTCCTCGACACCCGCTTCGAGCAGCTCGGCGCGACGCGCATCCACGACCGCGTCGACTGCGACGTGGACTTCGAGGACCCGGCTGCGCTGTGGAGCGCCGCCGTGCTCGACCGACTCGCGGCAGGCGCAGGAGCGCAGCCCGGCGCGTCTGGCCCCGCCGGCGACCCGGCCACGTCGGCGAGCGCGACCGGCGGGGCGGGCGCGAGCCGCGCCTCCCGGCCCGGCTCCCAGTGGAACAAGCGCAACCCGTACCCGTCCGCGCTGGTCGAGAACCGGCTGCTCTCCTCGCCGCGCAGCGCGAAGGAGATCCGGCACTACGAGTTCGACCTGGGCGACTCCGGCATCGAGTACGCCGCCGGCGACGCCCTCGCGGTGGTGCCCGTCAACGACGAGGTCTTCGTCGAGCAGCTGCTCGAACAGGTCGGCGCGAACGGCGGCGAGGCGCTCGACGGACGCCCGATCGCCGAGGTCCTCCGCACCGACCGCGAGATCCGGACGCCGTCGAAGGACCTCATCGCCGACCTCGTGCAGCGCGCACCGTCGAGCGAACTCGCGGCCGTCGTCTCGCACGGCGACAAGCACGAACTCGACCGGTGGCTCTGGGGGCGCGACGTCCTCGACCTGCTCCGCGACGCCGGACCCGCGGCGCCCGGGCTCGACGAGCTGCTGCCGAACCTCCGGCCGCTGCAGGCGCGGCAGTACTCGATCTCGTCGAGCCCGCTCGCCCACCCGGACCGCATCCACCTGACGATCGCCTCGGTCCGCTACGGGGACCCGCACCGCATGTACGCCGGCGTCGCGTCGACGTTCCTCGCCGACCGGGTCTCCCCCGACGGAACCGTCGACGTCTACCTGCAGCCGAACGCCTCGTTCGGGGTGCCGGCGGACGACAGCGCTCCGATGATCATGATCGGCCCGGGCACCGGGATCGCACCGTTCCGCGGCTTCCTGCACGAGCGCGCGGTCTCCGGCGCGACCGGACGGAACTGGCTGTTCTTCGGCGACCAGCACCGCGACACCGACTTCGTGTACGAGGACGAGCTCACGTCGCTGCAGGCGTCCGGCGTGCTGGACCGGCTCGACCTGGCGTTCTCGCGCGACCAGGCCGAGAAGGTCTACGTGCAGACCCGGATGCTGGAGCAGGCTCGGGAGTTGTACGCCTGGCTCGAGGACGGCGGCCACGTGTACGTGTGCGGTGACGCCTCGCGGATGGCGAAGGACGTCGAGGCTGCGCTGCTGTCGGTCATCGGCGGGCAGCGCGGGCGTGGTGACGACGATGCGCAGGCGTACCTCGCCGACATGCGGCGCGGGAAGCGGTACGTCCGCGACGTGTACTGAGCCGCGGGCGCGGCGGGCGCGGCGGCGGCGGGGCGCGGCGGCGGGGCGCGGCGGCGCGGGCTCGCACCGTGCGACCCGCAGTCCGCAGTGTGCGAGGTTCCGTGCTCCGTGCGAGGGAACACGCATCCCACCGTGCGCGGAACCTCGCACGCTGGAGCAAGACGCTCGCACCGTGCGACGCTCGCACCGCGGCGACGCTCGCACCGCGGCGACGCTCGCACCGCGCGACGCTCGCACCGCGCGACGCCATCGTCCCGGTGCGGAACCCGAATCCACGCCGGGACGACGGTGAGGGGGCGCAGTGGCGTGGAGGCTCCTGATCCGGGACTCCGCGCGGGTCGCGTGGTTCCCCCCTTCGACCGCCGAACGGGCCGGTCCCGGCTCCCTGGGCCGGAGCGGACGCTCACGCGGTACCACGAACATACGGGGGTGCACGTCGGTGCGGAACCCGTTGACGAGAAATCGTCGACGTGCTATCGGCCGGAGTCGTCGGCCGCGTCGCCCGGGACCACCGCGCGGGACCACGCCGAGTCCTCGGCGGTGCTGGTGTCCGGCGGCTCGGGGGTGAGCACGAGACCGGACCCCGAGGTCGCGGCGGCGTAGAGCTCGTCGAGCCAACTGCGGTTGATCGACGGGACCCGGCTGCCGGAGAACTTGAAGTGCAGCGCCACGTCCGGGTGCAGCCAGATGGCGCTCCGGCCGTCGCCGCGCAGGACGTCGTCCTTCCACGAGAACACGAACCGGTGTTCTCGCCGGAGCAGGTTCACGATGACGATCTGCAGGTGCGTCAGCGCGCGGTCGTCCACGACGAGGTCGAGCTGCTCGCCGGAGTAGATCAGGTGACCCATGCATCCTTCTACACCGGAATGCTTGTGCGGCCCGCGCTGCCGGCGTAACGTGCAACCAAATGGTTGTACGAATGGAACTGAGTGACGCCGAGGTCGACCGGGTGTTCCACGCCCTGGCCGACGCGACCCGGCGGGACATCGTCCGTCGGACGCTCGTCGGCGAAGCCTCGGTGAGCGCGCTCGCGGACGCCTACGCGATGTCGTTCGCCGCCGTCCAGAAGCACGTCGCCGTCCTCGCCGGAGCCGGCCTCGTGACGAAGGAGGCCCACGGCCGCACGCGCATCGTGCGCGCCGACCCCGCGCAGATCGACCGGGTCCGCGGTCTGCTCGACGCCTACGCGGACCTCTGGCGCGGCCGGATCGACCGGCTCGACGCACTCCTCGGAGCAGACCACGCGGGGCGCGACCGTGCGCCGCGCGGAGACGACCGTGCGCCGCGCGGAGACGACCGTGCACCCCGCGGAGACGACCGTGCGCCGCGCGGAGAACACGACCGACCACAAGGGAGCCACTGATGCCGACCACGTCCGTCCACACCGACCCCGAGACACGCACGATGACCCTCGTGGCCGAGTTCCCCGTCCCCGTCGAGCGGCTCTGGGGTGCCTTCGCCGACCCACGGCAGCTCGAACGGTTCTGGGGACCGCCCGGGTTCCCCGCCACCTTCACGTCGTTCGACCTGCGCCCCGGCGGACGAGCCGACTACCGGATGACCTCGCCGCAGGGTGAACGGTTCCTCTCCCTGTGGCGGATCAGCGAGGTGGACGAACCGCACCGGATCGTCTTCGAGGACCTGTTCTCCACCGAGGACGGCGCCGTCGACGAGGCGATGCCGGCGAGCGAGACCGTGCTGTCCTTCGAGCCCGCCGGCGAGGGCTCCCGGGTGACCGTGCGCACGTCGTTCAGCTCGGACGAGGACCTCGACCGGATGCTCGAGATGGGCATGCTCGAGGGCTACACGCAGGCGTTCGGACAGCTCGACACCGTGCTCGCGGACCTCCGCGCGTACGCCCTCGGCACGGGCACCACCACGGAGCTCGTCGACGACACGCACGTGACGATCACCCGCGCGTTCGACGCACCGCGGCACCTGCTCTGGCGCGCGCACACCGAGCCGGAACTGCTGCGCCGCTGGCTGCTCGGGCCGGACGGGTGGGAGATGACCGTGTGCGAGAACGACCTCGTCGTCGGTGGCTCCTTCCGGAACGCCTGGGCACCGGTCGGCGACACCGCGGGCGAGGCCTTCGGCTTCGAGGGCGAGAACCTCGTGATCGACCCCGAACGGCGGATGGTCACGACCGAGCGGTTGACCGGGGCGCCGTTTCCGGCGAACGTCAACGACCTGCAGTTCGACGAAGCGGACGGTGTGACGCTGATGACGCTGCGCATCACCTACCCGGACCAGGTGCAGCGGGACACGGTCCTCGCCACCGGGATGACGGACGGCATGGAGGCGAGCTACGCACGCCTCGAGCGCGAGGTCCTGACCGCCACGGCGTGACGCCTCCGTGCACGCTCGTTCCCATCACGCGTGCAGTAGGAAGCGGGATCGCGCGTGGGGTGCCGGGAGGAACGGCCCACCATGCGCGGAACGGCCTCCCACACGCGGAACGGCCCACCACGCGCGGAACGGGCCACCAGGCGCGGAACGGGCCACGAGAAGGACGGGAGGCGCGGTGCCAGCCGGCACCGTGCCTCCCGTCCGTCACCCGTCAGGCCGAGGCGGTCGCCTCGTAGCGGCGGGCACCGCCGCGCACGCCGGCGAACCGGTACGGCCCGGCCGTGACACGCGGACGCTCGACGTCCTCGCTCGTCGCGGCGCCGGCGGCGTGGAGCTCCCGGTAGGCGTCCACCGTCAGCGGTACCCGGGCCGCGAGGAGCTCGCGGACGCGGCCCTGCCGACGGTGCTCCCGGTAGTCCGGCTGCACGATGCCGGTGATGAGCTCGCCGACGCTGCCCGAACCGTAGCTGAACAGCCCGATCCGCTCGCCCGCCAGGTCGTCGTCGAGGTCGAGCAGTGCCGCGAGCCCGATCCAGAGCGACGCGGTGTACGTGTTGCCGGTCTGCTTGTTGTAGGTGAACCCGAGCGCGAGCTCTGCCTCGTCGAACGGCACACCGACGTGCTGCGTCAGCTTCCGGTGCGCCTTCAGGGCCATCTTCGTGAAGGGCTGGTGGTGCACGAACCGCACGATGTCCTCGTACGCGGGGCCGCCCTGCGCGGCCAGGTCGTCCCACGCCCCGACGAACGCGTCGACGTAGGCGCTGACCGACAGCCGGCCGTCGACGAGCGCGGTGGAGCGGTCGTTCGGACGCCAGAAGTCGTCGACGTCCGCGGTGAAGACGCCGGCGGCGGCCTCGAGCTCGACGAGGTCCGGGTCGGCGGCGATGAGAATCGCCGCCGCGCCCGCACCCTGGGTCGGCTCGGCGGCGGTGTCGACGTCGTAGCGGGCGACGTCGGCCGCGATGACGAGCACGCGCTCGTGCGGGGCGCGGGCGACGATGCCGAGGGCGAGCTGGACGGCAGCGGTCCCGCCGTAGCAGGCCTGCTTCAGCTCGACGACGCGGACGTTCTGCGGCAGGCCGAGCAGCCCGTGCACGAACACCCCGGCGGCCTTGGACTGGTCGACGCCGGACTCGGTCGCGAACAGCACCGTGCGGATGCCCTCGACGCCGTGCCGGTCGACGATCTCCTTCGCCGCGGCGGCGCCCATCGTGACGATGTCCTCGTCCGGCGCAGGCACGCTGAACGCGTCCTGCCCGATGCCGACGTGGTACTTCGCCGGGTCCACGCCGAGTCGCTCGGCCAGGTCGTCGAGCTCGAGCACGTGGTGTCCGGTGGCGACGGCGAGGTCGTGGATGCCGATGCGGGTCATGCTGCGCCTCCGGCGGGCTTCGAGCCGCGACGTTCCATCGCGACGTGGGCGGCCATCAGCTCGCCCGGGTTCGTCTGCGCGGCGAGCAGGGAGAGCTCACCGCAGAGGACCGTGGCGGCGCACAGGGCGGCGAGGCGACGGGCGTTCTCGCCGGGTTCCCGATCCTCGCGGCAGCCGAGGCGCACCAGGGCGTCCTCGACGACGGGCAGGTCCCCGCCCTTGCCGTTGCCGACGGTGCCGACGATCAGGTGCGGGAGCGAGGTCGAGAAGTACAGGTCGTTCCCGCGGACGGTCGCGCTCGTGATGCCCTGGGACCCCTCGACGATGTTCGCCGCGTCCTGCCCGGTGGCCAGGTAGAAGCCGAGGAGCATGTTCGCGTAGTGGGCGTTCGCGGAGCGCAGTGCACCGGCGATGGTGGAGCCGACGAGGTTCTTCGCGACGTTCAGCTCGGCGATGCGCTCGGGGGTGCTGCGGAGGCGCTTCTCGACGATCTCCCCGGGGATGACGATCTCGGCGACGGTGTTGCGCCCGCGGCCGCGGATCCCGTTCACCGCGGTGGCCTTCTTGTCGGTGCAGAAGTTGCCCGAGACGGACACGTACCGCAGGCCCGGCTCCCACGCGAGGATCGCCGGCAGCAGCTTGTCCGCCGCCTGCGTCACCATGTTGTGGCCCGAGGCGTCGCCCGTGGTGAACGCGAAGCGCAGGAAGAGCAGGTCCCCGACGATCTCCGGGTGCACCTCGATGAGCTTCGCGAACCGGCTCTGCCCGGCGACGAGCTGCTCGAGCTCGTCCTGCCGCGCCAGGATCCGACCGGTCGCGAGGTGCGCGGCGGCAGCGCTCTCGGCACGGACCACGACGGAGCGGGTCATGCGCTCGTCGACCACGGTCGCGACGATGCCGCCCTCGACCATGCGCGAGATGCGGGCGCCCCGGCCGACGGACGGCCACAGCGGCGACTCGTAGGTGGCGAGCGGCACCTCGTGCTCGCCCTCCACCGCGTTGCCGCTGATGCGGATCGGCCCCACCCACTTCGTGGGGATCGGGGTCAGCAGGTCAGTCATCGACGCTCCCTTCGGGCGCTTGCACCGCGACGCTGAGGTGTCTGATGTCGTGCGCCTCCCAGGCGCGGTGGATGCCGGCGAGGTCGGTGTCCGCCGGGACGAGCGCGATGCCGCAGTCGCCGCCGCCGGCACCGGACGGCTTCGCCGCCCCGCCCGCGGCCTCGACGACGTCGCACAGGGTCGCGAGGCGTTCGGTCTCGATCTGCGAGCCGACGGACGCGCCGAGGCGCTGCATCAGCACGCGCGCGCGGCGCAGGGCGTCCAGCGTCATCGACGTGTCGCCGGTCTGGAGGCCCGTGGTCAGGTCGTCGACGCAGGCGCGGCTCTCGTCGAGGAACGCCTGGTAGCCGCCGTTCCGGTGCCGGCGGACGACCCCGACGAGCTTGGTGGTGGACGCGGGCGAGCCGGTCCAGCCGACGAGCAGTTCGAGGTGCTCGGGAGCGGGCAGCCGCTGGACGTCGAAGCCCGCCCACGCTTCGGCGTCGGCCAGGACGTCGGTGGCGGTCCGGGCGTCGAGCTCCCGCGTGAGTCGTTCGCGGTCCGGGGCGCTGTAGCGCAGCCACCCGCCGAACGTGCTCGCTGCCAGGTCCCCGCCGGACGCGCGCGGGTTGACCCGGATCGTCGCGAGCAGGGCCAGCTGGAAGCGCTTCCGCTGCGTGAGCCCGAGGCCGTAGAAGCGGTCGAGGGCGCCGACGGTGGCGACCGTGACGGCGGCGGACGACCCGAGCCCGAACTTGCGGCCGCTGGCGTCGTCGAGCTGGCTGTGGATGCGGAGGTCGTGGAAGCGCGGCGCGATGCCCTGCTCCTGCCGGAGCTTCTCGACGAGGTCGATCGTGGCCATCACGTAGTCGTACGGGTGGTGCTCGGTGTCGAGCGCGATGCCGTCCTCGGCGCGGGTCCAGGTCACGGGGAGGTGCCCGTACTCCTCGGAGTGCACGCTGCCCGAACCGCGCCCCTCGGTGACCCGCGCCGTGATCGCGCGGTCGAGGGCGATGAGCACGGACGGCTGGCCCGGCTCGACGACGGCGTACTCCCCCGCGACGAACAGCTTGCCGTGGGCCCGGAACTCGATCACGCGGTGTGCTCCTCCTGGTCGGGTGCGACGCCCGGGTCGGGCGTCCCCGTTCCTTCGGAGCGGACCACGCGCGCGGCGGGTCCGGTGCCGGACTCGATGACGTCGCCGAAGTCGGCGAGCGCGGACGCGACGGCGCCGCGGTCGGCCGGCTGCGTCAGCACGACCACGTTCGGGCCGGCGTCGGCGGTGGCGTACGCCTCGACCCCGGCGGCGCGGAGCTCGGCCACGGCGTCGAACACGGCGACGCTGCGGGCGTTCAGGTAGCGGATCGGGGGGAACGCGCCCTCGATCGTGGCGTGCATGCGGAGGGCGTTGCTCTCGGTGATCTCCCCGATGCGGGTGAAGTCGCCGGCGGCGCAGGCGTCGAGCATGTCGCCGACGGTCTCGGTCGTCGAGGTCACCCAGGCGGGGTAGAACGGCGACGTCGCGATGGTGCGGCGCATGGCCTCCCGCGAGCCGATCGGCTTCGGGCCGGCGTCGATCGTCACGACGACCATGGCCATCGGCGGAGCGGGGATCGGCTCCGCGTAGGAGCCCTGGTCGTCGCCGGCGTGCCAGACGGCCACGCCGCCGGGGATCGACCGCGTGGCCGAGCCCGAGCCGCGACGCGCGAGCCGGGACAGGTCGCGCGGGGAGAGGTCGAGGCCGTACGCCGCCGAGGCCGCGGTGGCGAGCGCCGCGAACCCCGAGGCGCTCGAGGCCAGTCCGGCACCGGTCGGCACGGTGTTCTCGGAGACGACGCTCGCGCGCGCGTCCGTCCCGGCGAGGTCGCGCACGAGGTCGAGGAACTCCTGTACCCGCACCAGCGCACCGTCCTCGACGACGTGCCCGTTCAGGGTGAACCCGTCACGGGCCAGCTGCCCCTGTCGCACGCCGCCGTCGACCGTGACGGTCGTCGTCGTCGGGAACACGTCGAGCCCCATCGAGACGCTGCCCGTCGCGGGCAGCGCGAGCGCGGCGTCCGCCTTGCCCCAGTACTTGACGAGGGCGATGTTGGGGTGCGCGACGGCGGTGGCGGTCATCAAGCGCGGGCTCCGATCGTGGTGGTCCAGGTGGCTGCGGCACCTGCGCCGCGGAAGGCGGCCGCGATGCGGTCCGCGTGTTCGTCGTCCGTGGCGAGGGCGAGGACGCATCCCCCACGCCCGCCGCCGGTGAGCTTCGCGCCCAGGGCGTCCGCACCGCGTGCGGCGCCGACGAGGCGGTCCAGGTCGTCGCTCGACACGTCGAGGGCGACCAGGAGGTCGTGCGCGGCGTCCATCGTGGCACCGAGTCCCTGTGCGTCGCCGTCGACGAGGGTGCCGCGGGCCCGGACCGCCAGGGCGCCGATGCGGTCGATCACGACGTCGACGGACGACGGGTCGGCGTCGTGGCGCTCGCGCACCGCGGCCACGGCCTCGCGCGTGTGTCCGGGGACGCCGGAGTCGGCCACGACGAACGTGAACGAGGAGCCGAGCTCCACCGGCTCGATACGGCCGCCCTCGAACCAGACCGGGGCGTCCGCGACCACGCCGCGGGCGTCGAGTCCGGACGGACGCCCGTGCGCGACGCGCTCGCACGCCTGGATGAGGTCGTGGTGGGTCTCGTCGTCGAGCGTCTCGCCGAGGGCGTCGGCCACCGCTGCCGTCACCGCTGCCGCCACCGCGGCGCTCGACCCCATGCCGCGCGCCGTCGGGACCTCGCTGTCCACGCGGACGTGGAAGTGCCGGTCGGTGACCCCGAAGTGGTCGAGCGTCGCGGTGACGGCCGTGACGGTGGGCATCACGGCGGCGGGAGCGAGGTCGAGCGGGCCGGTGTGGACCGCGGACTCCAGGCGGTGACCGGGGGCGTCGGTGCCCCCCGCCGGGACCGGGGTGACGGTCGCGAGGACCCGGGCGTCCAGGACCGGCAGCACGAGCGCGGGTGCGCCGTAGACCACGGCGTGCTCCCCGATGAGGATCGTCTTGCCGTGGGATGACGCCTTCCCGGTGCGGCTGGGGGTGCCGGCTGCTCCGGGCGTCGCTGTGTGGTCGAGGTCGTTGCTGGTCATCGTGGGTCACGTCAGCCTAACCGTCCGCGCCATGGGTCTGCTCGACGGTGTCCGTACCCCGGCCGGGAGCCGGCTCCACGCGGGTCGGCGGACGGGCGTACCGTGATGGTCAGCATGCTGACTACCCGAGGAGTCGCCCCGTGAGCACCAGGACACCGAGGGGACCGGCTGACAAGGTTGTGCACAACTGAGTTGCGTGCGATCCTTGTGGCATGCCCGTGACCGACGAGATGGTGTGCTTCTCCCTCTACGCGGCGACCCGTGCGACCACCCAGGCGTACCGCGCCCTGCTCGAACCGTGGGGCCTCACGTACCCGCAGTACCTCGTGCTGGTCACGCTGTGGATCGAGGGCGACCAGACCGTGTCGAGTCTCGGTGACCACCTGCAGCTCGACTCCGGCACCCTCTCGCCCCTGCTGCGCCGCATGGAACAGGGCGACCTGGTCCGTCGCGAGCGCCGCAGCACCGACGAGCGCGTCGTCACGGTGACGCTCGGCGAGCGCGGACGATCGATCCGCCAGGAGCTCGCCCACGTCCCCGCCACGATCGCGGCGGGCATGGGGCTCCCCGACGAGCGCGCCGCCGTCGAGCTCATCGCGACCCTGCACCGGCTCACCGAGACCATGCACGCCGCCGCGTCGACGGCGCCCGAGTCGAGCCGAAGCTCGTCCTGACGGACGGCCTCCGCGCCCCGACACCCGCACACTGTCCGCCCAGCCGATCTTCGGCCGGGCGATCACGACCCCACGAAGGAAGGAACACCATGGAAGCCCTCTACACCGCCGAGGCCCTCTCCACCGGCGCCGGCCGCGACGGCCGCGTCGCCACCAGCGACGGCTCGTTCGCGCTCGACCTCGCGATCCCGAAGGAGATGGGCGGCTCCGGCGCCGGCACGAACCCCGAGCAGCTCTTCGCCGCCGGGTACGCCGCGTGCTTCCACTCCGCGCTGCAGGGCGTCGCCCGCAGCCAGAAGGTGAAGATCGCCGACTCGTCCGTGGGCGGCCGCGTGCAGATCGGCCCGAACGGCGAGGGCGGCTACCAGCTGGCCGTCCTGCTCGAGGTCGTCCTGCCCGGGCTCGAGCACGACCAGGCCCAGGCCCTCGCGGACGCCGCGCACCAGGTCTGCCCGTACTCGAACGCGACGCGCGGCAACATCGACGTCACCATCACCGTCTCGGAGGACTGATCCATGACCGACACCACCCCCACCACCATGCGCGCCGTCGTCCACCCCGAGTTCGGCGAGCCCGCCGACGTCCTGACCGTCGAGCAGCGCCCCGTCCCGACCCCCGGCCCCGGCCAGGTGCTCGTCCGCACCGTCCTCTCGCCGATCCACAACCACGACCTGTGGACGATCCGCGGCACCTACGGCTTCAAGCCGGAGCTGCCCGCCGCCAGCGGCACCGAGGCGCTCGGCGTCGTCGAGGCCCTCGGCGACGGCGTCGACCGCCTGCAGGTCGGCCAGCGCGTCGCCGGCGGCACCTTCGGCGTCTGGGCCGAGTACTACGTGGCCGACGCCGCCGGACTCGTCCCGGTGCCCGACGCGATGCCCGACGAGGCCGCCGCGCAGCTCGTCTCGATGCCGTTCAGCGCCATCAGCCTGCTGCACTCCCTCGACCTGCACGAGGGCGACTGGATCATCCAGAACGCCGCGAACGGTGCGGTCGGACGCATGGTCGCGCAGCTCGGCAAGGCCCGCGGCATCAACGTCATCGGACTCGTCCGTCGCGCAGCCGGTGTCGAGGAGCTCCGCGAGCAGGGCATCGAGCGGATCGTCGCGACCGACGCGGACGACTGGCAGGACCAGGTCGCCGCGATCACCGGTGGCGCCCCGATCGTCGCCGGCGTCGAGTCGGTCGGCGGGAAGGCCGCCGGCGACGTCGCGAGCGTCCTCGGCGAGAACGCCACGCTCGTCGTGTTCGGCGCCATGGCCTCCCCCACGCTCGAGATCCCCTCCGGCAAGGTCATCTTCGGCCAGCTCACGGTGAAGGGGTTCTGGGGTGCCGTCGTCAGCAAGACGATGCCGGCCGAGCTCAAGGGCCAGCTCTTCGGTGAGCTCATCACCCGCGTCCTCGACGGCTCGCTGACGCTGCCCGTCTCCGAGACCTTCGTCTTCGAGGACGCTCGCGACGCCGCCCGCGCCAGCGACACCGCCGGCCGCGTCGGCAAGGTGCTCCTGCGCCCGTAGACGCGACGACAGGACGGACGGGAGGCACGGTGCCAGCTGGCACCGTGCCTCCCGTCCGTCACTTGGCGGGGACCAGGGCCCGCAGCGCGTCCGCCTGGCCCAGCCACCCGACCGGGCGGCCGTCTCCGTCGACCACCGGGAGGCCCGCGGTGTCCGCCGCGTCCACGACGTCCTGCACCACCGCGTCGAGCCCGGTGGCACCCGGGACCGGCCGGACATCGGATGCCACGTCGAGCACCGGACGGTCCGCGAAGTCCACGTCCGAGAGCACGGCATCCCCGGCCGACCGCGCGGACACCACGCCCGCGAGTCGCCCGTCGACACCGACCACGACGACCGGGGCGCCACCACCCGACTCCAACGCCGCGAGCGCCTCGGCCGCGGTGGCCGTCACCGGGAGCACCCCGCCGAGACCCCGCGCGGCGGAACCCGCGGTCGCCCCCGACAGCCGCCGTGCCGGGATGGCCGAGTCGGTCAGGTCCACCCCGCGGCGACTGAGCTTGAGCGTGTACACGGTGTCGCGCGACAGCTCCTTCGACACCGCCGTCGCGATGACGACCGCGACGACGACCGGCAGGACGAGGGCGTAGTCGCCGGTGAGTTCGAAGAGCATGATCCCGGCAGTGATCGGCGCGCGGGTCGACCCGGCGAACACCGCCCCCATGCCGACCACCGCGAACGCGGCGACCTGCCCGCGCAGCGCCGGGTCCACCACCGCGGCGACCTCGCCGAACGCGGCACCGGTCATCGCGCCGATGAACAACGACGGCGCGAAGACCCCGCCGGAGCCGCCGATCCCGAGGGTCAACGAGGTCGCCAGGACCTTGCCGACGACGAGCACGGCGAGGAAGCCGAGGGCGTACTGCCCCGCCACCCCGCGCTCGAGCACCGGGTAGCCGACCCCGTACATCTGCGGCAGGGCGAGCAGCAGCACGCCGAGCAGCGCTCCGCCGACGACCGGCCGTGCCCACTCCGGGCCCCTGGTCGCCTTCCAGAGCAGGTCGCAGGCGTCCTCGACGAGGTACAGCACGCGGGTGAACCCGATGCCGACGGCGCCCGCGACGAGCCCCAGGAGTGCGAACAGCAGGTACTCCGGCGGAGTGATGCCGCCGATGGCCGGCAGGTGCAGGAACGCCGTGTCGCCGAAGGCGGCCCGACCGACGAGCGCCGCCGTCACGCTCGCGATGGCGACCGCGCCGAACGAGGTCGGGGTGAAGTCGCGGAGGAGCAGTTCGAGTGCGAAGAACACCCCCGCGACCGGTGCGTTGAAGGTCGCGGAGATGCCGGCCGCCGCGCCGCACGCGACGAGGGTCTTCAGTCGGGCCTCGGGCATCCGCACCCATCGACCGATCGTGGAGCCGAGCGCTGAGCCGATCTGGATGATCGGCCCCTCCCGACCGACGGAGCCACCGGCCCCGATGCAGATCGCGCTCGCGAGGGCCTTCACGACGGCGACGCTGCCGCGGATCCTGCCACCGTTGCGGGCGACCGCGTACATGACCTCGGGCACGCCGTGGCCGCGGGCCTCACGGGCGAAGCGGTGGATGAGCGGACCGTAGAGCAACCCGCCGACGATCGGTGCGAGGACCACGAATCCGCCCCCGAGCCACGGCACCCACGGGTTCGCCGGGTGTCCCGTGGTCGCGGCGTAGTCCGGGTGCCCGCTGAACACCCAGGTGGCGTGCTCGATGAGCCATCGGAACACGATCGCGGCCAGCCCGGCCCCGGCGCCGATCGCCAGTGCGGGGAGCGCCAGCCGGACGGCGGCACCGCCGAAGCGGGTCCCGGCGGTGTGCAGGTGGGAGCGGGCAGGGGCGGATGTCGACACGGTCCTCCAAGAGTTGTACGCAGACAATGATTGTACGCATACAACTGATGGGACGACCCGGCTCCTCCTCAGCCGCCGAAGGCCGAGACCTCCTCCGGCAGTGGCTCGCCCATCGCCGTCCGGAGCGCCCGCATGCCGGCGACCACCGTCGGACGTTCCGACTCCGGCACGCGGTCCAGCACCTGCGCGAGCTCCTGGCTGCGACGAGCACTCACCTCCTCGACGAGTTCGCGGCCGCGGTCCGTGGCCGCGACGAGCACCTCGCGCCGGTTCGCCGCCCCGGGCCGGCGCTCCACCCAACCGCCGGCGGCCAGGCGGTCGACGTTCCGGGTCAGGGTGGACGGCTCCACCGCCATGCGCTCCGCGAGGTCACCGGCCCGGGTCGGCCCCAGCGTGGTCACGAGCACGATGAGCCGGAACTGCGGCACGGTGACGTGCTCGAGCGCTGGCGTCAGGGACCGTGCGACGATGCCGAGCAGGCCCCGGGACGCCGCGAGCACCTCATCGATGTCGGACATATCCCCCATCCTCGCAGTCCTTCACATGGCCTCCTTGATGCCGCGACGCACGAGCCAGGCGTTGACCGGGTAGGCGCAGACGAAGCCGGCCACCATCGCGAGTTGCATGGCGACCCAGAACTCCGGCGAGAACACGCTCGCCCGCCCACCGAACAGCGCCGGGAAGACCACGAGCTGCCACACCGCCATGAGGCCGTACATGCCGATCTGCCACGCGACGATGCTCTGCGTGTCGGCCTTGAGTGCCGCGACCAGACCGGCACGGACGCCGAGGCCGCGCATCGGGGCGATCGCGAAGTACTGGAAGCCGATCCCGAGCAGGTAGGCGAGCACGAAGTCCACGGCCCACCCGGCGACCATCCGGTCGTGGTACAGCGAGCCGAGCCCGACGAGCGTCCCGATCGCGGGGAACCAGGCGAGACCGAACTCCCCGATCAGGTCGCCGAGGGCGCATCCCGCCCCGCAGTGGCTCGTGTCGATCGCCGTCCCCGCCCAGCGCCCGTGATCCGGCGCGGTCGCTCGGCCGCGACGGAGGTAGAACACGAGCCAGACGACACTGCCGAACAGCATCGTCAGCGGCCAGACGAGTGCCATCACCCGCATGTGTGGTGGGTGTCGCACCACGTCGACGGCCACGAAGGCCGCACAGCCGACCGCGACGACGAGGAGCGTGACACAGGACGCCGTGAGCACGGCCGGGAACGCGGGGACCCCGAGCTCGACCACGCGACACCTCCGCGACTTGTACGCGTACAACGACGAGGCCGACCCTACGGCCCGGCCGACCGCGCGCGCTCAGCCGACGGGGGACGGACGGGAGGCGCGGCGCCGACCGGCACCGCGCCTCCCGTCCGTCTGTGGTGCGTGACTACCGACGCGCCTTCTTCTCCGGGACGGTGAAGATGTTGCCGGTGGTGACGCCCTCCTCGACCTCCTCCAGGGTGCGGCCGCGGCTCTCCGGCACGAACTTCCAGATGAAGAGCAGCGCCAGGACCCCGACGACGGCGAACCCGAAGAACGTGCCGGTGATGCCGGTCGCCGCGACGATCGTCGGGAAGTAGAGCCCGAGGAACGCGTTCGCGATCCAGAGGCAGAACACCGAGATCCCCATGCCGAGTGCACGGATCTGGGTCGGGAAGATCTCCGACAGGATCACCCACGTGGCGATGTTGAGGAAGGTCTGCATCGAGCCGACGAACGCGACGACGAGGAACAGGATCACCCAGGGGCGGGCCGGGTTGCCCTCGACGAGGGTCATGGACGCGATGCCGATCAGGAAGTGGCACACCGTCGTCAGGGAGTAGCCCAGGATGAGCGTGGTGCGCCGGTTGATCTTCTCCATGTTGTAGATGGCGATCACGCCACCGATCACGGCGATGACGCCCGGCGCGATGTTGGCGATGAGCGCGGCCGACTGCTGGAAGCCCGACTCGATGAGCACCGTCTGGCCGTAGTACATGATCGAGTTGATGCCGGTGAGCTGCTGCGCGACACCGATGCCGGCACCGATGAGCACGATGCGGATGAGCCACTTGTTGCCGAGCAGCGTCCGCCAGCCGCTCTGCTTCTGGACCGTGGCCTCGAACTCGTTCGAGCGCTTGATGTCCTGGAGCTCGGCCTCGGCCCGCTCCCGCGAACGGATCTGCCCGAGGACCTCGAGCGCCTCGTCGTTGCGGCCCTTCGACGCCAGCCAGCGGGGCGACTCGGGCACGCGGAGCATGCCGATGAAGAGCGCGATCGCCGGGAGCGCGCAGATGGCGAGCATGACGCGCCAGACGCCGTTGCCCTCACCCCACAGGTTGCCGATGATCGCGTTGACGACGAAGGCGGCGAGCTGCCCGATCACGATCATCAGTTCGTTGCGACCGGACAGCGACCCGCGGATCTCGTACGGGGCGAGCTCGGCGAGGAACACCGGGACGACCGTCGACGCACCACCGACCGCCAGGCCGAGCAGCACGCGGCCGACCACCATCACGCCGAACGCCGGGGCGAAGACGCAGATCAGGGTGCCGACGAAGAACGTCACGGCCAGCAGGATGATCGTCTTGCGGCGACCCCAGCCGTCGGCGATCCGTCCGCCGAGCATGGCACCGATGGCCGCGCCGAAGAGCAGCGAGCTCGTGACGACGCCCTCGGTGAAGTTCGTGAGCCCGAGCTCCTGCTTCATCGGCAGGAGCGCACCGTTGATCACACCGGTGTCGTAGCCGAAGAGCAGGCCACCGAACGTGGCGACGAGCGCGAGGACGCCGAGGCGGCGGACGTGCGGGCCCTGCCCGACCGGCGGGAGCGGGACGCTCGGGGCTGAGGGTTTGATGTCGACCATTCGGGTGACTCCTTCGTCAGTGATCAGGCTGCATCGCTTGCAAGGATCGTAACCCGAATCCATGTCCTGTCAATCAGTCATGCGAACATGAAACGATTGGAGCGATCCACACAATCCCTGATCAGCGGCCGGTCGGCATTTCGTCCGTACCGTCGTCGTGCGGGGCGGGCACGTCCAGCACGTCCCCCAGCGAGGACATCCCTGCACCGTGGTCCGTGTACCGCCGGACCGTGCGGCGGGCAGCGGCGCTCGCAGCACCGGCCAGGCGGGGGTTCTGACGTGCGGCATCGGCGACGCGTCCCGCGTGCCCGGCGGTCGACAACAGCACGTTGGCCAGGGCTCGGGCCTCCCCCGCTTCCGGCACCCCGGCGACGGTCCACGCCGAACGGACCTGGTCGTCCGGCGTGACCCCGCGCCGCGTCCCCATCCGGTGCCAGTCCGACAGCGCGCCCTCGGTCCGGGACGCAGCACGGTCGGCCTCGTCCGCACGGCGACGGTCGGCGTCGCGAGCAGCGTCCGCGGCCTCGCTGCGCTCGATCCGGTCGGTGAGGCCGTCAGCGCGCTTCCGGACCGCCTCCGCCCGCTCCCGGGCCGCGGCGTCGTCACCGCCTTCCTCGGCGATGCGGGCGGCGTGCGCAGCAGCGGCTGCGGCGAGGATCTCCGAACGCTCCATGCCTCGACGCTAGCCCGTCCGACCGACACCGCAGCACCGGAACCGGCGCTTCGCGGACCGGATGGCCTCCGGCCAGCAGCGGCACCTCCTGCGCTCCGCACGGTCAGCCGACGAGTGGGAGGCACCCGACATGGTCGGGATCGAGGACCTGCTCGCCCAGATCCCGATCGGCGACCTGGCGAAGAAGCTCGGTGTCGACGAGGCGACCGCGGCCGCCGCCGACCCGACCACGATCGACGACGTCGACGAGGAGGACGGCAGCAAGATCGTCGCGAACGTGTTCGGCGGCAAGCAGCAGGACGTCGCGGCGGCGCTCGGCAGCACCGGCGGGAGCGCCGCCGGCGGCGGGAGCGGTGGCGGCGTGGACCTCGGCTGCGGCAAGGAGTAGCGCACTACCACCGAGGACACATCCCGGTCACGATCCCCCCTGCGGTGCGCGCCGCTCCGTTAGCATCGCCACGAGGGGGAATCATGAAGCGGATCGTCACGGTCGGTGTCGTCGCGCTGACCACCGTCGGACTGTCCGGTTGCTCACTGCTGCGCGGGTCGGACGGAGCGCTCCCCGCTCCGTCCAGCCCGCCGGCCACGACCGCCACACCGACGCCGACGGACACCGCCACGCCGGACGGCGAATCGGCGGCGGACCTGCTCGAGGCCTCGGCGAACCCCAGGACACCGACGCCCGCCCCGACCGAGGCCGCAGCACCGGCGCCGACGCTGACCCCGATCCCGGCCGGCACCGTCCTGGCCCAGGGAGACGTCGCCTCGCCGAAGGGCAGCATCCACTTCCACTTCCGGATGGTCGCGAACGGTGACGACACGTTCACCGCGCAGTACTCCGGGATCACCTCGACCCTGCCGGCGCCGATCGGCGTCGGTCTGTTCGACCTGTCGCGCAAGGTCGGCGACGGGCTGACCTACCACGGTGTCGGCGACCACGTCCTCGGCGGTCCCACGAGCGGGCCCGTCGCCGCGGACGTCCCGCTGAGCGGCTCCGGGGTGGACCCGTCGCACCTCAGCACGCTCGTGACCTACTCGGCGGCCGCTGCCGGGCAGGACGTCCCGGTCGAGATCGCCGCCGACAAGGTGCTCGCGGTCACGACCGTCCGGTGGTCGGTGCCCGCCCGACAGACGAACGTGCACCCGAAGGACGCCGGCTCCCGGCCGAACGCCACCGGACCGGTCACGGCCACCACCGCCGCCGGTGCACCGAAGACGTACACGGTGGCGCCGAACGACCTCATCGGCGACGTCGCCGCACGGTTCGGCATCACTGTGCGCGACCTGGTGTGGCTGAACGAGGGCGTGCAGGTCTTCGGCGAGGACCAGCACCTCTACGAGGGCACGTCCCTCAACCTCGACCCGCTCGGTCGCTGACCGCGCGCTGCGGCGGGGCCGCGGCGCGCGTCGCAGCGAGACTCGGCCTCAGCGACGGTTCTCGAGCCGCGCGGCCCGAGAACCGTCGCTCACCGCGAGTCTCGGGCCAGCGGCGGTCCCGACAGACGGACGGGAGGCCCGTGGCGGATCCGCCACGGGCCTCCCGTCGGTCAGGTGCGCGTACTACGCGCCACGCAGCTCCAGGTACCTGGCGATGAGCGCCTTCGTCGAGGAGTCCTGCGCGTCGAGCGCTGCCTGGTCGCCGTCGACCGCCGGGGCGATCTGCAGCGCAAGCTGCTTGCCGAGCTCCACGCCCCACTGGTCGAACGAGTCGATGCCACAGATGGTGCCCTCGGTGAACACGATGTGCTCGTACAGCGCGATGAGCTGACCGAGGACGCTCGGGGTGAGCTCCGGCGCGAGGATCGACGTCGACGGCTTGTTGCCCGTGAAGGTCCGGGCGGAGACGATCGCCTCGTCCGTGCCCTCGGCGCGGACCTCGTCGGCGGTCTTGCCGAACGCGAGCGCCTTCGTCTGCGCGAAGAAGTTCGCCAGGAACAGCGCGTGCACGTCCTGCCCGGGCTGGACGGCCTTCCCGTCGCCGGTCTCGTCCTTGAGCGGACGGGCCGGCTTCGCGACCGTGATGAAGTCGGTCGGGATCAGGCGCGTGCCCTGGTGGATGAGCTGGTAGAACGCGTGCTGGCCGTTCGTGCCCGGCTCGCCCCAGAAGACCTCGCCGGTCTCGGTGGTGACGGGCGAGCCGTCCCAGCGGACCCGCTTGCCGTTCGACTCCATGGTGAGCTGCTGCAGGTACGCGGCGAAGCGGTGCAGGTACTGCGTGTACGGCAGGACCGCGTGGCTCTGCGCACCGAGGAAGTTCGAGTACCAGACGTTGAGCAGGCCCATCAGGACGGGGACGTTCTGCTCGAGCGGCGTCGTGCGGACGTGCTCGTCGATGGCGTGGAAGCCGGCGAGGAACTGCTCCCAGTTCTCCGAGCCGATCGCGATGACGACGCTCGTGCCGATCGCGGAGTCGACCGAGTAGCGGCCGCCCACCCAGTCCCAGAAGCCGAAGGCGTTCTCCGGGTCGATGCCGAACGCGGCGACCTTGTCGAGGGCGGTCGAGACGGCGACGAAGTGCTTCGCGACGGCGTTCGACTTCTCGTCGTCGGACGCGTCGGTCAGGCCCAGGCGCTCCCACAGCCACTGGCGGGCGAGGCGGGCGTTCGTCAGGGTCTCGAGGGTGCCGAAGGTCTTCGACGCGACGATGAAGAGCGTGGTCTCCGGGTCGAGGTCCGCAGTCTTCTCGTAGATGTCGGCGGGGTCGATGTTCGAGACGAAGCGCGCCTCGAGCCCCTGCTGCACGTACGGCTTGAGCGCTTCGTAGACCATGACCGGGCCGAGGTCCGAGCCGCCGATGCCGATGTTCACGACGGTCTCGATGCGCTTGCCGGTGACGCCGGTCCAGGCGCCGCTGCGCACCTGCTCCGCGAAGGCGTAGACCTTGTCGAGCGTGGCGTGCACGTCCGCGTCGACGTCCTGGCCGTCGACGACGAGCGCCGGCGAGGCACCCTTCGGACGGCGGAGCGCGGTGTGCAGGACGGCGCGGTCCTCGGTGGCGTTGATGTGCTCGCCGGCGAGCATCGCCTGGAAGCGCTCGGCGACGCCGGTGTCCTTCGCGACCTGCAGCAGGTCCTGCAGGATCTCGTCGGTGACGAGGCCCTTCGACAGGTCCACGGTCAGGTCGGCGGCCTGGAACGTGTAGCGCTCGGCACGACCGGGGTCGGTGTCGAACCACCCTCGCAGGTCCGGGGTGAAGTCGGCGGCGATGCCGGCCAGCTTCTTCCAGCCTTCGGTCGATGTGGGGTCGACGGGAGCGGATTCGGTCACTTGGGTCCTCCTGGGATCACCTTCAAGACGTACAAGCCCGCGGGTCACCGCAGCGCTGCGTCGCGGACCACGTTCGAGCGTAGCGCCGTCCGGCAGGTGGTGCGCACCGCCGACCTGGAGGCACGTGGTGCGTTCGCTGCGCGCGTCACGCCCGCAGCGCGGTTCAGCCTGCGAGCGCGGTCCAGCCTGCGAGTGCGGTCCAGCCCCGAGCGCGGCTCAGCCGGCGAGCTCGGCGAGTGCGGCCGCGAGGGAACCGGTGGGCGCGCTCCGCCAGGCACGTCCGGCCCACAGGTGCAGTCGCTGCGGATCGTGGGCCGCCGCGGCCGCGCCGCGGATCGGCTTCGTGAGGTGGTGCACCGCCGGGTACCCGAGGGGCGCGTCGGCGTGGGCGCGGACGAAGTCGTTCACCAGCGCCCGGGCCGGTCGCCCGGTGAACGCCCGGGTGCGGGCGGTCCGGTCGAACGTCGGGTCGCCGAGGGCGTCGCGGTGGGTGTCGCTCGTCCCGGCTTCATCGGTCCGCAGCACGTACGTGCCGACGGCGACCGCACCGGCACCGGCACCGAGCGCCGCACCGACGTCGTCACGGTCCCCGATCCCGCCGGCGGCGACGATCGGGAGCGCGGTGACCGCTGCGACCGATCGGACGATGTCCGCGAGCGACAGGTCGTCGGCCTGCCGCGCGGGGTCGAGCACCGCCGAGTGTCCGCCCGCGCCGACCCCTTGCACGACCAGGGCATCGACACCGAGGTCCTCTGCCGCCCGCGACTCGTCCGGGTTCGTCACCGACTGCACCACGAGCGTCCCGCGCTGCCGGAACGCCCGCACCGTCGCGGGGTCCGGCAGGCCGAACGTGAACGACACCACCGGCACGGGGTCGTCGAGCAGCAGCGCGACCTTCTCGTGCCAGGCGTCGTCGTCCTCGCGCTTCGGCACGTCGGCCGCACCCGGTTCCGCCGCCAGTGCGTCCCGGTACCGCGCGTACTCAGCGTCGCCGATCGGCACCGGGTTCGGGACGAAGAGGTTGACGCCGAAGCCCGCGGCGCCCGCGGCCCGGACGGCGCCGATCTCGGCGGCGAGGGCCTCGGGCGACTTGTACCCGGCCGCGAGTTGGGCGAAGGCGCCGGCACGGACGGCCGCCGTCACGAGCGCCGGTGTGCTCGGGCCACCGGCCATCGGCGCGACGTGGACCGGGCCGGCGGTACCGAGGACTCCTGGCAGCTGCACCATGCTCCCATCCTGCACGTGGTCAGGGCTGCGGGGTGAAGCGGCGCAGCCGGAGGCTGTTCGTCACGACGAACACCGACGAGAACGCCATCGCCGCCCCGGCGAGCACCGGGTTGAGCAGCCCCGCCATCGCGAGCGGGATCGCCGCCACGTTGTACGCGAACGCCCAGAACAGGTTCCCCTTGATCGTGCGGAGGGTCGCCCGCGACAAGCGGATCGCCTCGGCCACCACGGTGAGCCGTCCGCTGACCACGGTGATGTCGCTCGCGGCGATGGCTGCGTCGGTCCCGGCTCCCATCGCGATGCCGAGGTCGGCCGCAGCGAGCGCCGCGGCGTCGTTCACGCCGTCGCCGACCATCGCCACGCTCCGGCCCTCGTCCTGCAGCCGGCGGACCGTGTCGAGCTTCGACGCCGGGGTCGCCCGGGCGTGGACCTCGGCGATGCCGACCTCGGTCGCGACGGCCCGCGCGGCGCCCTCGTTGTCGCCGGTGAGCAGGACCGGGTGCAGGCCGAGTGCGACGAGCCGCCGGATCGCGTCGGCCGCCTCGGGCTTCACGGTGTCGCCCACCACGACCGCACCGAGCGCGGAGCCGTTCCGGGCCACGACGACGGCGGTGCCGCCCTCGGCCTCGGCGGCGTCCACCGCGTCGGAGACCGACCGCGGGACCGTGATCAACCACGCGTCGACGAGCCACCGGACCGTTCCGACGAGGACGACGTCGCCGTCCACGACGGCCTGGACGCCGGCGCCGGGGGTGGCGGTGAACTGCTCGGCGCCGGGGACCGCCAGGCCCCGCACACGGGCGGCGTCCACGACGGCGCGGGCGACGGGGTGCTCGGAGCCGTCCTCCACGGCCGCCGCCAGACGCAGCACGGTGTCGTCGTCGGCATCGGCGTCGGGCGAGCCGGTCACCGAGCGCAGGGACATCGCACCCGTGGTGACGGTCCCGGTCTTGTCGAGGACGATCGTGTCGACCCCGCGTGTCTGCTCGAGCACCTGCGGTCCGCCGATCAGGATGCCGAGCTGGGACCCACGACCCGTGCCGACCAGCAGGGCCGTGGGGGTGGCGAGCCCGAGCGCGCACGGGCAGGCGATGATGAGGGTCGCCACGGCGGCGGTGAACGCGGCCGTGACGGACCCGCCGAGCACGAGCCAGCCGACGAACGCCAGCAGTGCGAGCCCGATGACGATCGGCACGAAGACGCCGGACACCCGGTCGGCGAGGCGCTGGACCTCGGCCTTCCCGGTCTGCGCGTCCTCGATGAGACGCCCCATGCGGGCGAGTTCGGTGTCGGCGCCGACCCGCGTGATCGTGACGACGAGCCGGCCACCGACGTTGATCGTGGCGCCGGTGACGGCGTCGCCGGGGCGGACCTCGACCGGCACGGACTCCCCCGTGAGCATGCTGAGGTCGACGGCGGACGAGCCCTCGCGGACGGTGCCGTCGCTCGGGATCCGTTCCCCCGGCCGGACGACGACCACGTCGCCGACGACGAGCGATGCAGCGGGCACCCGGGTCTCGGTCGTCCCGCGCAGCACCGTCGCGTCCTTCGCGCCGAGTTCGAGCAGGGCGCGGAGCGCGGCACCGGACTGCTGCTTCGCCCGGGCCTCCATGTAGCGACCGGCCAGGATGAACACCGTCACGGCGGCGGCGACCTCGAGGTAGAGGTCGCTCGCCTCCGGGTCGGTCGCGAACCACGAGAAGGTCATGTGCATGCCGGGCATGCCGGCGTCACCGAAGAACAGCGCGTACAGCGACCACCCGAAAGCGGCCAGGACGCCCACGCTCACGAGGGTGTCCATCGTCGCGGCACCGTGTCGGGCGTTGACCCAGGCCGCGCGGTGGAACGGCAGTGCACCCCACACCGCGACGGGCGAGGCGAGCGCGAGGGCGAGCCACTGCCAGTTCGGGAACTGCAGGACGGGCACCATCGACAGGACGACGACCGGGAGCGCGAGGACGGCCGAGACCACCAGTCGCTGCCGGAGCGGTGCCGACGGGTCGTCGACCGCGGAGCCGTCGTCGGGCTGCGTCGGCGGCGCGGGGACGGAGGCTCCGTACCCGGCCGACTCGACGGCCGCGATGAGGGCTCCGGTGTCGGCGGTGCCGGTGACCGTGGCCTTCTCGGTCGCGTAGTTCACCGTCGCGGTGACACCGGGGAGCTTGCCGAGCTTCCGTTCGATGCGGTTCGCGCACGAGGCGCAGGTCATCCCGGTGATGTCGAGCTCGACAGCGCCGTCCGTCATGACCGCACGACCTCGTACCCGGCTTCGGCAACGGCGTCGCGGAGGACGCCAGTGGGCACGGGGGCCGCCGACGTGACGGTGACCTCGGAACGCCCTCCGGGCACGAGCTGCACGGTGACGTCGGACACACCGTCGACCTCGGTGAGTTCCTCGGTGACGCTCATCACGCAGTGGTCGCAGGTCATGCCCTCGACGAGCAGGAGTTCGGTGTTCATGGTGTTCCCTTCTGGATGCGAGATGGGGTGTCAGGAGCGGACGAGCCGGGCGATCGCGTCGCTGGCCTCGCGGATCTTGGCGTCGGCGGCGTCGCCGCCCTCGGCCACGGCCTCGGCGACGCAGTGCTTGAGGTGGTCCTCGAGGAGCGACAGCGCGACGCGTTCCAGCGCCCGGTTCGCCGCGGAGATCTGGGTGAGGACGTCGATGCAGTAGGTCTCGTCCTCGACCATCCGCGCGATGCCGCGCACCTGTCCCTCGGCACGACGGAGCCGCTTGAGCAGGTCGTCCTTATCGCCGATGTAGCCGACGTGTTCGTGCATGCTGGCCTCCGTCGAGTGCAATACGGTACCCCCCTAGGGTATTCCCTCACCCTGGGGACGCGACCCAGGGCACAACCGTGGCAGGATGCCGACATGTCCGAGGCGTCGACGAACGGTTTCCGCAGACTGCGGTTCACCGACGGCGACGGCTCCGACTACTCCGCCATCTTCCAGGCCGAGTACCACGGGTCGGACTTCGCGTCGCAGACCTTCGCGACCGACGACACCCGCTACGAGTACACGGTGGTCGGCGACGACGACCTGTCGCTCCGCACGATGCGCGCCGAGGGTGGTCGGCGCGGAGGCGTGATCGGACCGCGCGACGACCACGTCGTGTTCTGGCTGACGCGGGGCCGGCTCGAGATGCACTTCGCCGATCGCACCCGCGTGGTCGAGCCGGGCAGCCCGTACATCGCGTCGGCGTCCGAGGCGTACCGCTTCGAGTCGACGGGGACCGTCTACAACGGGGTGCACATCGCCGATCGCTTCCTCCGCGAGGTCGGTCGGGACCTCGGCTTCCGCCTGCCCGACGGTCCGCTGCTGTTCGACCAGCAGGACGAGGCGATCGCCCGCCAGGAACCGCTCCGTCACCTCGTGCGGGAGCTCGCCCCGATGCTCGTCGACGACCGTGTCCTCGGCCCGATGCGCACCGCCCTGAACCGGCGGCTCGCGGTCGTGGTGCTCGACACCTTCCCGCTCCGGAACCGCGGTGACGACGTCCCGGTCGCGAACCGTCTGCGCGACGCCATCCGGTGCATCGAGCAGCGCGCCGCGGAGCGCCCGTCCGTCCCAGAGATCGCGGCCGCGTGCGGCCTGAGTCAGCGCGGACTGCAGGACGTGTTCGCCCGCACGCTCGGTTCGACCCCGCACCGCGTCCTGCGGGACCACCGGCTCGACCGGGTACGCGCGGAACTGCTGCACGGGGACGGCACGGACGGCGTCACCGCGATCGCGCGCCGGTGGGGGTTCACGAACCCGGGCCGGCTGGCGGTGGCCTACCGGGACCGGTTCGGCGAGGACCCGGCCGTGACGCTCCGGACATCGCTGGCCGCGCGCCCGGGCTCCGGTCGCGCGTCCTGGCGCCTCCGGCGCGTCCTCGACCACATCCAGGACCACCTGGACGAGCCCCTCACGCTGCAGGACCTGGCCGACGCGGCCGGCGTGCGTCCGCGACGCCTCCAGCAGCTCTTCCTGGAGGAACGGGGCGAGTCCCCGATGGCGGCCGTCCGTTCGATCCGTGCTGCTGCAGAGCGCAACGCGGCAGCCGGTTCCCGCGCGCAGGACTGACCGCCCCACCGTCCGGGGTACGGAAACCCGGGCGTCCGAGGCCGTCCCTGGAATCTTCCTGAATCCGGATGACCCGGCGTGACGAACGTCGGGTGGGCCCCGTCTCATCCGTGAACAGCAACCGCTGGGAACGCCCGGCGGGACGAACGGAAGGAACGAACAATGGCTGACACCACGACCACCATCCCGGCCGCGACCACCCCCCGCGCCAACACCACCAACGCTTCGGGTGCCGTGACCGGCAAGACCGTCATCGACGACACCGTCGTGTCGAAGGTCGCCGGCATCGCCGCCCGCGAGGTGAACGGTGTCCACTCGCTCGGCACCGGCGCCGCTCGTGCCATCGGCGCGATCCGTGACGCGATCGGCCAGCGTGACTTCGGCCAGGGCGTGAAGGTGGAGGTCGGCGAGAAGCAGGTCGCCGCCGACATCGTCATCGTCGCCGAGTACCCCGTCGCCCTGCAGCAGGTCGCCGACGGTGTCCGCTCCGCCGTGTCGCGTGCCCTCGAGCAGATCGTGGGCATGGAGGTCGCCGAGGTCAACGTGACCGTCCAGGACGTCTTCATCCCGGGTGACGACGACGACAACGAGGACAAGAAGGAGTCGCGCGTTGAGTAACACGATGATCGGAGCCCTCATCGGGGCCATCCTCGCCGTCGTCGCACTCCAGTTCGGTTTCTGGGGCTTCGTCCTGGTGATCGTGTTCGGTGCCGTCGGGGCCCTCGTGGCCGCGCTCGTCACCGGCCGCATCGACCGGGGTGCCCTGACCGACGTCCTGACCGGACGCCGGAGCTCCCGGTGAACGCCGGCCCGGACGTCCCGGGCCGCGTCGAGATCACCGCTCGTGCACTGACCTCGCTGGCGCGGGCCGTCGCAGCCGAACGGCTCGGCGCCCCCGCCAAGCGGGTCAGGGTCGGTCTCGGCGACGCCTCCGGCGCGATCGCCCTCGACGTCACCGGCCCGATCGCCGCGGGCGACGACATCGTCACCCGCTCGACCCGGGTCGCCGAGGAGGTCAAGAGCCGCGTCAGCGAGCTCACCGGCCGCCGTGTCGGCAGTGCCCACATCGAACTCACCGGGATCGTGCGCGAGCGCGAGTCCCGAACCCGCTAGGAGACCATCATGAGCAACGGTTCCGTCGAACGACGCATCCGTCGTCGCAGCGTCCACCGATCCCGCTCCACCGCGGTCGCGGTGGCGCTGGTGGTGCTCGCCCTGGTGGCCGCCTGGATCGGCACCGAATCGGTCCTGCAGGCGCTCGGGCGCCCCCCGCTGCTGGCCGATCCGCAGACCGCCGTCGACGCCGCACTGCGACCCGACGCCGCGTTCGTCACCATCGCCGAGGTCATCGCCGTCGTGCTGGTGGTCCTCGGGATCGTGCTGATCGTCCTGGCCCTCAAGCCCGGCCGCCAGCACCGCTCGGTGGTGCAGCACGACCGCGGTGCCGTCGTCATCGACACCCGGATCGTCGCCTCCACCGCAGCGAACGCCGCCGGCATCGCCGCTGGGGTTCCCGAGGGCAACGCCTCGGCCACCGCGCGCGGCCGCCGCACCGACGTCCGGATCGTGCCCGTCTCGGGCATCCCGGTCGACGAGCACGCCGTCCAGGCAGCCGTCCGGGACCGTCTCAGCGGGCTCGACGAACGATTCGGCCGGAGCATCCGCGTCCGTGTCGAGGACAAGGGGACACTCGCATGACCAAGAGCAACCGGACCATGAACCGGATCATCCTCTTCGTCCTCGGCCTGGTCGCCGTCGTCGCCGGTCTCACGATCGGTGCGGGCGTGCTGCCCGCCGTCCAGGACGCGATCAAGCCGGTCGTGGACCTGCCGACCCGCCTCGACGTGCCCGCGTCGTCGCTCTGGATCGTCGCTGCTGCCTGCCTCGTCGTCATCGTGCTCGCACTGCTCTGGGCGTTCACCCGCGGCGGCGGCGGCACCTCCGTCGCCGTCCGTGAACGCTCGGGTGACGACGCCGTCACCGTGAACGTCGCCCTCGTCCGTGACGTCGTCGAGCACGAGCTCGCCGGGGTCCGCGACGTCGTCGGCTCCCGCGTCGACACCTACCTGGTCCGCCGCGAACGTGCCGCCCGGATCCGCGTCGCGGTCCGTCGCGGTGGCGACGCCGTCACGGTCCTCGACGCCGTCGACCGTGCCGTCTCCGTCCTCGACCGCACCCTCGGCCGGCAGGTCCCGGTCCTGGTGCACCTCACCGGCGGGACCCGATCGGCGCTCGCGAAGTCGACCCGCGTCCACTGACAGCCGTCAGCCGGACGCGCCCCGGGCCTCCCGGCCCACCACGATCACCAACCACCGGGCGCACGCCCGACCGATGAAAGGAACCCTCATGGGTCTCGACGACAAGATCAAGAACGCTGCCCAGGACCTCGCCGGCAAGGCGAAGGAAGCCGTCGGCAACGCCACCAACGACGACTCCAAGGTCACCGAGGGCAAGAAGGACCAGGCCTCCGCGAGCGTCAAGCAGACCGGCGAGGACGTCAAGGACGTCTTCAAGAAGTAAGCCCGTGGACCGCGTCGGGGCACCCGCGACCCGGATGCCCCGATGCGTTCCGGCGGAACCGAACGAGGAGGAACCATGCAGCACGACCCGAACGCGCACACGCAGGTCACCGAGGTGACGCTGCCCGCGGCGCTCACGGAGCCGCTGCCCGACGACGCGAGCACCGTCACGATCGTCGCGCGAACCGCGGCGGAGACCACCCTCGGCGTCGCTGGGGTCCACCACCTCGGCGGGACCGTCGCCCGGGCCGCCGACCGCGTCCGGCAGCAACTCGGCCGCAGCGCCGGCACCGCCGGCGTGCAGGTCGACGACGTCGACGGCACGCTCGACGTGCACGTGTCGATCGTCGTCAGCTACCCCCACCCCGTGATCGCCGTCGCCGACGAGGTCCGGAAGCAGGTTGCCGGAGCCACGCGGCAGGTGTCGGACGTCCCGACGACCGTCGACGTCACCGTGCTCGACGTGCACGGTCCGTTCGACGACGAGCCCTCGCCCCTCGAGCGTGCGGCATCCGCCACGGGCGACGCGATCAAGGACGCGACGGAAACCACCCGCGACGCGGTGACGCACGCCGCGACCGCCACCGGTGACGCCGTCAAGCAGGCGGCCGAGGTGACCAGCGACGCCACGAAGCGCGCCGCGACGGCCACCGCGGAGGCGACGAAGCGCACCGCCGAGGCAACCGCCGACGTCACGCGTCAGGCTGCCGACGCCACGGCGGACGCCGCCGAGCACGCCGCCGCGGTCACGGCGGATGCCGCCAAGCGCGCCGCGGACGCGACCGCCGACGTGACCCGCGATGCAGCCGAGGCCACGGCGGACGCAGCGAAGCGTGCCGTCGACGGCGCGGCCGACGTCAGCGACCGGGCCGGCGACGCCGCCGCCGGTGCACTTGCCCGGTCGTCGGAACTCGCCGCCGACGCAGCCGAGTCCGCGAAGGACGCTGCTGCCGGTGCACGGGACGCCGTGACGTCCGCCACACCGGCCGACCGTGCAGCAGCAGCGGCCGACGCGGCCGAGGACGCAGCGGACGCCGCCGAGGACGCGGCCGACGCAGCGGCGCGCTCCGCCGATGCAGCAGCGGCGACGACCACGACCGAGCCGGCCTCGACCGAAGCGGCCACGGCAGAGACGACGGACACGGCCGACCCCGGTTCGACGGACGCGGCTGCGGCTGCGGCTGCCGAGCGGCCGGACCGGCCGTGACCACCGCCTGGTCGGGCAGCCGGCGGACGAAGGTCCGCCGGCCCCGCCCGCGCGGCGTCTGGATCGCGGGCGGGATCGGCATCGTGTTGGTCCTCGGCACCGTGCTCGGAGCGTTCCTCCCGCTCGTCGGGTTCCTCGGCGGTGTGACCGCCACGACCGCCGGGCTCGTCCCCTTCCCCTTCGTCCGGGTCACGATCACCGCGGTGCTCGGCGCCGTCGTCGTGCTGGCGCTCCTCCTGCTGGCGTTCACCCGCCGGCACACCGTGACGGCGACGATCGCGGTCGTGCTCGCCGTGCTGGTGAGCATCGCCGTCACCGCCGTCCCCGTCGTGCTGGTCGCCGCGGGGTCGGCCGACCGTGCCGGCGACGTCTGGCCCATCGTCACGGAGCTCTGGCAACGCTTCACCGGCTGACCAGCCGGACCACGTGCACCACCAACGAAGGAGTCCCACATGCGCAACCGCATCATCGTCATCGGTGCGATCGTCCTCATCGGGTTCTGGTTCGGCGCCCGCGCCAACCGTCCGGTGATCAAGACGTCGAAGTCCGAGACCGCTCGTCGGATCTGGAACGACCCCCACGCACGCCGGGGGCGCAAGAAGCTCGGCAAGAAGATCGCGAAGGCGGCGCACCGCCGCCACTGATCCGCACACCGCTCGACCGACTGGAGGCGCGGTGCACGTGAGCCGACCGGATCACGTGCACCGCGCCTCCAGTCCGCTACTCTCGCGACGTGAAGCGTCTCTCACCCGGCCAGCGCTGGGTCATCGGTCTCGGCGCGTTCGCGCTGCTCTGCCTCGTCGTCGGTGTCATCGGACTCGTCGTCGGCCTCACGAACCGGTACGGGTGCCTCTCCGACACGGAGACCTGGCCGCAGAACCGCTGCCTCGGAGACGACTCCGGCGTGGTCTGGGGCAGCGTGCTGGGCGTCGTCGGGCTGCTCCACCTCGGCCTCACCGGACTCGCCGGCGCGCTGGTCTGGACGTCCACACCGACGATCGCAGCGAAGCAGGTCGAACCCGAGGCATGGATGGTGCGTCGTGCGCACCGGGTGTTCTCGTACGGCACGTTGCGGCAACCGCTCGTGCAGGAGTCGCTGTTCGGCGGGCACGTCCCGACGGAGGACGACGCGCTGCCCGGGTGGCGCCTCGACTGGGTGACGATCACCGACCCCGAGGTCGTCCGCACCAGTGGATCCGACCGACACCCGATCCTGCGTCGCGGTACTCCGGAGGACCGGGTGCAGGGCGCCTCCCTGCTGCTCGCGCACGACTGGCAGCTCCGCGCGGTCGACGACTACGAGGTCGCCGACTACCAGCGGATCAAGGTCACCCTGGCGTCCGGCGACACCGCCTGGGTCTACGTCGCAGCCGACGCCTGACGCCGGGCCGGACCGCCGTGGCCGAGGCCGTGGCCGTGGCCGTGGCCGTGGCCGAGGTTCGGCTCAGCGGACAGTGTCGCGGCTCCCGGAGGCGTGGAGTGTCCGGTCAGCCGAGGCTCGGTCGCGCGGCTGCGGCCAGTCGTTCCAGCCCCTCGTCGACGGACACCGTGGGGGTCCACCGCAGGTCGTGACGGGTCCGGCGTTGGTCGAACCAGTGCGCGGTCGACAGCTGCTCCGCCAGGAAGCGGGTCATCGGCGGCTCGTCCTCCCCCGGACGCACCCGCCAGACCGCCTCGACGAGTGACCCTGCGAAGCGCGCCACACCCGCCGGCACGTGCACCCGGGGTGCGGGGACCCCGGACGCGGTGCAGATCCCGGCGAGCAGGTCGCCGACCGGCCTCGGCTCGCCGTTCGTCACCACGTAGGCGTTGCCGTGCACACCGTCGTCGGTGGCCTGCGACAGGGCGGCCACCATCGCGGACGCGGCGTTGTCGACGTAGAGCGTGTCGATGAGGGCGGCACCCGAGTCGAGCAACGGCAGCCGGCCCTTCCGGGCACGCTCGACGATGCGTCCGACGAGCTGCGTGTCGCCCGGCCCCCACACCAGGTGCGGGCGGACGGCGACGACCGCGAACCCGGGGGCATCCGCACCCAGGGCGAGCAGTTCGGCCGCCGCCTTCGTCCGGGCGTAGTCCCCGCGGGCACGTTCGGGTTCGGCCGGTCCGGCCCCCGCCCCGACGAGGGACGATCCGGTGTGCGCGACGGACGGCGAGGACACGAACACGAACCGTGAGACCCCGGCGGCGCGGGCGGCGTCGACGAGCGTCCGGGTGCCGTCGACGTTCACGCGGGCGAAGTCCGCCGGGTCGCCGGCGAGCGACACCTTCGCGGCGAGGTGGACGACGGCGTCGACGTCGGACACGGCACGGGCGACGGCGGCGCCGTCGGTCATCGTGCCGAGGACGTCGGACACCCCGGGCACCCCGGACGGACGCCGCTGGAAGGTCCGGACCTCGTGCCCGGCATCACGCACGGCGGCGGCCGTCGCCTGCCCGAGGAACCCACTGGCGCCGGTGACGAGGACCCTCACGGGCGGACCATGCGTCCGCCGGCCAGCACCGAGGCCGCCCACCGGGACAGCCGCGCGCGGTCGACCTTCGAGTTGTGTCGGATGTCCGTCGGCAGCACGGGCACGACGAGCACCGCGGCGAGCGGGATCCCGGCTGCGGCCCGCACGGCGGCCGCCAACGCGGGCGGGGCGAGGGCCGGTCGTCGTGCCGCACGGCCGCCCGTCGTCTCCACGACCGCGACGGCCTGCTGCGTCCCGCTCGGCCCGATGCCGGCGAGACCCGCGCGGCCGACGCCGTCGACGCGCTCGATGCGCTGCTCGGGACCGACCGGGGTCACGACACCGTGCGGGGTCGTGAGGACGTGCTGCAGGCGTCCCTCCACCCAGACCCGTCCGGCGGCGTCGAGGTGTCCGACGTCGCCGGTCCGGTGTCCACGCGGGTCGTCGACGCCGAGGCGGGAGACCCGGTTCGTGCGCCAGAGCCGGTCGTAGTGGTCACGGACGTGCGGTGCCGCGACGACGATCTCGCCCGTCAAACCCGGGGCGTCGGTGAGGCTCCCCGTGGGCAGGCCCTCGCCGTCGAGCGGGGCGATCCGCACCCGGACGTTCGCGGCGGGCTCCCCCACGCAGATCCCCTCGTCCGACGAGTCGGCGGCGGTACGCACCCCGTCGAGGTCGACGTCGGTCATCAGCAGGCCCTCGGTCATCCCGTACGGCGTGTGCGCGGTCGCGTTCGGCATGAGGCCGGTCGCCGCGGTCAGCAGCGCGGCCGACACGGGAGCGCCGGCCGACAGGAACAAGCGGACCCGCCCGAGTGCCCGGCGGTCCGTCGCGGTCAGGGCCGAGGCGGTGGCCACGACGTTCGCGAGCGCCGCCGGGGACAGGAACACCACGGTGGCGTCGGCTGCGGACACCGAGGCGGCCACCGCTCGGGCCGTCAGGGTCCGCGGCGCCGTGACGTCCATGTCCGGGGCGACGGAGCGCGCGCCGAGCGCCGGACCGAGGAGCGCGAACGGTGCGAACCCGGCGACGAGACCGGTGCCGACGCCGACGTCGTACTGCGCCGCCAGGGCGTCACGGACGGCTCCGAGCTGCCGGTGCGTGTAGACGACACCCTTCGCCGGCCCGGTCGATCCGGACGTGAACAGGACCGCGGCGGGCGTCGAGGGATCGGGTGCGTCCGGCAGCGCGGCGCCGCCGGCGAGCCGACGTGCGCCGAGTCGAGCCACCGCGGCCAGGGTGTGCTCGACCCGCAGCGCACGACGGGCCGGTGCCGGCAGCGCGACCGTCGCGATCCGACGGCCGGGCCAGCCGAGTGCCCGTGCGGCGCCGAGGCCCGGCAGCGCGCCGATGACCCAGTCCGGACGGGCACCCTTGACCGCGCGCGTCAGCCCGCGGAGGCCGAGTCCGGCGTCCGCGACCACGACGGTCGCCCCGATCCGGATGCTCGCGTACAGCGCCGCGGTCAGGTCCGCGCCCGGTGTCACGAGCAGGGACACCCGATCGCCGGGGCGCACGCCGACCGCGAGCAACCCGGCGGCGACCTCGTCGATGCGGCGGGACAGCAGCCGCCAGCTGATCGTCCGGGGGCCGCCGGCAGCGGCCATCTCGACGAGCGCGGGCTCGTCCGAGTCGCGCAGGTCGTCGAGGGCCGCCCAGAGCGGCCGCTGGCCGGACCCGAGACCCGGGCTGGGCGACGTCTCTCGCGCCCCGGGGCCCACGATCGGTCGCTGGGCCCGGGACTCGGGCCCGTCAGCCGCGGGTGCGGACGGGAGGCGCGGGTCGTCGGCTGCGGGTGCGTGGCCGTCCGGCAGGCGGTCGCCGAGCCACTCGAGGACCGTCCCGGCGACGTCGGCGTCGTCCGGCAGCAGGTGCCCGGCACCCTCGAAGCGGTGGACGTCGGCGTGCGGGAGCCGTTCCACGAGGTCGTCGAGGTACCGCTCCAGGAACACCGGGTCGCGCGGCCCCCACATGACCAGGGCCGGGACGTCGAGCGCAGCGACCCCCGCCGCGATCCGGTCCAGCTCGGCGGCGCTCGGGTGCGACGCGTCGACGGGGATGTCCGCGACGAAGCCGCCGATGCCCCCGCGCCGGGCAGCGCCGCGGTACGGCGCACGGTAGGCGTCCGCGGTCGGCCGGTCGAGCTTCGGGTGCGCGATGGCCAGGGTCGTCTCGAGGAACGCCGGCGTCAGCACGGTCGCCCGGCCCAGCAGCTCCGGACGGAGCGCGAGCCGCAGCGGTGCCGGGATCGGGGCGTCGTCGGGCTGGTGCACGGCGGTGTTGCACGTCGCGACCGCCACGACGAGGTCCGGGTGGTCGACGGCCCAGCCGAGGGAGACCACGCCGCCCCAGTCGTGGCCGAGGGTGACGACGGGTCCGGTCAGACCGAGTTCGTCGGTCAGGGCGCCGAGGTCCGCGACGCGCTGCGGCAGCCTCCGGCGGACCCCGGTGCGCTCCGAGAAGCCCATGTCGAGCTGGTCGACCGCGACGACCCGCCAGGCGGGCCCACCAGCTGCCGCCACGTCGAGCGTGTGCCGCGCCACCGACCGCCAGAGGTAGGACCACGTCGGGTTCCCGTGCACGCAGAGGAGCGTGCCGACGGGTTCCGCGCCGAGCGCCGCCAGGGAGCCGGCCGTGTCGAGGAGGTGCCAGGTGCGCGCGGGGCGAGCCGTGCCTCCTGGCCCGTCGTCCGCCCCGGGGACCGCCACCAGACGGGACCAGGCCGGCTCGAGTCCGGGCAGGGGCGGCGGGAGCGTCGCCGGAGCCGCTGCGGCGGCGACGCGAGGGAGGCCGGAGCTCACCAGCGCAGTTCCATCATCGCCGTGTTGATGCCGGAGCCGACGCCACCGAGGAACACGCGGTCCCCACGCGTGATGCCGCCCCGGGCGACCTCGTCCGCGAGGGTGATCGGGATCGACGCCGGACCGACGTTGCCGTACCGCTGGTACGTCGTCGGGACCTTCGAGCGCGGGATGCCGATGGCCTCGACGAAGGCGTTCGTGTGCACGTCGGAGACCTGGTGCAGCACGTACCGGTCCATGTCGGCCCAGTCGAAGTGCGCACGCGCCTCGTTCCACGCGGCGACGACGAGCTCCATGCCGCCCTTCAGCAGCATCTTCGCGTCCGTGAACATGCCGTCGACGCTGCCGACGCAGAGGTCGTACCACTGCGTCGCCGCGCGGGTGACGCCGCCGACGATGGGGTGGCCCTCCGGGTGGACGTCCGACGGGCCGAGCACGGCGGCCGCGGCACCGGACCCGAGGGTCAGGCTGGCGAACTCGCTCATGAAGTCCTTGCGGTTCCGGCCGCCCTGGTTGAGGCGGTCGATCGTGTTGAGCTGCACCTGGTCGGCGTCCTCGCCGTCCACGACCAGCGCGTACTTGATCTGACCGGAGTCGATCATGCCCGCGGCGACGCTCATCGCGTTGACGAACCCGAGGCACGCGTTCGCGATGTCGAAGTTGATCGCCGACGTCGGCAGCCCGAGTCCGTGGTGCAGGCGGACCGCCACCGAGGGCTCGAGGTGCGGCCGGGTCACCGACGTGTTGATGAGGAGACCGATGTCCTCGGGGCGGACGCCCGCCTCGGCCATCGCCCGACGGCCGGCGTCGATCGCGGCGTCCTGGAACGTCTGGCCCTCGCCCCAGTTGCGACGCTCGGTGACCCCGGCGACGCGCTCGAGCAGCCCCATCGGCAGCCGCAGTCGGCGGAGGACTCCGCGGAGGCGTGCCTCGATGTCCGCCGAGGTGGTCACGCGCTCGGCCGTGGTGGTCGCCACGGACAGCAGCGAGACGTTCTGGTGCTTGGCCGTGGCGTTGCCCGGCCGCTCCTGATCGTCGCTCGTCGCCTGGTCGACCGGCCGTTCCGTCATGATCGTCACCGACACATACTTCCGCATTCCGCCTGGACGTGCGATCCAGGTGCGCTGATCGGTCCCGGTCAGGACTCCTTGGGGAGCTTCCGGACCTTGCTCCGACGGCGTCGCCGCTCCGGGATCATCGAGCGCATCTCCTCGAGCTTGCCGAAGCAGAGAAGGCGGTCGCCGGGCTCCAGCGCGACGCCGCTCCGCGGGTTGGGGATGACGCTCGTGCCCCGGTGCAGCGTGAGGACCGTGATGTCGCGGTCCCACAGCCCCGACTCCTTGATGGTCTTGCCCACCAGGTCCGCGTTGGTGTGCACGAGCAGTTCGGCGACCCCGTACCCGGTCGACACGGAGAGCCGCTGCCGGACGTCGATCTCCGGGAACGCGACCTGGTTCGCGATGAAGTCGATGATCGCCCCGGCGATGTCGAGGCCGGTGGCGCGCTCGATGCCCTCGAGCCCCGGCGACGAGTTGACCTCCATCACGAGCGGTCCGTCGTTGCCCTCGAGCATGTCGACACCGGCGACCCGCAGCCCCATGATCTGCGCGGAACGCACCGCGGCCTCTTCGTACTCGGGCGTCAGCGTGACCTTCTCCACGGTGCCGCCGCGGTGCACGTTCGAGCGGAACTCGTCACCGGAGGCACTGCGGCGCATCGCGGCCACCACCCGGTCGCCGACGACCAGTGCGCGGATGTCCCGGCCGCGGCTCTCCGAGATGAAGGCCTGGATGAGGACGTTCTGCTTCGTCGAGTGCAGCGTCTCCACGATCGACTCGGCGACCTTGGCCTCCGGCGCGAGGATGACGCCGATGCCCTGCGTGCCCTCGAGGAGCTTGATCACGACGGGCGCGCCGCCGACCCGTTCGATCGCGCCGCGGACGTCCGCGCGGCCGTTCACGAACGTCGTCGCCGGCATGCCGATGTCGTGCCGGGACAGGATCTGGTTCGCGCGGAGCTTGTCCCGCGAGTTCGTGATCCCGTTCGCCGTGTTCGGCGTGTACACGTCCATCTGCTCGAACTGCCGCACCACCGCGGTGCCGTAGTAGGTGATCGAGTTCCCGATGCGGGGCAGGATCGCGTCGTAGTCGGACAGCAGCTTGCCGCGGTACTGCAGGTCCGGGTCGTCCCCGGTGAGGTCGATCGCGAACCGGAGCGTGTTCAGCACCTTGACCTCGTGCCCGCGGTCGATCGCGGCGGCCCGCAGGCGTTCCGTCGAGTACGCGTGCGGGGCACGCGACAGGATGGCGAGTTTCATCGGTGCGGCTCCGCGGGTTGGTATCGACGACGACGCTCCATCCAAGCATGCGGACGCCGGTGGCGAGCATGCACCAGGATGGGCACATGGCTCGTGTCCCGAAGTCCCCGAACGGCGGTCTCGTCGTCGCCGGGTGGCGGGAGTGGGCGGCGCTGCCCGACCTCGGGATCCCGTGGATCAAGGTGAAGCTCGACACCGGAGCCCGCAGTTCGGCCCTGCACGCCTTCGACCTCGAAGAACTCCCCGGCGACCGGGTCCGGTTCTCGGTGCACCCCTGGCAGGACACCGACGCGGACGCCGTCACGATCGAGTGCGACGTCCACGACCGGCGCACCGTCCGCAGTTCGACCGGACACACGCAGGAGCGCATCGTCGTCCTGACGCAGTTGACGCTCGCCGGCCGCGTGTTCGAGGCCGAGGTCACGCTGAGCAACCGCGACCAGATGGGGTTCCGGATGCTCGTCGGCCGCGAAGCGCTGCGACAGGGGTTCCTCGTCGACCCGGCGCGGTCCTTCATGGCAGGTCGGGCGCCGAAGGAGATCCGGCGCCGCAACCGGGGCCGCGACTGATGCGGACCACGGCTGCCGTCGGCGTGCTCGAGCGCGTCGACCCGGCTGTCGGGGTGACCAGGTGACGGCCTGGAGGCGCGGTGCGGGCCCGCCCCGCGCCTCCAGGCCGGTGCGTCACGCGTGCAGGTGCCGCGACAGGAAGGTGAGCTGCTGCGGTGCCACGCGCCGCCAGTAGTCGTGCGTGTGGCCGCCGGCCTCGAACCCGCCGGCGGGTCGCGTCGTGAAGCCGTCGACGTACGTGCGGACCGCCGGTTCGAAGCCGTCACCGGTGCCGCAGTCGACCCGCACCGCGACGCCGTCGAGTGCGTGCTGCCGCCCGAGGACCGTGTTCGCCCGGAAGTCCGCGGCGTCGTCGAACGCTCCGCGCGCGGTGTCGCCCGCCGACGTCCAGAGCGCGGGGCTGATCGCGGACACCGCCCGCACCCTGGTCGAGCCGAGCACGCCGGCGAGGTGGAGCGCGCCGTACCCGCCCATCGAGTACCCGGTCAACGCGAGCCGCGCGGTGTCGAACCCGCGACGCGCGAGCAACGGCAGGAACTCGTCGACGACCATCGCGGCGGGGTCGTCGCCGTCCCTCCGCCGGTGCCAGTAGCGGTTGCCGCCGTCGACCGCGGCGATCGCGAAGGGTGCACCCCCGGCGGCGACGTGCGCGGCGAGGAACCGGTCGTAGCCGAGGTGGGAGCCGAAGAAGTCGGTGTGGTCGTCACCGTAGCCGTGCAGGGCGACCGCGACCGGTTGGGGCCCGTCGGCGTTCGGCGCGGCGATCGTCCACCCGACCGTCTCGCCCCTCCGCGCGGTCGAGGTGAACGACCCCGAGGTCGACGGGACGGGGTCGACGTCGGGGACGGTGCCGGCCGGGCCGTCGAGCCAGAGGACCCGGTACATCGTCGACCGGCCGGGCAGGAGCCGGAGGTTGACGGCCTCGGCAGCGGCCCCCGCTGCCACCACGGCCGCGCCGCCGACGATCAGGGACCGGCGGGTGATCCGAGCGGCACGCGACCCGGTCATCCGAGCGGGACCGTTCCGTCCGAGGTCACGCGCTTCATCACGAGGGTCGAGGAGATCCGCTGCACACCGGGCAACGTACCGAGTTCGGTGTCGTAGAACTCCTGGTACGCGGCCAGGTCGCGTGTGAGGACCCGCAGGAGGTAGTCGGGGTCGCCGAAGAGCCGCTGGGCCTCCACCACGTTCGGCATCGCGCGGACCCGCTCCTCGAAGCCGCCGATCGTCTCGAGGTCGGTGCGGCCGAGGGTCGCGAAGACGATCGCCTCGAAGTGCAGCCCGACGGCCTCCGGCGAGACGACCGCCCGGTACCGTTCGATCGCGCCGGACTGCTCGAGCGCCTTCAGTCGACGGTGGCAGCTGGAGAGGCTGAGACCGACCTCGGCGGACAGGTCGGTGGCGCTCATCCGGCCGTCGTGTTGCAGCAGTGAGAGGATCTCCCGGTCGAGTGCGTCCATGGCGGCGATCATTGCAGACGAACCGGGTGTCGGGCGGGAGAACCGGAGCACATTCCGCCGGATCTTCCGTAGCGTCTCGGCCTGTGGACCTGACCCTCGTGCTGCAGTTCTGGACAGTGGCGCTCCTGCTCGCCCTGACGCCCGGCGCGGACTGGGCGTACGCCATCGCAGCCGGGCTGCAACCACGGTCCGTGGTGCCGTCGATCCTCGGCATGGTGAGCGGCTACGTGGTGGTCGTGGTCGTCGTCGCGCTCGGCATCGGGGCGCTCGTGACGGAGTACCCGGCAGCCCTCGCCGTCCTGACGCTCGCCGGGGCCGCGTACCTGCTGTACCTCGGCGTGAGCACGTTGCTCGCGCGGTCGGGCCCGGCCGTCACGGCGAGCGACCGCCCGGTCGGGACGAGTGCGTGGACGCGGTTCCTCCGGGGAGCGGGTGTCAGCGGCATCAACCCGAAGGGCGTCCTGCTGCTCCTCGCGCTCCTGCCCCAGTTCGTGTCCCCGCACGGCTGGCCGGCCCCGGTGCAGATGGGCGTGCTCGGCAGCCTGCACCTGGTCGACTGCGCCGTGGTCTACCTGCTCGTGGCACTGGCGGCGCGACGGCTCCTGGGTTCGCGACCGCGGGCGAGCGTCGTCGTGACGAAGGTGTCCGGCGTGCTCATGGTGCTCATCGGCCTCGGGCTGCTGGCCGAGCAGGGACTCCCGCACCTCCACTGAGCAGGGCCTCGGCGATCGCCCTCGCCGTCGCCGTGCCGAGCGCCGGGTCCCGCAGCCGCATCGCCAGGTACCCGGACACGACGAGCAGCAGCTGGTCGGCGAGCGCCGCCGACCGGTCGCCGGCGACCGGCACCGCGAGCTCGGTGAGTCGGCGACGCAGGGTCCCTGTCTCCAGGTCGAGGACCCGGCGAACGTCCTCGGGGGCGTCGACGTACTCGGCGGCCGTCCCGAGGAACGCGCACCAACGGGAGCCCGCCGTGGTCGACCGGTAGGCGTCGAGGGCGTCGAACACCGCGAGCAACCGGCCGCGGTCGTCGTGCGCGGCGGCGACCGCGTCGTCCCAGGTCGCCGACCAGTCGTCGTGCCGGCGAGCGAGCGCCGCCGCGACGAGCGCTTCCTTGCTGGCGTACCCGCGGTAGAGCGTGGCGCTCGAGACCCCGGCCCGTTCGAGGACGGCGTCGATCGGTGTCGCGGCGATGCCACGGGTGAAGAACAGTTCCTCGGCGGCGTCGAGGAGCTTCTGCTCGGTTCCTGGACGCATCGCCATGAGAGCACCCTAGGCTCTGCAAAGTGAAACGATCGTTTTTGTCACGGCAGCGGGCGCTGGTCGTGAGCGGCCTCGGCCTCGTCGCGGCGACGTACGGACTGGTCCGGCTGGCGTACGGGCTGTTCCTGCCCGACGTGCAGCGCGACCTCGGCCTGAGCGCCGGCAGCGCCGGGTGGGTGTCGTCCGGGGCCTCGGTGCTCTACTGCGTCGGAGCGGTCGTCGGCTTCGCCGTCGCGGCCCGCGCGCCCCGCACCCTCGTCGCCGCGGCCGCACTCGTCGCCGGTGGTGGAGCGATCGGCATGGCGACCGCCGCGGCCCCCGGCGTCTTCGGGGCCGCGTCGATCGTCGGGTCGGCCGGAGCGGGGCTCGCGTCGCCCGCGCTGGTGCGACTCGTCGAGCAGCACGTGCCGACGGCGGGGCGCGACCGGGCGCAGGCCGTGGTGAACGCGGGCACCGGGCCGGGACTCGTCGCCGCCGGGGTCCTCGCACTCGTGCTCCTGCCGGACTGGCGGACGGCGTGGGCGTGGTCCGGCGTGTTCGCGCTCGTCGTGGGCGGCGTGCTGCTCGGGGCCACCCGCGGCGGACGCGCCGCGGACGGGCGCGCAGCCAGCACACCGGCACCCGCGCCCACGTCGGCGTCGGCGTCGGCGTCCGCGTCCGCGTCCGCGTCGGCGCCGGACGCGCGGTGGTGGCGTGCGCACCGCGCCGTGCTCGCCCTCGCGCTGCTCTTCGGCGCCGGGTCGGCGGTGGTGTGGACCTACGGCAGGTCGGTGCTCGTGGACGCGGGCGCCCCGGTCACGGTGTCGGTGTCCGCGTGGATCGCGCTCGGCACGGGCGGTGCGGCCGTGGTGGTGACGGCGCGGTGGACGAGCCGGCTCCGCGCCCGGACGCAGTGGGCCGTCACCACCGCCGCCGTGGCCCTCGCCGTCGTCGCGCTCGGGACGGCCCCGCAGTGGACGGTCCCGGCGCTCGCGGCCTGCGCGGTGTTCGGCTGGGGCTACACCGCCGCGACGGGAGCGCTGATCGCGTGGACGACCGAGGTCGACCCGGACCGGGCCTCCGCGGGCACGTCGGTGCTGTTCGTGGCACTCGTGTTCGGGCAGGCGGTCGGCGCGGGCGCGGACGGTGCGCTGCTCGGGCTCGTCGGGACACCCGTCGTCTTCGTGGCGGGGGCACTCGTCACCACGGCGTGCGCACTGCTCGGGCTGCGCGTCAGAGCAGCGGACGCAACTCGATCTTCCGGTTGCACGCCACCGACGCCTCGTGCGCCACACGCAGGGCCGTCTCGGCGTCCGGCAGGTCCATGACCCAGAACCCGGCGACGAACTCGGCCGGGTCGCCGAGCAGGCCGGACGTCACCTTGGGCTCGGCACCGCGGGCATCGACCACGGCGGCGTCGCCCGGTGCGGACACCCCTGCCGCGAACACGACCGCGTCGCCGAGTCGCGCGTTCAGGGCGTCGACCGCGTCCGTCTCGGCCTGCGTGCCGGACTCGGTCCGACCGGCGGCCTCGGCCTGCCCGTCGTCGATCACGTTGACGAGGAAGTGCATGGTCTCTCCCCTGCTCGGTTGGCCGGAGGCTACTCCTGCGCTACGGTCAGCGGGAGACCATCCCGACCACCTCGGACACGACAGCGGAGTCATGGCAACGCAGCGCTGAGCCGGCACCAGAGCCGGCTCCCCCTCCACGCGGATCACCCGTCCGCGCGCTTCCTGTACGCCCGCGCGGCACCGACGCCGTGCGACGACACCGAGGGTCTCCTGTGTTCTCCATCCGCGCCCGCTTCCGGGCTTCGTCCGCCACGCTCTCCGAGCACCGCTTCGTCACCGTCGCGGTCCTCGTCGACACGATCGGCGCCGGCCTCACGCTGCCGCTGACGATCGTCTACTTCACGCTCACCACCGACCTGTCCCTGGCGCTCATCGGCGTGCTGTCCACGGTCGCGTCGCTGCTGGCGCTGCCGATCGGGCTGCTCGGCGGCGTCGTCACCGACCGGTTCGGCGCCAAGGCGTCGATGATCGCCAACAACCTACTGTCCGCCGCCGGCTTCACGCTGTACCTCGTCGCGCACGACCCCGTCGTCGTCTTCGCGGCGGTCTTCCTCGCGAACGCGTCCGAACGGCTCTACTGGACCTCGTGGACGGCCTACGTGCACGACCTGTCCAACGGTCGTCCGTTCGAGCGCTGGTTCGCCTTCCTCGAGGCGACGAAGGCCGCAGCTCTCGGCGCCGGGGCGGTCGTCGCCGCGGTGACGCTGGCGGGCGGCGGGCACGACGGGCTGCGCTGGCTCGTCCTCGCGAACGTCGTCACGAGCGTCACCGCGGCCGTGGTGTTCGCCTCGCAGCGCACCGGGGGTGCCAGGACGACCGCGCCACAGGCCCGGGACCTCGACGACGTCCGGACCGGCTCGCTGCGCGAGTTCGCCGCCGACCGGTCGATGCGGCTGATCACGCTCGGGCAGTTCCTGCTCGGGCCGGCGATGGTGCTGCCGAACGTCGCCCTGAGCGTGCTGTACGTCGAACGGTGGCACATGCCGGCCGCCGTCGCGCCCGTGCAGTTCGCCGTCGCGACGGGGCTGGCCGCGTGCCTGCAGACCTCGGTCACGCGGTGGGTCGCCGGCTTCGACCGCGGGGTCCTCGTCGCCGTCGGAGCCGTCCTCACCGGGCTGACCGCCGTGCCGCTGATCGTGCTCCCGCCGCTGCACGGAACGGCTGCGTGGACGTTCGTCGTGGTCGCCGCCGTCGTGCTCGCGGCAGCGGACACGGTGGCGCTGCCCGCGGCGAACGCGGTGATGGCCGAGGCGCCGCACCCGAGGATCCGCGGCCGGGCGATCGGCGTCTTCCAGACGGCGAGCTCGGTCGGGATGGCGCTCTTCCCGCTGACCCTCGGCGTGCTCGACACGGACGTGCCCTGGGTGCTCTGGGCCGTCACGGCGCTGGTGTTCGCGGGTGCCGCGTGGGCCTGGCGGGCCGCCGTCGCGGCGCTGCCGCCGGGGGTGCGCACGGCGACGACCGCGGACGCCGACGCCTGAGACGGACGGGAGGCGCGGTTCGCGTGACCGACGTCGGTCACGTCCGCCGCGCCTCCGGGCCACGGCGCGCACCCGCTACCGTTGTGGACATGGGGACGACGGCGGAGTGGTCACGACTGCCGGTGGGACGCCGTGAACTCCGGCAGGACGCCCTGCTCGCCGTCGTGCTGGGCGTCGGCCTGGCGATCACCACGACGCTCTACACCTCCGCCGGCACCTACGCCGACGACCAGGCCGCGTGGTGGGTCTCGGCGCTGATGATCGTCGCGAACGCCGCGCCCATCGCCTTCCGTCGTCGCTGGCCGATGACCGTCGCCGTGGTCTCGGCGCTGGCGTTCGCCGCGACGCAGATCCTGCACGTGCCCGAGGTCTTCCTCGTCAACTTCACGCTCTTCATCGCGCTGTACACGGTCGGCGCGTGGTGCTCCGACCGGGTCCGCGCCGAAGTCGTCCGCTGGGTCGTCATCGGCGGCATGTTCGCGTGGCTGTTCGTCGCGATCGTGTTCGGCTGGGCGGTGCCGACCGCGCTGCCCAACGACCACGACGCCCTGATCCCGCCGTACATCGCGTTCTCGCTGCTCAACGTCGTGATCAACGTCATCTACTTCGGTGCCGCCTGGTACGCGGGGAACCGGGCCTGGGCGTCGGCGGTCGCGAAGCACGAACTCGACGACCGCACGGCCGAGCTCGCCGCCGAACGCGAGCGGAGCGCCGCCCAGGCCGTGACGATCGAGCGCGTCCGGATCGCCCGCGAGCTGCACGACGTCGTCGCCCACCACGTGTCGCTGATGGGCGTGCAGGCCGGTGCCGCCCGACGCGTGATCGACCGCGACCCCGCGCAGGCGACGACCTCGCTCGGCGTCGTCGAGGAGAGCGCCCGCACCGCGGTCGAGGAACTCCGCCGGATGCTCGGCACGTTGCGTTCGGCCGATGATGCCGACAGACCCGCCGGCACCGGTGTCCGCGAGGGCGACGGACCGAGCACCGAGGGCCTGGGCCGCATCGGGGAGCTCGCGGACGCAGCGCGGACGGCGGGACACCCGACCGAGTACGTCGTCGTCGGCGAGGCGCGGGCGGTCCCGCCCACGGTGTCGGCGGTCGCCTACCGGATCGCGCAGGAAGCCGTGACGAACGTCCTCAAGCACGCCGGTCCGACGGCGCGGGCCGACGTCCGGGTCCGGTACCTGACGGACGGCGTCGAGGTCGAGGTCACCGACGACGGGCACGGCGAGCGTGCGGCGGCGAACACCACCGGGAGCGGGCTCGGCCACGTCGGCATGCGCGAACGCGTCGCCGCGGTCGGCGGACGGATCGAGATCGGGCCGCGCGCCCGGGGAGGCTGGCTGGTGCGGGCATGGCTGCCGACGACCTGACCATCGCGCTGGCGGACGACCAGGACCTCGTCCGCGCCGGGTTCCGCGTGATCCTCGAGTCCGAGCCGGGCTTCCGCGTGGTCGGCGAGGCCGCGGACGGCGCCGAGGCGGTCGAGGCCGTCCGACGACACCGCCCGGACGTGGTCTGCCTGGACGTGCAGATGCCGAACGTCGACGGGCTCGAGGCGGCCCGGCGGATCGCCGCTCTGCCGGACCCTCCGGCCGTGCTCGTGCTGACGACCTTCGACCACGACGACGCCCTCTTCCAGGCGCTCGAGGCCGGAGCGAGCGGGTTCCTGCTGAAGAACGCCTCCCCCGAACGGCTGATCGACGCGGTCCGCACGGTGGCCGCGGGCGACGCGCTGCTGGCCCCGGACGTGACGCGCCGGGTGATCAGCCGGGCGACCGCGGGCGGGCAGCCGACGGGTGCCGACACCGCCGGACACGACGCCGACGCCGCACTGGCGACCGCCGGGCTCACCGACCGCGAGACCGAGGTCCTCCGCCTGCTCGCCCGGGGGCTGAGCAACGCGGAGATCGCCGCCGAGCTGTTCGTGGGGGACGCCACCGTGAAGACGCACGTGTCGAACGTCCTGCAGAAGCTCGGCCTGCGCGACCGCATCCAGGCGGTCGTGTGGGCGTTCGAGCACGGCGTGGCCGGCACCACGGGCTGACCCAGCGTTCTCCCGGCTCCCCCGTGCGGTGGAGCCGGCACCGCCGGTCGTGCCCCGGAAACCCGTCCCCAGCCGGAGGCAGCGGACCGCCGCCGCGCAATAGCGTCGACGCAGGCGGACCGAACCGCCGCGAGAGGGGAACGAGATGCTCACCATCGACGGGGTGACGAAGCAGTACGGCGACCGCCGGGTGCTCGACGACGTGACGTTCACGGTCGGCGACGGCCGCCTGACCGGGTTCGTCGGCGGCAACGGCGCCGGGAAGACCACGACCATGCGGATCCTGCTCGGCGTGCTGCAGGCCGACTCCGGCACGGTGTCGATCGACGGCACCCGGATCGGTCCCGCCGACCGGCGCCGCTTCGGCTACATGCCGGAGGAGCGCGGGCTGTACCCGAAGATGCCGGTCGCGGAGCAGATCACGTACTTCGCCCGGCTGCACGGTGTCGACAAGCGCACCGCCACCACCCGCACCGCCGACCTGCTCGACCGGCTCGGCCTGGCGCCGCACGCCGACGACGCCGTCGAGAAGCTCTCGCTCGGCAACCAGCAGCGGGTGCAGGTCGCCGCGGCACTCGCCCACGACCCGGAGGTCCTCGTGCTCGACGAGCCGTTCTCCGGCCTCGACCCGATGGCGGTCGACGTCGTGCTGTCGGTGCTCCGCGAGGCAGCGGCCCGCGGCGTCCCGGTGCTCTTCTCGAGCCACCAGCTGGACGTCGTCGAACGCCTCTGCGACGACGTCGTGGTCATCGCCGGCGGCACCATCCGGGCGGCCGGTCCGCAGGACGAGCTGCGGAAGCAGGCCGGTCCCGCGGCGTGGGAGCTCCTCGTCGACGGCGACGTCGCCTGGCTCCGCGACGAGCCGGGCGTCACCGTCCGCGAGTTCGACGGCGGCTACGCCCTGTTCGAGGCCGACGACACCACGGCGCAGCGCGTCCTGCAGCGAGCCGTCCAGCACGGCACCGTCGGGTCGTTCTCACCACGTGTCCCGCGGCTCAGCGAGGTCTTCCGGGAGGTCGTCCGATGAACAGCTCGTTCACCCGCTCCGTGCAGCTCGTGGCTGCCCGCGAGATCCAGGCCCGCGTGCGCAGCAAGGCGTTCGTCGTGTCGGCGCTCATCCTCATCCTGATGGTCGTCGCCTCCATCGTCGTCGGCGGCATCGTCGGCAAGGCGACCGCGGGCGACACCACCCCGGTGGCGGTCGTCGACGGGGTCTCCCTGCCGACCGAGAAGGGCCTCGACGTCACGAAGGCGTCCACCGCGGCCGCCGCGGAACGCCTCGTCGAGCGGGGCGACGTCGATGCCGCCGTCCTGCCCTCGGACGACCCGCTCGGCTACACGGTCGTCGGGCTCGACGACGCCCCGACCGACGTCGTCCAGGCGCTCAGTGTCTCGCCGCGGATCGAGTTGCTCGACCCGAACGCCATCCCGGGCGGCCTCGTCTACATCGTGGCGCTGGCGTTCGGCGTGGTGTACTTCGCCTCGGCGGTGACGTTCGGCCAGTCGATCGCGCAGAGCGTCGTCGAGGAGAAGTCCACCCGCGTGGTGGAGATCCTGATGGCGGCGATCCCGGCCCGGGCGCTGCTCGCCGGCAAGGTCCTCGGCAACAGCGTGATGGCGTTCGCCCAGATCGTCGCGGTGGCGATCGCGGCGGCGGTGACGTTGGCGGTGACGGGTCAGGACAACATGTTCACCGTGCTCGGCCCGAGCATGCTCTGGTTCGTCGGCTTCTTCGCGATCGGGTTCGTGCTCATCGCGTCGTTGTTCGCGGCGGCCGCGGTGCTCGTGTCCCGTCAGGAGGACGTCGGCAGCGTCACGACCCCGGTGATGATGCTCGTGATGATCCCGTACATCCTCATCATCGTGGCGTACGACAACCCGACGATCCTCGGCGTGATGTCGTACGTGCCGTTCAGCGCCCCGATCGGCATGCCGATGCGGATCTTCCTCGGGACCGCGGAGTGGTGGGAGCCGATCCTGTCCCTCGTGGTCGTGGCCGCCTCGGTGGTGCTGGTCGTCGTCGTCGGCGCCCGGATCTACGAGAACGCGCTCCTGCGCACCGGCAGCCGGGTGAAGCTGACGGAGGCGCTGCGCGGCTGACGCGCGACGCGCGCAGTGGACGGGAGGCCCGGAGCACGTGAGCAGGTCTGCTCACGTGGTCCGGGCCTCCCGTCCGTTCGTCCGTCCGTCCGCGCCGTCAGGCGCTCAGCGTCGCGAAGGCGGACCGGTGCCAGACCAGCGGGCTGTGCGCGAAGTCCGACATGAGCCCGAGGACCCGGAGCACCACGATGTCGTGGTCGCCGGCCGGATAGGTGTGCTCGACGGCGCACTCGAGCCAGATCGGCGCCCCCTCCAGGAACACCGAACCGGTCTCCGACACCATCGTGTCCACCCCGACGAACCGGACCGACTTGTCCTTCGACGCCAGCTGCCGCGTGACCTGCGCGTGCCCTTCGCCGAGGATCGAGACCCCGATCGTGCCGGCCTCGCGCAGCACCGGCCAGGTCGAGGACGTGTGCTGCACCGCGAACATCACGAGCGGCGGGTCCTGCGACACCCCGACCGTGAACGACGACGCGACGAGCACGGTCGGCTCGTCGTCGACCACGGCGGCGAGTGCCGCGACCCCGCAGGGGAACCCGGAGAAGGCCTGGCGGAGCGCGGTGAGGTCGGGGGCGTCGGGCGAGTAGGGGCTGATCATGGGCGGGATCCTTCCTGGAGACTCGTGGCCGCACCGAGGACGACGTCACGCCAGCGCGCGATCCAGACCTCCGTCGATGCGGGCTCCGAGTAGTGCTTGTCGTTGAGGGAGAGGGCCGGCGCCGGGACGGTCGCACCGAGTTCGACGAGGACCGGCTTGAGGAAGACCTCGGGGGCGAGGGCGTGTGCGGGCCCGGCGGCGAGCATGAGCGGCACGGCGACGACGCCGGCGAGCCCGTCACCGGTGCCGAACTGGTCGAGGAACAGCTTGAGGACGCCGGTGTAGGTGGCCTTGTAGGTCGGCGACGCGACGACGACGAGGTCGGACCCGGCGACGGTGCGCACGGCCTCGGCCACCCCGTCGTCACCCCAGCCGAGCAGGCCGGGACCGAGCTCGATGACGTCCACGACGTGGTCGGGGGCACGCCCCGTGAGTCGTTCGAGGACGACCGTCGCGGCGTCGAGCGTCCGCGATGCCGGCTTGGGGTTGCCGGCGACGACGGTGGTGATCATCGGATCTGCTCCTGCGGTCGGGGGTGGTGTGCGAGTGCAGTCCATCCCGTGTTCGTTTCGCCTCCGTGGCGGCCCCGTATCGGGTGGGTTACGCCAGGGCCTGCTGGATCGCACGCTCCGGAACTCCCTGGTCACGGGGCCGGTGCTGCGCCGTCGACGGGCATTGCGCCAGCGCGCCGGTCGCTCGGAGCGGATCGGTTGTGAGAGTCCCGTTACCGGAAGTCGCCCGTCGTGGGTCCGGTGTGTTTCGCCCGGGCACCGCCGCCCCGGAATCCTGCGGGATCCGCGCCCTGTCTGGGGTGGGCGGCGGAATCCGAGCCCGCGTTCCGGCGCGGATCGGCGGCCGGCGACCGCCGCGGGCGCGGTGGCCTAACACCAGCGAAACAAACGCCTAACAGGACCGTTACCGCGCGCCGCCCTGCGGGCTCCCCCGGGCCGTTACATTCGCATCAGCCCCACCGGAGCGGCCCCGTCACCCCGTCACCCCGACGCCTCGCCCCCGGCGGAGCGCTCTCCCTCACCGCGACCCTCGTCGTCGCGCCCACCCCGCGCCGCGGGGTGTTCGGCGTTCCCGCAGCACGACCCACCCGTCCCCGCACCACGTCCTGGAGGTCCTCGACCGATGTCGTCCCCCGCACCCACCCGAACCAGGCTCGTCCGCCCCGCGGTCCTGGCCGCCGCGCTCTCCGGCGTGCTGTTCCTGTCCGCCTGCTCCGCGACGTCGACCGCGTCGACCGGCTCGTCCGACGACTCCGCCGGGGTCGAGCACGCCACCAGCCAGATCACGGCGGCGAGCGTCGACCCGGAGTTCACCTTCGAGGGCGCACCCTTCGACCTGTCGAAGATCGCCGGCAAGACGATCTTCAACATCCCGAACTCCTCGGCCGTGCCGTTCATCGTCTCGGTCGACCAGGCCGGTGAGAAGCTCGCGAAGCAGTACGGCGCGACGTGGATCGAGTACACGAACCAGGGCACACCGACCGAGCAGTCCGCCGGCATCGACCAGGCGATCAGCCGCAAGGCCGACATCATCGTCCTGGCACAGGGCGTCAACGGCGAACTCATCGTCCCGGCCCTGAAGCGGGCGAAGGCGGCGGGCATCCCGGTGCTGATCAGCCACACGTACCAGACCGGCGAGTCGCTCCCCTCACAGCTCCAGCCGCTCGTCGCCGCGCAGGTGACGGCGCCGTTCCACGAGGCCGCGAAGCTCAACGCCGACTGGGCCATCAAGGAGACCAAGGGCACGGGTGACGTCCTGATCATCACCTCGTCCGAGGTCCCGCCCTCGGACGGCATCGTGCAGGCGATGCAGGAGGAGTTCGACCAGTACTGCTCCGGGTGCAAGGTCAAGGTGACGAACGTCCCGGTGGCCGACTGGGCGACGAAGATCTCGTCGACGGTGCAGTCCGCGATCCAGACCGACCCGAACCTCGACTACGTCCTGCCCGTCTACGACTCGATGGCCCTGTTCGTCGAGGCGGGCGTGACCGCCGCCGGCAAGACCGGGCAGGTGTTCACGTCCTCGTACAACGGCACCCCCGCGGTCCTGAAGATCCTGCAGGACGGCAACGTCATGACGATGGACATCGGCGAGAACATGGAGTGGCTCGCCTACGCCACCATCGACCAGGCCGGGCGGGTGCTCACCGACACGCCGATCGTCGAGGACGGTGACGAGAAGACCCCGCTCAAGGTCTTCACGAAGGACAACGTCGACGAGACCGGCACGCCGCCGGTCCCGAGCAAGGGCTACGGAGACGCCTACAAGACCGGGTACGAGAAGATCTGGGGTCCGGCGAAGTGACCGACACCCGGGAGGCACGGCTCGGCCCCGCAGCGTCCGCTGCGGCCTCCGGGACCGGTGCGGACAGCACGCCGGTCCTGCGCATCAGCGGACTCACCAAGCGCTTCGGTGGACTCACCGCGCTCGACGACGTCGAGCTCGAGGTCCGACCGGGCCAGGTGCACGCCCTGCTCGGTGAGAACGGCTCCGGCAAGTCGACCCTCATCAAGGTCCTGTCCGGCACCTACGCGCCGGACGCGGGAGCGACGATCGAGGTCCGCGGCTCCCGGCTCCCCCTGCCCGTGCCTCCCGGGTACTTCCGCCGCGTCGGCATCAGCTTCGTGCACCAGGACCTCGCGCTCGTGCCGTCCCTGAGCGTCACCGAGAACCTCCGGCTCGCCACCGTCGTGGCCGGTCGTGGGCCCTTCGTCCGCTGGGGTGCCGAGCACCGGGCCGCCGCGGAGCTGTTCGCCCGGTACGGCGTGGACATCGATCCCCGGGCCCGGGTCGAGGAACTCACCGACACGCAGAAGGCCCTCGTCGCGATCCTCCGCGCCGTCGCCGAGCTCGGTGACGACCGCGCGCTCATCGTCCTCGACGAACCGACCGTGTTCCTGCCGAAGGAGGACGCGGACCTGCTGTTCCGCGTCGTGAAGGACCTGGTGTCCGACGGCCGGACGTCAGCCCTGCTGGTGTCCCACGACATGTCCGAGGTCCTCGAGCACGCCGACCGGGTCACGGTCCTCCGCGCCGGCACCGTGCAGGCGCACCGCGACACCGCGACCACGACGGCGGACGAACTCGTCTCGCTCATCGTCGGGCGCGGCCTCGACGGGGTGGCGGCACGCACGCCGCGGCCCGCCACCGCCGGGGACGCCGTCGTGACCGTCCGTGACCTGCACGTCGGCGTCGTCGACGGGCTGTCCTTCGACGTCGCCGACGGCGAGGTCGTCGGGATCACCGGTCTCGCCGGCTCCGGCGTCGAGGACGTCCTGCCCGGGCTCTACGGCGCCCGCCCCGCGACGGGCACGCTGACGGTGCAGGACGACACGGTCGACCTCACCCGCGCGACCCCGGGCGGGTCCATCGCCCGCCGCGTGGTCTACGTCCCCGCCGACCGCAAGCGCGAGGGCGGCGCCCTGACCCTGTCGGTCGAGCAGAACGTGACGCTCCCCGTCCTCGGGAAGCTCCGCGGACTGCTCGGGCTCTCGCCCGCACGGGAGCGCTCGCACGTCGACGGACTCGTCCGCGACTACGACGTCCGTCCCGCCGACCCCGGCGCGCTGTTCGGGACGCTGTCCGGCGGCAACCAGCAGAAGGCCGTGCTGGCGAAGTGGATGCAGGACGACCCGCGCCTGGTCCTGCTGCAGGAGCCGACGCAGGGCATCGACGTCGGTGCCCGGGCGGCGATCTTCGCGATGCTCCGGCGCACCGCCGAGCAGGGCGTCTCGATCGTCTGCGCCTCCACCGACTACGACCAGCTCGCGCAGATGTGCGACCGCGTCGTGGTCCTCGCCCACGGCCGCGTGCACGACGTGCTCTCCGGGGACCGCATCGACCGCGACGTCATCGCGGCCGCGGTCGTCGCGAGTCTCGTCGACCCCTCCTCCACCCCCGTCGACTCCTCCCCCGTCAAGGAGAACGCCTGATGTCCACCACCGCCGAGCCCGTCCTCGAGACGTCGATCGTCCGTCCCGCCCGCCCCCGTTTCTCGTGGGGCCACACCGAGCGCTACGCCCTGCTCGGCGCCTGGCTCGTCATCGTCATCGCGTTCAGCGTGGCGCTGCCGGACACCTACCCGACCCTCGGGAACCTGCAGAACATCCTCGGGTCCCAGTCCGTGCTGCTCATCCTGGCGCTCGGGTTCCTGTTCCCGCTCACCGCCGGGGAGTTCGACCTCTCCGGCGCCTCGACGATGTCGCTGTCCGCGATGACCATCGCCGTGCTCAACGCGAAGATGGACGTCCCCCTGCTGCCCGCGATCCTGGTCGGCCTCGCGATCGGCGTGGTCGTCGGGCTCGTCAACGGACTGCTCACCGTGGCCTTCCGGATCGACTCGTTCATCGTCACGCTCGGCACCTCGACGTTCATGATCGGGATCATCCAGTGGATGAGCGCCTCGTCGTCGGTCACCGGCATCGACCCGGCGCTCGTGCAGGCGACCGTCGGGTGGCGCGGCCTGGCCGGTCTGCCGCTCGCCTTCGTCTACGGCCTGATCGCCACCGTCGTCGTCCTCGTCGTGCTGAGCGCCACCCCGGTGGGACGTCGCCTGCTGTTCGTCGGCACCGGCCGCACCGTCGCCGAGCTGTCCGGCCTCAACGTCCGCCGGCTCCGGGTCGGGGCCTTCGTCGGCGCCGGCTTCACCGCCGCCGTCGCCGGGGTCGTCTACGCCGGCACCCTCGGCGGTGCGGACCCGTCCAGCGGGCAGTCCTTCCTGCTCCCCGCGTTCGCCGCCTGCTACCTCGGTGCGACCGCGATCATCCCCGGCCGGTTCAACGCGATCGGCACGTTCATCGCCGTGTACTTCCTGTTCTCCGGCGTCGTCGGGCTGCAGATGCTCGGCGCCGACAACTTCGTGCAGCAGCTGTTCTACGGCGGCGCGCTCATCGTCGCCGTCGCCGTGTCGCAGACCATCCGCCGCCACGCCGTCGCGAGTGCCGCCAAGGCCGCCGCGAAGCAGTCCTGACCCTCCACCACACACAGAAAGCGAGTCCCCCATGGACATCGGAGTCTTCATCCCGATCGGCAGCAACGGCTGGCTCATCTCCACCACCTCGCCGCAGTACAAGCCGTCGTTCGACCTCAACCTCGAGATCGTGCAGAAGGCGGAGGCGTACGGCTTCGACTTCGCCCTGTCGATGATCAAGCTGCGCGGGTTCGGCGGTCCGAGCGGGTTCTGGGACGAGAACCTCGAGTCGTTCACGCTGATGGCCGGGCTCGCCGCCCGCACCGAGCGGATCCGGCTGTTCGCCACCACGGCCGTCCTCACCATCCCGCCGGCGATCGCAGCCCGGATGGCCGCCACCGTCGACTCGATCTCGCACGGCCGGTTCGGCCTCAACCTCGTCGCGGGGTGGCAGAAGGCCGAGTACGACCAGATGGGACTGTGGCCGGGCGACGAGGTGCACTTCACGCGCCGCTACGCCTACCAGACCGAGTACATGCAGGTGATGAAGGAGCTGTGGGAGACCGGCCGCAGCGACTTCCACGGCGAGTACTTCCAGATGGACGACTGCCGGATGCTCCCGAAGCCGACGAGCCACATCCCGATCGTCTCCGCCGGCCAGTCGTCGCAGGGCATGGCCTTCGCCGCCGAGTACTCGGACTACAACTTCTCGATGGGCGTCGGCGTGAACACCCCGACCGCCTACGCCGAGCAGAACAAGGCGCTCCTCGAGGCCCGCGCGAAGACCGGCCGCGACGTCGGCTCCTACGTCCTCTTCATGGTGATCGCCGCCGAGACGGACGAGGCCGCGCAGGCGAAGTGGCAGCACTACAGCGACGGCGTGGACGTGGAGGCCATCGCCTGGATGACCGGACAGGCACTCACCGACACGAACGGCGAGGACGGCAACACCGCGAAGCGGATCTCGCTGCCCGAGGGCGCCGTGAACATGAACATGGGCACGCTCGTCGGGTCGTACGAGCACGTCGCCGCGATGCTCGACGAGGCAGCCGACGTCGAGGGCACCAAGGGCATCATGCTCGTGTTCGACGACTTCCTGCAGGGCATGGACGAGTTCGGCACCCGCATCCAGCCGTTGATGCGCACCCGCGAGGGCGTCGTGTCCGCTGCACCGAGCGCGGTCACAGCATGAGTGCGCCGGTGCTCGAGGTGGCGGTCGTGCAGGCCGGGCAGGTCCCCGCGGACGGCGAGGCCGCCCTCGACGGACTCATCGCCCTGTTCGAGGAGGCCGCGGTGGGCGCCGACCTCGTGGTCTTCCCCGAGCTCTGCACGACGCCGTACTTCTGCGGGGTCCGGAACGACAGCCGCAAGGCCTGGGCGCAGCCGGTGCCCGGTCCGGCCACCGCCCGGTTCGCCGCGGCCGCGAAGCGACTGGGCACGGCCGTCGTGTTCGGGCTCTACGAGGACGCCGGCGACGCGCAGTACAACAGCGCCGTGCTCATCGACGCCGACGGCACGCTCGTGCACGGCACCGACGTGCACGGCGACGCGGTGCCGACCTACCGGAAGACGTCGATCCCCACGAACGCGATCTCCGACGTCGACGAGAAGCACTACTTCGCGCCGGGCTCCGGTCCGGTCGTGTTCGACGCCCTCGGCACCCGGTTCGGGATGCTCATCTGCTACGACCGGAGCTTCCCCGAGTACTGGCTGGCGTCCCGCGCCGCAGGGGCCGAGGTGATGCTCGTGCTCGTGTCGTCGATGGGGTTCCGCGAGACGCTGTTCACCCAGGAACTGCAGGTCCGGGCGCTCGAGACCCAGACCTGGGTCGTCGCGCCGAACCGCGGTGGCGAGGAGACCGTCGACGGCAAGACGGTGAGCTACTTCGGTCGGTCGTCGGTCGTGTCGCCACGCGGCGAGCTCGTCGTCTCGGCGCCGCCGCACCAGGCCGGGCCGATCGTCCGCGCGACGGTCGACGTGGCCGAGGTCGCGGCGGCGCGGAGCGACTTCCCGCTCGGACGCGACCGGCAGCCCGGGGTCTTCCGGTACCTGGCGGACGCGCACGCCGACGCCGCGGCGGTTCCGGCGTGACCGACGTCTTCACGGTCGTGCGCGACACCATCGCCCCGCAGCTGGACCAGGCGCTGCGGGACAGCCGGGCGAACCCGCTGCCGGCGGCTCCGTCGTCGCTCCTCGCCGAGCCGGGCCACAGCCACGCGCTGTTCGCCCGGCTCCTCGGGGCGGCGATCGACGCGGCACCGGCATCCGCGGCACCGGTACCTGCGGCTCCGGCACCCGCTGCCGCTGCACCCGCTGCCGCTGCACCCGCTTCCGCGGCACCGGCACCCGCGACGCCCGGCGGCACGGCGCCCGACCCCGCCGCCGCCAGCGTGACGGAGCTGCTCGCCGCCTACCGCGAGGGCTCCACCACCCCCACTGCCGTCGTCACCGCCCTCGCCCCCTACTGGACGAGCGACGACGTGTGGTCCGACGCCGTGCTCCGGCTGGTCGACGGTGCCGAGCAGGCAGCCGCCGAGTCCACCCGGCGCTGGGCAGCCGGCGACGCCCGACCGCTCGAGGGCGTGCCCTTCGCGGTGAAGGACATCATCGACGTCGCGGGCACGGTCGTGACGAGCGGGTCGTTGCAGACCGGCGACCGGGTGGCCCCCACCGACGCCACCGTGGTGGGCCGGCTCCGTGCGGCCGGTGCGATCCCGGTGTTCATGGCCGCCACCACCGAGTTCGCCTGCGGCGGCCCGCACAACGCCCGGTACGGCGCCGTGCGGAACCCGTGGGACCCGGACCGTTGGACCGGCGGGTCGTCGACGGGCTCCGGCTCGGCCCTCGCCGCCCGGATCGTCCCGTTGGCCCTCGGCTCGGACACCGGCGGCTCGATCCGGGTGCCGTCGGCGCTCTGCGGCACGACGGGCATCAAGCCGACGTACGGGCTCGTGCCGCGCACCGGGGTCGCCAGCCTGTCGTGGACGCTCGACCACGTCGGCCCGATGGCACGGACGGCGGAGGACCTCGCCCTCGTGCTCGCCGTCATCGCGGGCGGCGACGGCGCGGACCCCACGACACACACCGCGGTCCCGCTCGTCGAGGCAGCTCCGGAACGGGTCGTCGGGCTGCGGATCGGCGTCCCGCGCGGGTGGTTCACCGAGCGGGTGGACCGCGCGGTGCTCGACGCGCACGCCGCCGCGATCGACCGGTTCGCGGCACTCGGGGCGGAGATCCTGCCGATCGAGTTCGACGACCTGGCCGCGATCGACGCCGAGTGCTGGACCGTCTTCTACGGCGAGCTCGCGGCCAACCAGGAGGCGAACGCCGACACCGCCGACCTGTTCGACGCCGGTACCCGCGCCCGGTTCGACGCCGCGTTCACGCCGACCGCCGCCGACTACCTCCGTGCCCTCCGCCGCCGGCCGCTCGTGCAGGCGGCCATGGTGGCCCGGATGGACGAGGCCGGCGTCGACGTCGTGCTCACCCCGGGCATCGGCGCCACCGCCCCGCGGCTCGACGACCTCACGATGTCGGTCGACGGCGAGCGGTTCAACCTGCACGACGTCGTGCCGCGGAACACCCGGCTGTTCGACTACGTGGGGTTCCCGGCGCTGATGATGCCGGCCGGGACGGCACCCGACGGGCTGCCGGTCGGCGTGCAACTCGTCGCGCGGCCGTGGGACGACCGCCTCGTGCTGTCCGCCGCGGCCGCCTTCCAGACCGTCACCGACCACCACCACCGGGTGCCGCCGGCGTCCGCCACGAGAGGGTCGACCGATCAGTAACCGCACCACGGACGAGGACGGCGCCCGCCGACGCGCGTGGCAGGTGCTCTGCGCGTCCAGCCTCAGCGTCGTCCTCGTCTTCATCTCCTCGAGCGCGCTGCTCGTCGCGCTCCCCGACGTCAGCCGTGACCTCGACGCCTCCGCCCTGCAGTCCAGCTGGGTCCTGCTCAGCTACATGCTCACCACGACGACGCTCATCCTGGTGTTCGGGCGGATCGCGGACCTCGTCGGGCGTCGGCGTCTGTACATCGCCGGGATCCTCGTCTTCCTCGTGGCCTCGCTCGCGTGCGGGTTCGCCCCCGACGCGGCCGTGCTGCTGGGCGCGCGGCTCGTGCAGGGCGTCGGTGCCGCGGCGATCGTGACGAACACGACCGCGCTGCTCACGGACGTGTTCCCGGAGTCGATCCTGTCGCTCGGTCTCGGGCTGAACGCGACCGTCGCCGCCGTCGGACAGGTCATCGGGCCGCTCGTCGGCGGGCTCGTCGCCGAGTCGTTCGGCTGGCGGTGGATCTTCCTCGGCGGCGTACCGATCTCGATCGCCGGGCTCGTCTGGTCGCTCCGGCTCGTCCCCCGTGTCGGTCGGCCCCGCTCCGGCGAGCGCCTCGACGTCCCGGGGTCGGTCCTGTCGGTGGGCGCCGTCGGGCTCCTCGTCGGGGCGGTGTCCGTCGGCGGTTCGGCCGGGTGGACCGCCGCCCCGGCCGTGGCGATGGCGACGGGCGCGGTCGTGCTCGGCGGTGTCTTCGTGTGGAGTCAGCGCCGGGTCGCGCACCCGCTGGTCGACCCGGCGATCTTCCGCGACCGGGCGACGATCACCCTGTTCTCCGCCGCGGGGCTCTGCGCGCTCTCCAGTTACGCGCTGGTGCTCCTCGCATCGCTCTCGTTCCAGGCGGTGGGCGGCAAGGACGCCGTCGAGGCCGCGCTCTGGGTGCTCCCGACGCCGATCGGCACGACGGTGGCGGCGGCGAGCGCCGGGGTCCTCGCCCGACGGTTCCCGGCGCGGACGCTGTCCACGATCGGCATGCTCCTCATCGCGGTCGGAGCCGCCGTGCTCGCGGTGTCCCTCGCCGACGACGCGGCGTACGGGGTGACGGCGATCGGCCTCGGTGCGGTGGGCGTCGGCACCGGGGTGTTCATGACCCCGAGCACGTCGGCGCTGATGACCCGCGTCCCCGAGCACCGTCGCGGCATCGCGAACGCGATCCGGTCGGCGCTGCAGAACGCCGGGTTCCTGTTCTCGACGGCGCTCGGCCTGGCGATCGCGACGAGCGGGCTCTCCGCGGCGCAGCAGGCGGCCGCGTACGACGGCACCCTGCTCGGCCTGCCGGCCGCCGACGTCCAGGCGTTCGTCGACGGCGTCCGATCCGCCGCGCTCACGTTCGCCGGGTGCGCGGCGGTGGGCGCGCTCATCGTCGCGTTCGGCCCGTTCGGGCCACCGGACCGGGAGGCACCGCTCCGGCCCGACACGTCGGGCCCCCTTCCCGGGACGGGCACCTCCGCATGACGACACCACACCACGACGGAAGCAGGACCGCATGACCGACGACCACGACGACTACGTCTCGGCCGGGTACACCGGCGCACTGGAGCCCGGCCGCCGAGCAGCGCTGGTGGTGGTCGACCCGGTGAACGCCTACGTGGACCCGTCGTGCGGGTTGTACGCGGGCGTCGAGCAACCGGTGGAGCGGATGCGCGAGCTGACGGGGGCGGCCCGGTCCGCCGGGGTCCACGTCGCCGTCACGACGATGGCGTTGTCCGCCGACGGTTCCAACGCCGGGGTCTTCTTCCGGAAGGTGCCGGCGCTGGCGGCCTACCTGCCGGGTGCGTCCACGGGTGCGTTCATCGAGGGTCTCGCGCCCGTCGACGGGGACACCGTGGTGCCGAAGCAGTACCCGAGCGCGTTCTTCGGCACGTCGCTCGCGGCGGACCTGGTCGCGCGCGGCGTCGACACCCTGTTCATCGCCGGACTGTCCACGAGCGGCTGCGTCCGGGCGACGGCGACGGACGCGATGCAGCACGGCTTCGTGCCGATCGTCGTGCGCGAGGCGGTGGGCGACCGCCTGCCGAGCGTGCACGAGGCGAACCTGTTCGACATCGCCGCGAAGATCGGCGAGGTCTGGGGCATCGACCGGGTCCTCGAGCACTGGCGGGCGGCGTGAGCACCGCGGCGCCGGTCCGCGGCCGGCCCCGGAGCGCCGCGGTGGACGAAGCCGTGTACACGGCGTGCGTGGCGATCCTCGCCGAGGGCGATCCCCGCGCCTGCACGATCCGCGCCGTCGCGGACGCCGCGGGGGTGGGCGCGGCGACGATCTACCGGCGGTGGCCGAGCAAGGACGTCCTGCTCACCGAGACCGTCATCCGGCTGATGGAGGAGACGATCCCGACGATCCTGGACGCCCCGATCGACGAAGGGGTGCTCGGCCTGACGCGCGGCTGGGTGCACGCGCTCGTCGCGACGCCGGTCGGGCGGGCGTTGCCGCTCATCGTCGAACTCGCGTCGCACGAGCCGCGGGTGGCCGAGGCGGTCGCCGCGTGGCACCTCGACCGACGACTCCGGGTGAACGCGATGCTGCAACGGGCGATGGACGCCGGGGAACTCCGACCGGACGTCGACCTCGGGATCGCCGTCGACCTGCTCGGCGGTCCGACCTTCTACCGCCGGGTGTTCGTCTCGCTCGACATCCAGGCGCCCGACTACCCGGTGCGGCTCGCCCGGGAGTTCCTCCGGTGGGCCGGCTGGACCGGCGACACCTCGACCGTGGGAGTGGTCTCGTGAACGACGTGCACGCGACGGCACCGTGGACGGACATGGGGGTCGGCGACGTCTCCCCCGGCCACTGGATCGGCTTCAACCGGCGCTCCGACGCGGCACGGCAGGTGTCGGACCTCATCCGCGCGGACATCGTCGCCGGGCGGTTCGCGGGACCCCTGCCCTACGAGTGGGAGCTCCTCGACCTGTACGGCACGACGCGGAACGTCCTCCGCGCCGCACTGACCCTCCTCAAGGAGCAGCGGCTGCTCACTCGGGCGCCGCGGTCGGGAACGTTCGGCGTCCGCCCGGTGGCCTCGGTCAGCCTCGCCCGCACCACCGAGGAGGTCACGATCTACGGGGAGGCGGTCGGCGGGAGCATCTTCGACTCGCCCCGGCTGAGCATCGTGCACCTGTGCGTCCAGCTCGTGCCGGCACCGGAGACGGTGCGGCGGAACCTCGAGATGGACGGCAGCGCGGCGTACTTCGTCGAGAGCCTCATCTCGTTCGACGGCGAGCCGAGCCGGGTCCGCACGAGCTGGGTGCCGCAGGAGCGCTTCCCCGATCTGGTGTCGGAACCGCTCACCGAGTACGTCCCGGACGTGCTCGTCCGACGGGTCGGGCAGCGACCGGTGGCCCGCCGGCTGCTGCTCAGCACGGTGAACGCCGACCAGTGGACCGCGGACCTGCTCGACATCGACCCCGGTCAGGCCATCTTCCACATCGAACGGCTGATGTGCCTGGCGGACGGGACCCCGGTCGAGTACGGGTTCTCGCGGTACCGCGGCGACCGGGCGGTGATCGACTCCCGGATCGTCTGACGGGCCCGGCTCACGGGAGACGGACCGAGAACACGTCCCCCGGCTGGCAGTCGAGCACCTCGCAGAGCGCCGTGAGCGTCGAGAACCGGATCGCCCGTGCCCGGTTGTTCTTCAGCACCGACAGGTTCACGACCGTCACCCCGACCCGGTCCGCGAGCTCGGTCAGGGACATCCCCCGCGCGGCCAGCAGGTCGTCGAGGTGGCAGACGACCCGGTGGCCGTCCTCTTCCGGCGGCATCAGACCAGTCCGGCCTGGTCGCGGACCATCCGCTGCGACGCGGTGAGGGCGAACCGGAAGCACGTCACCAGGAGCACGCCGAGGTAGACCGGCACGTACTGCGGTTCGACGAGCGGCGTGGGGAGGCGCCCGTCCCACCCGAGGGCCGAGACCACCCAGTTCCAGCCCATCTGCCGCACGAAGTCCGGCAGGAGTCCCGCCACGACGGTGAGACCGACGACCCAGTCCAGCAACCGCGTGGTCCGACGATCGAAGAGCCCGCCCTTGCTGATCTGCAACGCGACCGCGGCGACCGCGGCGATGAGGGCGGCGACGGCGACCGCCTCGACCGCGTCCCCGACCCGGATGTAGCCCAGGGCACCGGCCGGCACGTCGGACGTCCGGACGCGCATCGCGAGTTCGGTCGCCTGGATCGTCGCGCCCGCGGGCGGCTGCGGGACCTGCGCCGTCGGTTCGACCAGCACCGGGACGGTCACGACGCGGTCGCGGACCGAGTGGACCAGGTCGCCGACGTACCACCAGACGACCCACGCGATGCCGACGGCGCACGCGACGACGTAGGTGAGGTAGGACTTCGAGCCGCGCGGCGGCTCGTAGACGGGTGTGGTCATGGCGCTCATCCCCTGTCGATCATCGATACCATCGAATTTCGATAGTAACGATAAACGATGGGTCACGTCGTGACAAGCCCCGTCAGAGCAGCCCGAACACCGCCTGCACACCGAGGCTCGTGCCGGCGACGAGCACCCACAGCGCGATCCCGAGCAGCATCGGCCGGAACCCGGCACGCCGGAGCGCGCCGAAGTCCGTCGACACCCCGATCGCGGCGAGCGCCACCGTGATCAGGAACGTCGCCGCGGTCGCGAACCCCGGCGCGACGGCGGCCGGCAGCACGCCGACGGTGCGGAGCAGCACGACCACGAGGAACCCGATCAGGAACCACGGGACCAGCCGGAACACGCGGACGCCCCCGGCGCGACCCGACCCGTCGGCGGACGCGGCCTGCTCGCGGGCGGTGCGTCGCGCCTCCAGGCCGGCGAGCCCGACGACGATCGGGATGATCATGAGCGTCCGGACCAGCTTCACGACCACCGCGGTGTCGGTCGCCTGGCGACCGTAGACCGTCGCCGTTGCGACGACCGACGACGTGTCGTTCACGGCGGTGCCGGCGAAGACGCCGAAGGCGTGCTGCGAGAGGCCGAGCGCGTGCCCGACCAGGGGGAAGACGAAGACGGCGGCGATGTTGCACAGGAAGATCGTCGACATCGCGTAGGCGACGTCCGCGCTCACCGCACCGATCACCGGGGTGACCGCAGCGATCGCCGAGGCCCCGCAGATGCCGGTGCCCACGCCGATGAGCGTGCGGAGCGCACCGGAGACGCGCAGCAGGCGGCCGATCCCCCATGCGGCGGCGAGGCAGACGACCAGCGTCGTGAGCATCACCGGGAGCGTCTCGCCGCCGATGCGCAGCACCTCGCCGATGGACAGCTGCGCACCGAGCAGCACGACGGCGAACTGCAGGACGCGGCTCGACGCGAACTTCACCCCGGGTTGCAGGGCTCCGAGTGCGCCGTGCTCCCGACGGCGGACGAGCCACCCGACGACCGCGCCGAGGACGACGGCGGGGACGGGTCCGCCGAGCACGGGGACCTCGCGGCCGACGAGCGTCGCGACGATGCCGATCCCGACGGCGAGCGCGACGCCCGGGAGAGCAGAACGGACGGCATCGCGGGACGGTGGCATGCGGACAAGCATCGCAGGCCGGTGCCCGCGGCGTCGCGGATCGGCGCCGAGCCTCGGCTCGGCGGACACGACTCGGCCGCCGGAGTGCGCGGGCTGTCCGGCCAGCCGAGTCTCGCGCAGCGCCCGCCCGCGCCCCGCCCGCCCGCCCGCCCGCGCGCAGCGCCCGCCCGCCGCCGCCGCGTCAGCCGACGGGCGGCGTCTGTCCGCTCATGGTCACGCGACCGGTGGCGTCGTCCCACGTGAACGTCGCGTTCGTCCGGCCGCTCGCGTTCGCGGTCGCCTCGTCCGGCTTCGCGTAGTGGTAGGTCACCGCGATGGTCGACGGGTTCGTGCGCGCGACGTCCGGCACGAACGCGTAGGCCTCCTTCGTCGCGGTCCCGAGGTACCGGCCCTGGTGGAAGAGCAGGATCGCGACCGGGGAGCTGCCGGTGGCACGTTCGACGCTCACCACGACCCACGACAGCGGGGCGCAGGCGTCGTACCCGGAGTAGTCCGCCTCGGCCGCGCTCCACTTCGCGTCCTCCAGCCCCGCCGGCAACGGCAGGTCGGCGATGGCCGTCGCCGACGCGGTCTGGCCGCTCGTCGGGCCGCACGTGGGGGTCGACGACGGGGTGGGGGACGTCGAGGGCGTCGGGTCGGTCGTCGGCGACGAGGAGGGGGACGCGGTCACGGTGCGGGTGGCGGTCGGGGCGGCGTTCCCGCCCCCGCTGCAGCCGGTCAGGGCGGCAGCGAGTGCTGCGACGATCAAGAGTCCCCCGGCAGTGGTCGTTGTACGCATCCGCACAGATTCCTCCTCGCCGTGTACAGGGTTCTCGGTTTATTCTTGGGTTCGGAAGCAACGACGATTCCGGCCATGCCTCGTCGTGTGTACCCCACCGCTCGACGTGCGCGAACTGCGAACAAGAGCCCCTCGTGACCGAACACCTCATCGAGTACGTCGCCCGTGACCGAACGGGCATCACCGCCGTCGTGACGCCCACGAGCGTCATCGACGTCGACACCGTGATCCAGCACATCCACTCCGGGCACACCGGCTACTACGTCGCCGCCGACTCGTGGAAGCGCACACCCGTCCGCAGCATGACGTTCATCGGCGGCGCCTACCTGTTCGCGAACTGGGACGGCTCGAAGCGGAACATGCTGCACGACCTCGCGTTCCGCGCGCCGACCCGCTCCGTCCAGGTGGTGCCGGCGGCGCCGTCGCGGCCGCGCCTGCCCCGGTTCCTCGCCGCCCTGTTCGGTCGCCGCACCGCGCGGCACTGACGGGACGGCACCGACGGGTGCGCTCGCGCCGCTGAACGCGCCGAGGCGGACGGGAGGCACGGTGCGGGTCCGCCCCGCGCCTGCCGTCCCGGGGGTCAGTCGTCGTCGCGACGCGACCGCGTCCGACGGAACCGCTTGCCGGATTCCTCGTCGACCGCGACGCTGCCCGTCGGCAGGTTCGAGAAGTCCGGTGCGATGAGGGTCGGCTCCGGGCCGACGCCCGGAGCGTCGAGGACGAGGATCCCGCTCGTCGCGGTGAGGGTGCGTCCGGCGAAGAAGTCCGGCGACCGGAGCCACCAGACGACCATCAGCACCACGCCGATCAGGATGGAGCCGACGCCCACGACCGCGACCGCTCCGATCCCGAGGATCGTGACGTCCTTGCCGTCGTCGCCCTGCAACCAGTCCGGCTGCGCGAACTGCACGAGCCCGTAGACGAAGGTCAGGGCGAGTGTCACCCCGCCGAGCAGTGGGACGACCCCGCGCATCACGAAGTCCCGGACCGAGCGGAAGAGCGTGCGGCGGTAGACCCACACGCAGGCGAAGCCGGTCAGCCCGTAGTAGAACGCGATCATCAGCCCCACGGAGCCGATCAGCGCCGTGAGCAGGTTCGTCGAGATGACCGTGAAGAGCACGTAGAACGCGATCGACGCCACGCCCATGCCGATCGTCGACCAGGTCGGCGTGAGGAAGCGCTTGTGGATGCGGGCGAACTGCGACGGCAGCGCCTTGTACACGGCCATCGAGAGCGAGGTCCGGGCGGTCGGCATGATCGTCGTCTGCGTGGATGCCGACGCCGACGTCAGGATCGAGAACGACAACAGGGCCATCGCCGCGTGACCGAGGAACGAGTTGCCGAACAGCGCCGGGCCGATCGCGGAGAACACGTCATCGGCGTTCGCCTGCGACCCGAGGCCGATGCCCGACGTCCCGACGCCGGCGAACGCGATCGCGGCGATCGAGACGAGTGCGTAGATGACCAGGAGCAGCACGGTGCTGATGACCGCGGCGCGGCCCGGCGTCTTCTCCGGGTCCTTCGTCTCCTCGTTGAGCGACACCGCGGTGTCCCAGCCCCAGTAGATGAAGATCGCCGTGAGCATCGCCGGTGCGATCACCGACGCGGGGTCCATCCCGCTCGGCCACAGCCACGACCACGACGGTGTGAGCGACCCGGCGACACCGTTGCCGGTGGCGACCCGCACGAGCGCGACGGCGGCGAACATCACCAGGACGAGCACCTCGATGCCGAGCAGCACGTACTGCAGCCGCGCCGACACCTCGACGCCGACGTAGCAGATGAAGGTCATCACGGCGATCCACGCGACGCCGGCCACGGTCGACCACAGGGTGCTGTTCCCGAGGGCGCTGATCGCCGGGTCGTTCGTGACGACCCCGACGAACGAGTACCCGTAGGACCCCGCGATCTGGGCGAGGTTCGCCATCACGATGATGTCCGCGGCGATGATCCCCCACCCGCCGAGCCACCCCGTCACCGCACCGAACGCCCGGGTCGCCCAGGTGAAGGTCGTCCCGCAGTCGGGGTCCTCGCGGTTGAGCTCCTGGTAGGCCACCGCGATCATCCACATCGGGATGAACGCGAGCAGCATGATCGCCGGGGCCTTGACCCCGGCGAGGAGCGCGCCACCGCTCGCCACGACCAGCCCGAGGCTCGCGGCCAGGCTGTAGGCGGGCGCCGTCGACGAGATGCCCATCACGACACTGCCGACCAGCCCGATGGCCCCGTTCCGCAGGCCCTTCTCGGTACCGACCGTCTCGGTCGACACCGTCACGACGCGTTCGTCTCGCATGACCAACCACACTTCTCCGGATGGCGAGCGACGAAAACCGTCGCCGTCGCACCACAACACTGTGGATACGAGCACTGAAACTAAACCCTGACGACGCTTTCCGCACCTGTCTGTGTCAATCTTGATGCATGGAGTCGGTCGACGTCGTCGTGATCGGGGCCGGCGTGGCCGGGCTCACCGCAGCGAGACTCCTCGCCGGCGCAGGCGCCGACGCTGAGGCAGAGACCGGCTCCGGCCGCCGGGTCGTCGTGCTCGAAGCCCGCGAACGCATCGGTGGCCGCGTGCACACCGACCGGACCGACGGGTCCGTCACCGACCTCGGCGCCTCGTGGATCCACGGCGTGGACGGCAGCGCCGTCGCCGACGCCGTCGCCGCGTTCGGCATCCGCACGGTGGAGTTCACCGTCGGCGGCTACCAGGTCGACAGCCGGCCGATCGCGTACCACGGGCCCGACGGGCACCGGCTCGACGACGAGCACGTGCGTCGGTTCAGCGCCGACGTGCACACGGTCGACGCCACCCTGGCCGACGTCGTGGCCGGATCGGGTCCGACGGACACCTACCGCGACGCCGTCGAGCAGGCGATCGCCGTGCAGGGCTGGGACGCCGAGCGGGCCGAACGCGTGCGGGAGCACCTCGAGCACCGGAGCGAGGAGCAGTACGGGGTCCCGGGCGACGAGCTCGCCGCGCACGGGCTCGACGACGACTCCATCGACGGCGACGAGGTGGTCTTCCCGGACGGCTACGACGCGCTGCCGACACGGCTGGCCGACGGGCTCGACGTGCGCCTCGGGCACGTCGTCCGTGCGGCGCGGCACGGTGACGACGGCGTCGTGGTCACGAGCGACCGGGGATCGTTCCGCGCCGGGGCGGTCGTCGTGACGGTGCCGGTCGGTGTGCTGCAGTCCGGCGGCATCGAGATCGAACCGCCCCTGCCCGAACGACACCGGCAGGCCCTCGGACGGCTCCGGATGAACGTGTTCGAGAAGGTCGTCCTCCGGTTCCCCGAACGGTTCTGGGACGAGGACGTCTACGCGATCCGTCAGCTCGGACCCGCGGGGCGCTGGTGGCACTCCTGGTACGACCTCACCCGGCTCGACGGCGTGCCGACGCTGCTCACCTTCGCGGCCGGTCCGGCAGCCCGGGCGATCCGGGGGTGGAGCGACGAGCAGGTCACCGCATCCGTGGTGGAGCAGCTGCGGCGGTTGTTCGGCGATCGCGTCCCCGCGCCGACCTCCGTGCACGTGACGGCGTGGCAGGACGACCCGTGGGCCCGAGGGTCGTACGCGCACATGCTGCCGGGGTCGACCACGGCGGACCACGACGACCTCGCGGTGCCCGTCGACGGCCGGGTGCACCTCGCCGGCGAGGCGACGTGGACGGACGACCCCGCAACGGTCGCCGGGGCCCTGTACTCGGGCCACCGGGCGGCGGAGCGGGTGCTCGGCCACACCGTGCCGATCGCCCGGCTCTGGTCCGCACCGTCCTGAGCAGCACCACGGGGCGGACGGGAGGCACGGGGCGGGCCCGCACCGCGCCTCCAGGCCGACGGTCGGGACCGTCTACAGCCGCAACGCCAACGCGTTCGCGGTGAGGCCCGCGGCGGTGCCGCACAGCAGCACGGTGTCGCCACGCGACAGCCGCCCGTCGTCGAGGCAGCGCGCCAACGTGTACGGCACCGACGAGGACACCATGTTCCCGTACTCGGCGACCGCGTCCACGTAGCTGCCCGTCGGGATCCCGATGCGCCGCATGGCGATCCCGAGCGCTCCACTCGCCTGGTGCGGGACCACCAGGTCGATGTCCTCGAGCCCGAGTCCCGCCTTCGCGAAGAACCGATCGAAGAACCCCGGCAGGACCGTGAGCATCCCCATCAGCGCGCGCCGACCGTGCATGTCGAACCGGTAGTCGGCCGGGTCGCCGTCCGCGTAGTCCTGCGCCGGGAACCGTGACAGCCCGCCGCGCAGCTCGGTGTCGTGCGCGTGCTCGGGCCAGGTCTGCTGCAGGCTCGCGAGCACGCCCTCCCCGTCGTCGCCGCGGGTGAGGACGACCGCCGCCGCAGCGTCCGAGAACAGTTCCCAGGATTCACGCTGCTCGGGGTCGAGGAACCGGGAGCCGACGTCCCCGGAGACGATCAGCACCCGCTCGTACTCGCCGTCGGCGAGGTAGCGCGAGGCGATGTCGACCGCCGTGATGAAGCTCGTGCAGGTGGAGTTCACGTCGAACGCGGCGGCCCGGGCGCCCGGGGCGATCCGCTCCGTCACCAGGGCGGCCGTGCACGGGATCGGCTGCACCCCGGCGGCGCAGGCGGCGATGACGCAGTCCACGTCGTCGGGGCTGATGCCGGCGTGCTGGATCGCCCGCTCGGCGGCGGTCGCGAGCATGTCGAGGTGCGAGACATCGTCGGCGATGCGGTAGCGCGTGCCGGTGCCCGACCGCGAGGGGAAGGTCACGGTCGTCTCGGGCAGGTACGTGCCCCATCCGCTGATCCGGCAGTTCCTCATGACGATCCCCCTTCGTCGGTGCGCCGTTCCCGCAGCAGGTCGGTGTCCGTCGGGTGGTGGTCGTGGCTGAAGCACAGGCGCAGGCCGCCGGCCTCCGCGTCGAGCAGCAGGCGTGCCGTCTCGGCCTGCGCCCTGGCGTCGTGCGCGACGGCGCGCGGGATCCTCCGGATCCGGCTCTCGTGGCCGAGCAGGTCACGGCCCCACGCCGCGTCGCCCGCCAACAGGACGCGCCCCTCGACGAGTGCGCCGACGTGGCCGTCCGCGTGCCCCGGCAGGTCCACGAGTCGGTAGGACCCGTCACCGAACAGGTCGACGGTCCGCAACCCCGTGGTCGCGTCGATCCGGAAGGCCCGGTCCGGCACGACCTGGAGGCGCGGCTCCAGTCCGGCGGGCAGCAGTCCGGTGAGCACACCGGCACGCAGCGGCGGGTTCGCGATCGTCCGCCGCATCGGCTCGGTGACGATCACGGTGGCGTCCGGGAACGCCGCGAGGCCGCCGATGTGGTCGGGGTGCAGGTGCGAGAGGACCACGTGCGTGACGGTCGCCGCGGCAGCGCCGAGCTGCTCGCCGATGCTCGCCCCCGGCGGAACCGAGGGCGGCAGGAGCCGCCGGTACGCCCACCCGGTCACGCCGGTCCGCCACGGGGCGGGGGCGTAACCGGTGTCGAACAGGACGAGGCGGTCGTCGGCGTCGTACCGGAACGCGTTCGCGGGGAAGACCCGACGTTCCCGTGGTGCACCGCGGAGCAGCTGGTGCAGGCCGTGCATCGTCGTGCCGCACGCGACGGCGCGGAGGCTACCCATCGCGGCCCCCGGCGTGGCCGCTGCCCGCGGCGTGGCCGCTGCCCGCGGCGTAGCTCGCCAGGCTGTCGTCGAGGCTGACGACCGGCGCGTAGCCGAGCACCTCGCTCGCCCGGGTGATGTCGAGCGTCTGCGAGTGCGTGATCGTCGACACGGTGTACCGCGTGACGGGCGGCTCCGGTCGACCGGGGAGCACGCCGCAGACCGTCTCCAGCATCCCGGCGACGCCGTACACGAGCCCGGCCGGCAGCCGACGGTGGCGGAGCGGCAGGCCCAAGCCGGTGAGGAGCTGGTCGAGGAGGTCGACGAACGGACGCGGCTCGCCGTTCGTGACGTTGAAGGCGCGTCCGGCTGCGGCGGGCACCTCGGCGGCCAACCGGACGGCGAGCGCGACGTTCTCGACCGCCGTCAGGTCGACCAGGCCCCGGCCGCCGTGCATGAGCGGGACGCCGACGCGCTCGTGCACGCGGAGCAGGCGCGGGACGAGAGCGGGGTCGCCGGGGCCGATGATGCCGCGGGGGCGGAGGACGACGACCTCGGGGCGGTCGCTGCGGTCGCTGTCATCGCTGCGGGTGTTGCCGCCGCTTCGGGCGCTCGCTGCACGGAGCAGCGCCTCGGCGTGCAGCTTCGAGCGGATGTAGTGGTTCATCGGTCGACTCGGGTCGACCTCGTGCTCCCGGATCGCCAGACGGTCCCGCGGCGCGGCGTAGATCCCGGGCGAGGAGACGTGCACGAACCGCCGGGCCCCGACCCGACGGGCGTACGCGTACGCCCGGGCCGTCCCGGTGACGTTCGCGTGCTCGAACTCCGCCCACCGTCCCCACGGCGAGGACAGCGCAGCACAGTGCACGACGACGTCGGCCGGGACGTCCGATCGGCCGAGGTCGTCGAGGTCACCGACGAACGTGGGACCTTCCGGCAGCGCCGCAGCCCGGCGTCCGGCAGCGGTCACGGCGTAGCCGTGCGCCCGCAGGTCCCGCACGACGTGGCCGCCGAGGAACCCACTGGCACCCGTGACGAGCACGCTCTCCCCCATCCCACCGATACTAGGTGCCGTCCGGGCGGCGCCGTCGTCCGGGCGGCATCGTCCCCCGGCACCGCCGGCTGCTCCCCTAGGCTCGCCGGTGTGCGGATCGCCCTCGTCACCGACTACTACCTGCCGACGCTCGGCGGGGTCCAGACGGCGGTCCGAGCGCTCGCCGAGAGCCTGCGCGCTGCCGGGCACGAGGCGATCGTCTTCTGCCCGTTGCGGGCCCCGTCCGACGATCCCGACGTCGTCGGTCTCCCGGTCTCCGGCGTCTTCCACCCCGACGACTACCCGTTCGCGTGGTCGCCCGGACGCGTGCGCTCCGTGCTCGCGCGCGAGTTCACCGCGCGCCGGATCGACGTCGTGCACACCCACTCCGAGATGTTCGCCGCCCTCGGCGCGATCCGGGCGGCCCACGACCTCGACCTCCCCGTCGTGCACACGATGCACGGCCGGATCGACGTCTACTCCCGGAACGTCCTGCCGCTGCCGGCGGTCACCACGATCCTGCTGGCCGCGCTGCACGGCCGGCAGGTCAGCGCCGCCGGCATCCGGGTCGCCGCGGACACGCCCTACACCGCCACCCGGACCGCCAGGCGGATGTGGCGGGTGATGCTCGCGCAGTCCCGGGCGGTGGACCACGTCCTCGTGCCGTCGGCGCACTTCGCCGCGAAGCTCGTCGCACAGGGCGTCCGGACACCCGTCACCGTGCTCACGAACGGCATCGAGGCGCCCGTGCTCGGCCGGATCGGCGAGGTGCACGCCCGCACGCTCGGGGCGGGGGAACCACTCCGGATCGTCTGGGTCGGACGGCTGTCACCCGAGAAGCGTCCTGAGGTGCTCGTCCGCGCCGCGCAGGCCTTCCCGGAGGGCGCGCACGTGGACGTCTACGGCGACGGCGTCGCACGCGCGGCGACCGCCCGGGCAGCCGCGGACGCACCGGTGACCCTGCACGGCGCTGCTCCGCACGACCGCGTCCTCGCCGCCATGCGGTCGGCGCACCTGCTCGTGTCGAGCTCGCTCGACTTCGACAACCAACCCATGGTGATGCTCGAGGCCGTCGCCACCGGACTGCCCGTCCTGTACTGCGACCCGGACCTCGCCGAGGTCGTCCCGGCGGGCGGTGGGTTCCTCGCACCGACCCCGGACGCCGACGGCCTCGCCGCCGAGGTGCGTCGACTGCGTGACGACCCCGACGCGATCACCCGCGCGTCCGAGGCGATGCTCGCCGCCCGGTCCCGGATCGAACAGCGCCCGGACGCCGTCCTGGATGTGTACGCGTCCGTCGTGTCCCGCTGACCGCGGCTGTCGTGTCAGGATGTCCGGGCACGCACAGCACGAGGGGGAAGCGATGCTCGCAACGGACGTGGCCGCGAAGCGGTTCCAGCCGACGAAGTTCCGGAACGGCTACGACCAGTCGGAGGTCGACGACTTCCTCGACCGTGTGCAGGCGACCCTCGCCGGGTACGAACAGGGGCGTCCGGTGGACCCGCTCACCCCTGAGGAAGTCGTGAACTCCCGCTTCCGTGCGACCCGCTGGCGCGAGGGGTACGACCAGGACCAGGTCGACGACTTCCTCGACGAGGTCGTCGTCGCACTCCGGCAGCACACCGCTCGCTGACCACGCTCATGCGGCTGATCGGGCGCTGGCCGACCGTCGCGACCGTGCTCGTCGCCGCGACCGCGCTGACCGGATGCGCGTCGGCCGGACCGGACACCGCCCGGCCGACCCACGGCAGCTCGATGACCGCGGAGTCGGCCGGCACCGAGCAGCTGGACCTGCTCGACACCCTGATGGCGGCGGTCCCCGGGGCCTGGGGGTCGGCGACGGTGCACCGTTCCAGGACATGCACTGCCGCGTCCGGCACGGGCGGCGTGCAGATCACCCGCCGAGTCCGTGGCGACGGGATCACGGACGGGCGTGCCGCGGCCCGGGCCTTCCGCGACGTCCTCACGGAGAACGGGTTCGACGTCGAGATCCGACGCGGCACGGAGGTCGTCGGGACCGGCGCACTCGACCGTTTCGCCGCGTTCAACTCGGACCGCGGGGCGTCGATCATCCAGGTGTACAGCGCTTGCTACCCGTTCGACCTGGAATCGGACACCCCGACGGTGCCCGCGGCGCCGTCCGGCTGAGTTCTCCACACGATGTCGTGCATCGGCTTGCGGCGAGTTCCCGGGTCCGTAGAGTGGTGTGACCAAGGGGGGACCATGGGCAACGGGTGGAAGGTGGACATCGCCGGGTCGGAGGCGATCGTCCGGGACACGGCGAAGGCCGGATCGGCGATGCAGGACGCTGCGTCGGACGTCGATGCTGCGCTCCGTGACGTCGTGGCAGCGCTCGCGGGCTCGGACGCCGCCGGCGACGCCCAGGGCTTCCTGGCAGCGCACCAGGGTGAGGCGACCACAGCCGTCCGTGCCGTCGAGAAGGCAATCACGGGCGCGACCGGAGCGATGAACGCGTTCGCCGATGCGGACGCCACCATGGCCGAACGCGCCACGGCCAGCACGCCGCGCGGCTTCGGGCGGAGTGTCCAGTGAGTGCGACGCTGATCGACGAGAGCGCCCTGCCGACCGTCACACCGACGGCCACCGCGGTGAGCGACAGCGCGACCGCCTTGCGCACCTCCACCGACGCGGTGCGTCAGGCTGCCGACGACGCCGAGCAGTCGTGGAGCGGCATCAGCGGCGTGCTCTCGTCCCCCGGCGCGACCGATGCCCTGCCCGACGCGATGTCCGCAGCGACCGGACCCGCGGATGCCCTCGCGACCGCGGCCGGCGCGGTCGCAACGGCCCTCGACACCTTCGCGGACGACGTGACCTCGATCCGCCGCACCCGCCGTTCGCTGCTCGCCGACATCCAGGAACTCCGTGCTCGTGTCGCGGCATCGGACAGCGACGACGCCGTCCCTGCCGAGTACCGCGTAACGAACGACGAGCTCCACGTGCGAGCGAATCGCCTGCGCACCCGGTGGCAGACGGCGCAGGACGATCTCGCCCAGGCGATCCGTGGGCAGATCAGCGGCGGACCACGGCTGTTCCCGATGCTCGGTGGCGGCACGCTCGCAGCGCCGTTCGCCCTGATCGACTTCGGGGCGGCCTCGCGGGCGTTCCGCGACGCCGGCCGCCTGCCACTGCTCGCGGGTCTCGCAGCGCAGGGTCCCGATGCCCTCCGGAAGTGGGCGGGCCGACCACCCCGGCGAAGCGCAGCGGCTGTTGGACCACCCGCCAGCGGTGGGTGACGTCAAGGCGTGGTGGACCGGCCTGGACGCGGACGAGCGCACCGCCCTCGTCACCGGTCTGTCGACCGTGGTCGGGAACCTCGGTGGTGTGCTCTACGCCGACCGCGGCCGGGCGAACCAGCACACCCTCGACACCGAACTGCCGCCGGCGCAGGCGCGGTACCGGGAGCTCTCCGGCAAGGTGGCCCGGAACGACGAACTGACACCCGCCGAACGAGCCGAGTACTCGCGGCTGGCGGAGGTCGTGGGGTCGCTCGAAGCCCTCGACAAGACCCTGTTGGCGGGGACCGCTTCCGCCCCGCGGACCATCGTGTCGCTGACCCTCGGACACCCGCCGCTCGCAGCGGTGGCCGTCGGCGACCTCGACACGGCGTCGAACGTGACCGTCAACGTGCCGGGGATGGGCAGCACTGTCGCCGACAGCATGGAGGCGTGGACGGGTGGCGCCGAGAACCTCCTGATGGAGCAGCGGAACGTCGCTGCGCGAGTCAAGGCGGACCAGAACGTGGCGACCGTCGCCTGGATCGGGTACGACTCCCCGGACATGCCCCCGAGCGTTGAGGTCCTCGGTTCAGCGAAGGCGGAGGTCGGTGCTCGGAACCTCTCGACGTTCCTCCAGGACGTCTCCGGCACGCGAGGCTGGAACAGCGGCGACCACTTGTCCGTCGTCGCACACTCGTACGGGACGACCACCGCGACGCTCGCCGCGGCGAAGACACCCGTCGACAACCTCGTCCTCCTCGCGTCCGCTGGTGTCGACCCGCGCGTGCCGAACGTCCAAGCCGTGGACGTCCCGACGGGACACGTCTGGGCGTCCCAAGCATCGGCGGACTTCGTCGCGAACATCGGCCGCGGGGCGGTCGAGGTGCCCCGCACTGCGTTCGGAGGCGATCAGCCGCTCAACACCGGCAACCCGTTCACCTCCACCCGATCACTCGTCGTCTCACTGCCGAGCACCCACCCGTTGAACCCGGGCGACGGTACATGGGGCGCACGGACGTTCTCGTCCGACACCGAGACGATCGACGGCAGGAAGTGGCGCGGATCCGACGACCACGGCGCAACACCGGCGACGGAGGCCGCGATCGCGGGAGAGTCCCGGGAGGATGGAGATCGCGGGTACCTCGACGCCGGTACCACCCCGCTCCGCAACACGGCCTACACGAGCCTCGGGTACACACCCGAGGGCAAGGAGATCCGATGAGAATGCCCCGCAGCGGGCTCCTTGCCCTGGTGCCCGCCGTGCTCCTCTGCACGATGGTCGCCGGTTGCTCGAACCACAACGCACCCCCGGAGCAGGAGCCATCCATGTCGACGACGGACTCAGCGGACGCGAAGCGCGTCTGGGCAGAAGCGAACACGCAGGCCGAGGCCACACAGGCGGTCGTCCCGGGACGGTGGCTGTCCTCCGACACCGCGGCACGCGCCTGCGGTGACGGCGTGCAGTGGGTCGTCAACCGGATCGGACCCGGGACCGAACCGGCCCGTCGGGACGCCGTGATCAGCGACATCGAGGCCTACTGGCGTTCCCTTGGTTGGAAGCCGACACGCTCGGACCTCACCGGCGACGCTCCCGGACAGCAGGTCAGGTACCCCGCGAGCGGCGTGTTCGAGAACGGGTTCTTCGCAGAGTTCGCCACCACCGAGAACGCCTCGACGCTGCAGATCCAGACCCCGTGCACGCCCGGCGACGTCGACCAGCTCAACCGCGAGAAGTACGCCGAGAAGCACACGAACACACCGCCCGACATCCCCGGTGCCTCCGACCCGACGGCCACGGCCACCCCGTGAGCGCGCAGATGGGGGCGGACCACCTCGCCCGCGAACAAGAACGGCTCGACCGCCCCCGCGGCTGGTGGATCGCCGGACCAGGTCTGGGCGCGATCGTGCTCGGGCTCGTCACGCTCGCCGTGGCCGGTGGCGCGATCGAGCACATCTGGCTCCTCGCGGTCCTCGGACTCGTCCAGCTCGGGCTGCTCGTCTGGACGGCGATGGCGCTTCACGCTGTCCGTGGCCGTCGACCACTCGCTCGCGCCGCGGGCATCATCGGCATCGTCGTCGCGGGGCTCTCCGTCATGCAAGGCATCGGCCTGGTCGTCGGATTGGCGCTTCTCAGTACCGCGGTCTGAGCCGCCGTCAACCGTTCCTGGAACGCTGCGGGCGGAGGAGAACGAGCCGATGAGACTGAACCGCGCCGAGCTCGTCGCGCTGCTGCCTGCCGTCCTGCTGTGCACGATGGTTGCTGGCTGCACGAACGACGGCTCACCACCACAGGACCAGCCTTCCCCGTCCGCAACGGACTCAGCGGCGGCGAAGCGCGTCTGGGTCGAAGCGAACACGCGAGCCGAGGCCACGCAGGCGATCGTCACCGGGAAGTGGCTGACGTCAGACACCGCGGCGCGCGCGTGCAGAGATGGCGTGCAGTGGGTCGTGACCCGGCTCGGGCCCGGAACCGACCCGGGCCAGCGAGACGCGGTGATCGGCGACATCGAGGCGTACTGGCGGTCCCTGGGCTGGCGGCCGACACGCTCCGACTTCCCCGGCGATCATCCGGGAGAGCAGATCACGTACCCCGCTGGCGGACTGTTCGAGAACGGCTTCTTCGTGCGCTTCCGGACCAACGAGAACGGTTCGTCGCTCCAGATCCAGACCCCGTGCACGCCCGGCGACGTCGACCAGCTCAACCGTGAGAAGTACGCCGAGCAGCACACGAACACGCCCCCGGACATCCCCGGAGCGTCGTCCACTCCGATCGGCCCGTGACTGCGGCTCAGGCGCTCGCAGCCGAGGCCACCTCGCCGATCCGGACGCCCGTTTCGACGAGCCGCTCCACCTCGGGCGTCGACCTGCCGGCCGGCCACCCCAGCACCGTCGTTGCGAGCGGCGCATCGAGCACCGGCACCGCCACGTGCTCGGGCCACTGCCACGCCCGACTGGACCGGGGGATGACGAGCAACGTCCGGCCGAGGGCGACGAGCTGCGCGAGTTGCGACTGCGAGTGCACCTCGGGGCCTGGTCCGGGCGGGTAGCTCCAGTCGGCGAGCGGCCAGCGGGCCATCGGCAGGTCGGGCACGTGCGACACCTCGGCCATCGTCAGTGACCGTCGGCGTGCGAGCGGGTGGGACGCGGGCACGATCGCGACCTGCGGCTCGGAGTACAGGTCGACGGCGTCGATGCCCGTGAAGTCGTCGAACGGCCGGTGCATCACGGCGACGTCGGCGGTGCCGTCGAGCAGGAGTCCGGCTTGCTCCCCGATCTCGCAGAGGACCACGTCCACCGGCAGGTCGTCGGGTGCAGCGTCGAGCAGCGCCTGCAGGAACTCGTGCGACGACCCGGCCTTCGTCGCGAGGACGAGTCGCCGTTCGGGAGCACCGGCCCGACGCGTCCTGCGGACCGCTGCCCGGACGGCGTCGAGCGCCGCCGGAGCCTCGCGGAGCAGGGCCTCCCCCGCGAGCGTCAGGCGCACACCGCGCCGGTCCCGGTCGAACAAGCGGACGCCGATGCGTTCCTCGAGCTGCCGGATCGCCCGCGACAGCGGCGGCTGGGCCATCCCGAGCCGGAGCGCCGCGCGTCCGAAGTGGCGCTCCTCGGCGACGGCGAGGAAGTACCGGAGTTCACGCGTCTCGACATCGTCCACGGGTGGAGCCTACGTCTGCGATACCCGTCGGGTATGACAGCAGACCGGATCGGTGTTGGACGTGGAGCGGATGCCGGGCGGACGATCGGGTCATGGAGAACGAGAACGCGACCACCGCCCTGGTGACGGGCGGCAACAAGGGCATCGGCTACGCGATCGCCGAGGGGCTCGGACAGCGGGGGCTCCGGGTGCTCGTGGGCGCCCGCGACGACGATGCGCGTCGCGCGGCCGTGGATCGGCTGCGTGCGAGCGGCATCGACGCCGACGGGGTCCGCATCGACGTGACCGACGACGCGAGTGTGACCGCGGCCGCGGCCGACGTCGAGGAACGGTTCGGCCGACTCGACGTGCTGGTGAACAACGCTGGGATCTCCGGCCCGTTCGACCCGGTCACCTGGACGCAGGACCCGACGACGCTCGACCTGGACGTGGTCCGGCAGGTGGTCGACGTCAACGTGTACGGCGTCGTCCGGGTGACGAACGCGATGCTGCCGCTGCTCCGCCGTTCCCCTGCGCCGCGGATCGTGAACGCGTCGAGCAGCATGGGCTCGCTCGGACGCCAGCCCGGCCCGGTGATGGCGGCCTACGCGCCGTCGAAGACGTTCCTCAACGGGATCACGACGCAGTACGCACGGGCGTTCGTGGACACACCGATCATCGTGAACGCGGCGTGCCCGGGCCTGGTGGCGACGGACTTCAACGGCTTCTCCGGTGACCGGACGGCCGCGCAGGGCGCGGCGACCGCCGTCCGGCTCGCGACGCTGCCGGACGATGGCCCGCGGGGCGGGTTCTTCGAGGACGCCGGCGTCGTGCCCTGGTGACCAGGGCACTGGACGGGAGGCGCGGCGCACGTTCCGCGCGTTGCGGACGCGCGCCGGGCCTCCCGTCCGGGATCCGTGCGTCAGACCGCGATCGCCGCGCCTTCCAGCGTGGCGGCGAACGGGTCGAACCCTTCCGGCAGTGAGGCGATCGGCGCGACCGTCGACTCGACCTCGACGAACGAGCGTCGTTCGATGGACTCCTCGACCGCGACCATCGTGTCGAGCACGTGGTAGCCGACCTCGCCGGTCGCGATGTGCGAACCGCCACCGCGGATCGACCGTGCCATGTCGAGCACGCCGAGGCCGCGGCCGACGGTGGGTTCCTCGTCGAGCAGGACCTCGAAGTCCTGCGAGAAGGGGAACGTGGCGTCGGCGGTGATCGGTCGAGCGATCCGGATGGGGTGGCCGCCGCCGAAGGTGTTCGGGTCGGGCAGCACGATGGTTCCCTCGGTGCCGTTCACCTCGAACACTCCGTGTCGGAACAGCGGGGTGTCGAAGGACAACAGGGACTGCGCGTTGCCGCCCTGTTCGAACGAGGTGAGCACGGAGACGTGCGTCGGGACCTCGACGGGGAAGGTGTCGCCGGCGTTCGGACCCACGACGAGCTGCCGGGTCTCCCGCGACTTCGACCCCGTCGCGACGACGGACTCGACGGGGCCGAGCAGGTGCACGAGTGCCGTGAAGTAGTACGGGCCGATGTCGAACAGCGGACCGGCGCCCTTGGCGTAGAGGAACGAGGCGTTCGGGTGGAACACGTCGGGTCCCTGCCACTGCATGCTCGTGACGGCGGTCAGCGGGGTGCCGATCGCGCCGGACTCGATGGCGCGCTTGGCGGTCTGCCATCCCGGGCCGAGCACGGTGTCGGGTGCGATGCCGAGCAGCAGCCCGAGTTCGTCGGCCAGGGCGACGAGCGACGCGGCCGAGGCCCGGTCGACACCGATCGGCTTCTCGCTCCACACGTGCTTGCCCGCGCGGAGGGCCTGCATCGAGACCTCGACGTGGGTGGCCGGCAGCGTGAGGTTGATGACGATCTCGACGTCGGGGTCGGCGAGCACCTCGTCGCCGGTGCCGGACGCGGGGACGCCCCACTTCGCGGCCGAGGCGGCAGCCCGCTCGGTGTCGATGTCGCCGATGTGCACCACCTCGACGTCCGGGAACGTGGTGAGGTTCGCGAGGTACTGCTCACTGATCATCCCGGCGCCGATGAAGCCGATGCCGACGCGTCCGGTGCGGGTCATGCGGACACCTCCTGCTTCTCGAGCGTGGCGTCCTGGTTCAGCGTGGCGTCGAGCCACGCGTAGGACTGCTGCACCGCGTCGAAGACGTCGATCTCGGAGTGGTCGAACTCGATGACCGCGTACTCGAGCGCGGTGGCGGCGGCGAGCGCTCCCGCCAGGTCGACGTCGCCCTGGCCGGCCGGCGCCTGGTCCTTCGGGATCGACGCCGTGGAGATGTCGCCCCGCATCGGGCCGTCCTTGACGTGCACGGCGACGATGCGGTCCCCGAGCTCCCGGACGAACGCGACGACGTCGATGCCCGCGGCGGACGCCCAGTACAGGTCGAGCTCGAGGACGACTGCCGGGTCGAGCATCTCGGCGAGCACCTGCAGCGCGGGCTTGCCGTCGATCTGCGGCCGGAGCTCGTGGTCGTGGTTGTGGTAGCCGACGCGCAGGCCGTGCGCCGCGGCCTCGACAGCGGCATCGTTGAGGCGGGCCGCGACGTGCTCGACGCCCTCGCGGGTGGTCCAGTGGTCGGGACCGACGAACGGGTCGATGACGATCTCGAGTCCGAGCTCCTGCGCCGCGGCGAAGGTGTCGGCGTGCGAGGGGGCCGTCATCACGGTGCCGTCGGGCAGCGGGATGCGCTCCTCGACGAGGAACGCGTGCCCCGTCTTGGCAGAGATGCCGTGTGCGTCGAACGCGGACTTGAGCTGCGCTGCCCGGTCCACGAAGGCGAACGCCTCGACGGTGTCGAAGCCGATCTCGGCGAGGCGACGGACACCGCCGTCGAGGTCGGGCTCCAACGCGGCGTTCACCGTGTAGAGCTGCAGGGAGATGGCGGGTGCCATGGGTGGTCCTTTCGCGGTGTCCGGCTCCGCCGGACGGGTTTGCACTCCGGAGCTACCGGACCGACTTGATGGGGAAGATCACGAGCGCGCCGAGGATCACGGCGACGCCGGCTCCCCAGAGCATGAGGGTGAAGTTCAGCCCGGCGCCGCCGACGTGCAGCAGGAACAAGCCGACGGCGGGGGCGAGCGACTGCGGCAGCGCGTTGGCGATGTTGATGACGCCGAGGTCCTTGCCCGGGCGGTCGGCGTTCGGCAGCACGTCCACGATGAGCGCGGTGTCGATCGCCGAGTAGACGCCGAACGCGAAGCCCATGATGACCTCGGCGACGTAGAAGCTCTCGACGGTGTCGGAGTGCGCCAGGACGATCAGGCCGACCGCGGTGAGGGCGGTGGAGCTCCAGACGAACACCTTGCGTCGGGCGAGCCGGTCGGACGCCCAGCCGGAGACGGCGGCGGCGATCATGAGGGCGATCGTGTAGAGCAGGACGCCGAACGCGACCGCCGCGACGGCCTTCGCCGGCTCGAGTCCGATGTGCTTCTCCATGTAGAGCACGCGGTACGTCGTGAACATGAACGTGCCGAAGGTGATGAGGAACCGACCCCACCAGGCGAGCCCGAAGTCCGGGTTCTTGATCGGGTTCGTCCAGAACGACGAGATCAGGTTCAGCCAGGTGAACTTCTTCAACTGGTAGGTCGGCAGCTCGTCCTTGGCGACGACGCAGTAGATCAGGATCAGGACGATCGCCAGGATGCCGGGGGCGATGAACAGCAGGGGGATGTTGCCCACGAGGTACACGGCCAGGTAGAGCCCCGCCAGGATCGCGACGTTCTGGGCGAGGGCGATCACGCTGGAAGCCTTGCCGCGCTGCAGCTCGGGGACGTTGTCCGCGAAGCTCGCGGTCAGGGCGGCGAAGACGGCGTTGGCGGCGACCTGGGCGACGAGCCAGCCGATGGTCAGCTGCAGCTGGGTGGTCGAGAACGCCAGGAAGACGAGCGACGCCATGAAGACCGCGAGTCCGCCGACCATCCACGGGCGACGACGACCCCACCGTGTGCGGGTCCGGTCGGACAGCGCACCGGCGAGCGGGTTCGCGAGGAGGGCACCGAATGCGCCGATCGGCAAGACGGCTCCCACCACGACCTCCGGGTGCGCCGGGTTGATCTGCGACGCCTTGAGCGACATGCTCACGAAGACCGGGGTGAGCAGCGCGGCGAACAGGCCGAACTCGGCGAGGCTCAAGCCCCACAGGTAGCCGCGGGTGACGCGCTGCGTCGCCACGGGCTGGGTGATGCCCTCCGCGGCGAGCGCTGCTGCCGCCGCGGTGGATTCGGGGGACGCGGTTGACGCGATCCCGCGGTCGTCGTTCGACGTCGGTGTCGACATGACTCCTCCTCGAGTCATAGGGGGCTTCGGGGCCCGCTGAATCCCTAGTGCTGCTAGGTGATCGGGACTGTAGCACCGGAAACCTCCACCCGGAAGTTTTTGTTACGGAACTTCCCGAGCGTTCTTCACCCGCGCTGGGCTGCCGGTAGGTTGGTCCCTGTGACCTCCAACGATGGAATCGGACGCCGCGGGCCGTACGCCAAGGGCGTGCAGCGTCGGCAGGAGATCCTCGACGAGACGCTCGACGTCATCGCCACCCGAGGCATCGACGGAGCATCCCTCCGGGCGATCGGCGAGGCGATCGGCGTGTCGCACGCCGCACTCCGGCACTACTTCTCGTCGCGCGAGGACCTGCTCGTCGAGGTCCTGCGCGAGCGGGACGCCGCGTCGAACCGCGCCCTCGGGGACACCCCCGGTGTCTTCACCCGACTCGGGGTCGTCGCCGACCGGAACGTCAGCGAACCCGCACTCGTGACGCTCTACACGACGCTGCTCGGGGCGTCGGTCGAGTCGGGGAACGAGACGGCACGGGACTTCTTCACCGCGCGGTTCGTGCAGGCCCGCGCGGACTTGGTGCGGGACCTCCGCACCGAGCTCGGGGCTTCCGGACGCCACACCGACGTGGACCTCGACCAGGTCGCGTCGCTCATCATCGCGGCGTTCGACGGGTTGCAGGTGCAGTGGCTGCTCGACCGGGACGTGGACATCGCCGGTACGCTCCGGCTGCTCGAGCGGGTGCTCTGAGGTGTCGACCCTTGTCCGGCGGGATGGCGATCATCCGGAACATCACCGTACAGTTGGGCCATGGACATCATCGAGATGGTCGTCGCAAGCACACTTCTCGTCCTCATCGTCGTGCCCACTCAGGGGACAATCCAACGCAACCCCTGGTACGTCGCGTCAGGCCGGGACAGCGACACCATCTCGACCCACGAGCTCTCCGGTGCCCTCCCGACCAGCGCGCTCACCGCGGTACAAGACTCAGCGAGGGACCTGCAGCCTGGCCGTCGACCTCGGCGCAGGTAGAGTGTTTGCATGCAAACGTCGATCTCAGATCCCGCGCACACGACGCCGATCTACTCGCTGAGCGAAGCAGCGCAGATCGTGCGGGCTCCCTCGACCTCGTTCTCGCGATGGGCACACGGACACCGCTTCAAGCAGCGAAGCGAAGGAGCCTGGGGCTGGAGCGAGCCGATCCTCACGGGCGTGCGTCAAGGTCGGAACTTCACCGTGCCGTTCAACGCGCTGGCCGAGGCGTACATCGTCGAGTCCTTCCGACGAGCCGGACTCCCGATGGCGCGGATCCGCCCGGCGGTCGAGGTCCTACGGCAGGAGATCGGTCTCGAGAACGCGCTCTTGAGCGAGCGGCTCCGGACCGACGGAGCCGAGATCCTCATCGAGAACGGCGACCGGGACCTCGTCGTCGTCCGGAACCACCAGGGCGTGTTCCGCGACGTCGTCGACCAGTACCTGCAGAGCATCGTGTACCGCGAAGGGTTCGTGGACTTCCTCCGGCTCCCGACCTTCGAGCGCATCGAAGTCGTCGTCGACCCGTACCGCAACGCCGGCCAACCGACGGTCGCCCGGATCGGGGTGCGTGTCGAGGACGTGGTCAGTCGTGTCCGAGCTGGTGAACCGATGGCAGACGTCGCCGACGACTTCGGACTCGAGGCCGCGGAACTCCGTTCGCTCGTGCTCCAGGCTGCCTGATCGTGCAGGACGCGCGGTTTCTCCTCGATCGTTCCGTCGGCGGTCGGATCTCGATCGCCCGACTCCGGTCCGCTGGTTGGGACGCGCGCACCCGCGCCGAGCAGTACGGCGACGAGCGAGCGCAGCGGATGCGCGATGAGGAGTGGATCGCGGAGGGCACCCGATCAGGTTTCGTCCTGCTGGCCAAGGACCATCGGGTGGCGACCCGTCCGTTGGAAGCGCACGCGATCTCCGTCAACGACGCACGGGTCATCACCTTCACTCGAGGCGAGCTGACAGCCGTCCAGATGGGTGATCTCTGTTTGCGGCACGAGGCCGCCATCCATCGTCTGGCACAGGTCCAGCCACCCTTCGTGATGGCGCTCAACGAGGCGGGGCTCCGAAGGAAGCGCCTGAACCTCCCGTGAAGCAGCCGTCGGGCTCGTAGGGTGAGCGGCGTGGAACACCAGGAGATCGTCCGTCTCTACGGCCCGTGGGCCCGCCGGACGCCCCGCGACGCCACGGACCTGCTCGACGGGTACCCCGGCAGCTGGTGGGTCGCCGGGGGCTGGGCCATCGAGGCCTTCACGGGGATCCCGCGTCCCCACGGCGATCTCGACCTGAGCATCCCGCGGTCGGAAGTCCCGTCGCTCCGCGCCCACCTCCGGGATCGGCTCGACGTCTGGGCGGCGGATCGCGGGTCACTCCGACCGATCACCGTGGACGGCGACGACCCCCCGTCGACCTGCAGCAACCTGTGGCTGCGTCACAGCGGTGCCGATCCGTGGGAGTACGACGTCATCCTCATGGACGTCTCCGAGGGCGTCTGGACGTACAAGCGCAACCCGCGTGTCTCGCTCCCCTCCGACGGTCTCCTGTGGGAGCGGTACGGAGTCAGGTTCCTCCGGCCCGAGATCCAGCTCCTGCACAAGGCGCCCGGGCTCCGTCCGCAGGACCAGTTCGACTTCGACGCGGCCCGCCCCCGACTCACCCGATCGAGCCGGTCATGGCTCATCCGCGCGCTCGAGGCCGCCCACCCCGGTCACCCCTGGATCGCTGCACTGCTCGCCTCTGCGTGATCGTGTCCCGACGTCGTGAGGTGCGGCCCACGGACGAAGCAACGTCAGTGGGCACGCCCTCACGCGACTGCCGTGGCCGACTGCGGTCGGAGGCGCTCGTCGCGGCGCTACTGGGCGTCGCCGTCCTCCTCCGGGTTGAAGTGCGAGTCGTCCCCGACGTGTCCGGCGGCGAGACCGTCGGGCTCGTTGGGGATGGTGCTGTCGTCGCCGAGACCGTCCGGCTTCGGGGTGCCCTCGGAGTCGTTCTTCGCTGCGCTGCCGCTGGTGTCGCTCATGGTCTGCTCCCTCGCAGTGGTCGATCCGGAACCGTCGCGGTCCCGGATGGCTGAATCCGGAACGTACCCGTCGCCCCTCGGAACCCTCCGGCCGGAGCGCGCCTTCGGGATGAGCCGACGCCTAGGCTGACGACGTGAACCCGGCCCGCCTGCAGCTGTCGGCGCTCGTCGGTCCCGATGCCGCCCCGCTCGTCACCGGCATGCCCGTGGCCGATGCCTCACGCAACGCCGCCGTCCTCATCCTGTTCGGCACCCTCGACGACGTCCCGAGCGACCGCGCGGCCGACGACGCCCGGGTCTCCCGAGACCTCGACGTCCTGCTCCTCGCCCGTGCCGCGACCCTCCGCGCGCATCCGGGCGAGGTCGCGTTCCCGGGCGGCCGGGTGGACCCCGGCGACACGGACGCGGTGGCGGCAGCGCTCCGCGAAGCCCGGGAGGAGACCGGTCTCGACCCCGCCGGTGTCGACGTCCTCGGGACGATCGCACCCGTCCCGCTGGCGTTCTCCCGACACCTCGTCACGCCGGTGCTCGGGTGGTGGCGTGAGCGGTCGGCGGTGCGCGTCGTCGACGAGGCCGAGTCGGCCGACGTCTTCCGGGCGCCGGTGGCGGACCTGCTCGATCCGGCGCGCCGCGGGGTGACGGTGATCCGTCGTGGCGGCCAGGAGTGGCGCGGTCCGGCGTTCACGATCGACGCCGGGGCCGGGCACCACGTCGTCTGGGGCTTCACCGCGATGCTCTTGGACGCGCTGTTCGACCGCCTGGGCTGGACGGAACCGTGGGACCACGACCGCGAGATCGCGCTGCCCCGACGCTGACGCCGACGCCGACGCCGACCCGCACGCCGACGCCGACGCCGACGCGCACGCCGACGCTCAGTCGAGCCGTTCCGCCGCGTCGGGCACGATGAGCCGCCAGAGTCCAGCGCGCTCCTCGTGCAGGTAGAGGCGGTAGTCGCCGGGCTCGTCGAGCGGGTCCCCGTCGGAGTACTCCACCGCCTGTCCGCCGGTGGTGCACTGGTCGGACGGCGCGAACACCTCGAGTGCGTGCGACGGTGCATCGCCCTTCCGTACATCGGTGACCACAGCCCGGTGCAGCCGGTAGACGCCATCGACATCGGCCGTCCGATCGGTCGCCGTCACCCGTGCGTCGACGACGAGCGACGCGTCCGCGGCTCGCGCCTCCGGAGTGTCGAGCGCGACGTAGTCACGGCACGAGCTGCTCGTCGCACACCCCGCCAGTCCCCCGACCAGCAGCAGCGCCACTCCCACCCCGACCGCGACCGTCTCCCGCATCCTGTCCCCTCCCGACTCCGACCACGGGACGACACCGTCCCGTACTGTTCGATTGTGCCCACCGAACCGCGCGACTGGTTCCTCTCCCGCGACGAACGCGGGAACCTCGCCACCGACGTGCACGCCGGCGCCGCCCGGCCCGACGCCGAGGGCGACACCGGCTCGGACGCTGCTCCGTGGTCCGGCGGCAACCACGTCCGCCCGCTCGTGCACGGCGCCCCGTACTTCGCGCGCATCGAGGCCGAGCTCTCCGCCCTGGAGCCCGGCGACCGGGTCTTCTTCACGGACTGGCGCGGTGACGCCGACGAGCACCTGCTGCCGGACGGTCCGACGATCGGCGACCTGCTCGCCGACTGCGCACGCCGGGGCGTCGAGGTCCGCGGGCTGATCTGGCGCTCGCACGGCGAACGCGTCTCGGCGTCGATCAGCGCCCGCTCGAACGAGCTGCTCGGCCGGAAGATCAACGACGCCGGCGGCGAGGTGCTGCTCGACCAGCGTGTCCGCGTCTTCGGCTCCCACCACCAGAAGTTCTTCGTCGTCCAGCACCGCGCGGATCCCTCACGCGACGTCGCCTTCGTCGGCGGGATCGACCTGTGCCACAGCCGACGGGACGACGCAGCGCACGAAGGCGACCCGCAACCGGTGTCGATCGACGCGCGGTACGGCGAGCGCCCGGCCTGGCACGACGCGTCGATGGAGCTCCGCGGCCCGGTGGTCGCCGACGTCCTCGCGGTGTTCGCCGAGCGGTGGGACGACCCGCAGCCGCTCGACCGCAGCCTGCCGTACCGGATGCTCCTGCAGCGCCTCGTCCACATGCCCCGCCGGCCCGAACCCCTGCCGGAGCGCACGCCTCCGCCACCGCCAGCCGGCCGGCACGCAGTGCAGCTCCTGCGGACCTACGGGGTGAAGCGTCCGCCGTTCCCGTTCGCCCCGCTGGGTGAGCGGAGCATCGCCCGCGCCTACGCGAAGGCCTTCGCCCGCGCCCGCTCCGTGCTCTACATCGAGGACCAGTACCTCTGGTCGCGCGAGGTCGCGACCGGCATCGCTGAGGCGCTCGAGCGCAACGAGGACCTCCGGGTCATCGTCCTCGTCCCCCGGTACCCGAACTCGGACGGCCCGCTCGGTGGCCCGCCGAGCCGTCTCGGACAGATCGACGCGATCACCACCCTCCGCCGGACCGCACCGGACCGGGTCGGTGTCTTCGACCTGGAGCACGAGTCCGGCCGCCCGATCTACATCCACGCGAAGGTCTGCATCGTCGACGACGAGTGGTTCACGATCGGGTCGGACAACTTCAACCGGCGGTCCTGGACCTCCGACAGCGAACTCACGTGTGCCGTCGTGGACACGTCCGACGACGGGGGCGCCCTGGCGCGGGAGCTCCGCCACGAGCTCTGGGCGGAACACCTCGCGACCACGACCGACGACGAGCGGTTCGTCGGGTCCGGCGCCGACCTCCTCGCACTCTGGCGTTCGCACGCTCGCGCACTCGACCACTGGTACGAGGACGGCCAGGTCGGCCCGCGGCCCCCGGGCCGCATCCGACAGCACGAACCCGAGCCGGTCTCGGCGCTGCAGCGCCTCTGGGCGGCCCCGGCCGCTCGGATCGCCGTCGACCCCGACGGCCGGCCCCGCAGGATGCGCGGCTCGACCCGGTTCTGACTGGAGGCGCGGTGCGGGCCCGCCCCGCGCCTCCCGTCCGTACGCTCCCTCCGTTCCACGGCCGTCGTCTACGGTGGTCGCGTGGGGGCACGCGAGAACTGGTGGGACGATCCCGGCGACGACCTGGAGCTGCACCCGGGCCGCGCTCCTCGCGACCGGACCCGACGCCCACCGGGGGCCGCGGACCTGGTGGCCACCGGGCTGCTCCTCGGCGCTGCGCTCCTGACCGCTCCGGCGGCCTGGTTCGCCGTCGTCATCGGCCAGTTGGCCCTCGCGGCCTGCGCCGAGCCGGCGCCGGCGTGCGACCTGCGCGTTGGTCCGGCCGTGTCGACCTGGCACCCGATCGCGACGGTCGTGGTCCTGGTCGCCGGGGTCGTGTGGTCCATCGCGCGGCGTGCCCGGCAGCGGCGAGGGTGGCCGACCGCGCTGGCCACGCTGCTCGGTGTGGTCGTCGTGTTCCTCGCCGCAGCCGGCACCATCCAGGTCGCGAGCGGTGGCCGCCTGGTCTGAACGGCGTCAGACGGTGGCCTGCGTGCCCCGCGCCTTCCTGACGACCACGTCGATGATGCCCGCGAGCAGGGCCGCCCCGACGAAGCCGAGGGACACCCCGAGCCCGAGCGGCAGCCCCTGGCCGAAGTCACCCTTCGAGTCCGCCAGCACCGAGTAGAAGACGCTGCCGACCGCGGCGATCCCGATCGCGGAACCGACCCGGGCCCCGACCTGGATGAGCCCGCCGGCCGAACCGCCCTGGGCGACCGGCACCTCGGAGAGTGTGAGCGTCTGGTTCGGCGAGATCGTGAGTCCGGAACCGATGCCGGCGACGAGCAGCGGCACGACCAACCACCACCCGAGGTCCGACCGGTAGTGGTTCGCGACGACCCAGACCACCGCGCCGAGGCCGAGGAGCACGAGGATCGTCCCGATGACGATGAGCTGACGACCGAAGCGGTGCACGATCCGACCGCCGATCGTCGACGCGATCCCGGAGCCGACCGCGAACGGCAGCGACGCCAGACCCGCCGTCAGCGCCGAGTAGTGCAGCCCCGACTGGAGCGCGAGCGTGAGGACGAAGAACAGCGGGGTGAACCCGGCGAAGTAGAGCGTGGCGAGCCCGACGCCGAGCGAGAACGACCGGCGGCGGAAGAGTCCGAGGTCGACGACGGGCTCCTTCGTCCTGCCGTACCGCCGTTCCCAGAGCACGAACAGCACGGCGAGCACGACCGCGGCGACCACGAGCCACCACTTCTGGTTGCCCTCCCACACCTGCGACTGCACGAACGGCAGCAGCAGCGCCACGACGGCGGCACCGAGCAGGGCGATGCCGACCGGGTCGAAGTCGTGCTTCTTCCCACGCTCGTGCGCGCTCGCGGCCGGCAGGTAGCGGAAGGCCAGCAGGATCGTGACGAGCCCGACGGGCAGGTTCACGAAGAACACGAATCGCCAGCCGTTCTCCGAGCCGAACGCCGTGATGAGCAGGCCGCCGACGAGCGGGCCGATCGCGGTCGCGATGCCGACGGTGGCACCGAACAGGCCGAACGCGGTGCCCCGCTCCTTGCCGCGGAACAGCTGCTGGATGAGCGCGGTGACCTGCGGGGTGAGCAGACCACCGGCGAGCCCCTGCACGAGGCGGGCGATCACCAGGACGATGCCGTTCGGGGCGAACCCGCACAGCGCACTCGCGAGGGTGAACAGCCCGACGCCGACGACGAACATCCGTCGGCGTCCGGTGGCGTCGCCGAGGCGCCCACCCGGGACGAGCAGCAGGCCGAAGGACAGGGCGTACCCGGAGAGGATCCACTGGACGGCCTCGGGCGTCGCGCCGGGCAGTCCGGTGGAGATGGACTGCAGCGCGACGTTGACGATCGAGACGTCGAGCAGCACGATCCCGCCGCCGAGCAGGCAGATGACGAGTGCCTTCCAACGGTTCGGATCGGGCTGGTCGTCGGAGTCGTCGCGCTCGGGTGCGGCGTCCCGGGGTGCGGCGTCCTGGGATGTGTCGTCTTGGGAAGTGTCGTCCTGGGATGCGCGGTCTTGGGGTGCGCGGTCTTGGGGTGCGGCGACGGCGGCAGCGTGGTGGGCTGCGTGGTGCGCGACGGCGGGAGCCGCATCGGGCTCGACGGGTTTGCGGTGTTCAGCTGCCATGACGCTGCCACGGTAGGCCGCCGATGCTGTCCGGTCCGGAGGCTACGGACAACCGTCCGTACCCCACCGGCTATGCTGCCCTCGAGGGAAAAACGCGGCCGGTCAGGTCGTGGCGACACGTGGGCCGTCCGGTCCGCCACTTCTGAACGGTCAGGAGTGCGCGATGCACGACACCATCACCCGTCCCCCCTTCGACACAGAGCTCGGCGGTTTCATCGACGCGCTGCACGCCCGCGGACCGTTCCGGTTCGACCCGGGGATGCTGCCCCGGATGCGCGAGCTCGAGAGCACCGAGGCCGAACTCGACGCCCGGCTCGCCGGACGTGGACTCGAACGGCACGCTCGGACCGTCCCGGGGCACCTCGGCGATCCCGTCACGATCGCCGTCATCGAGCGGACCGGACGGACCGGCACCGCACCGTGCTTCCTCGCGTTCCACGGCGGCGGGATGATGTTCGGCCACCACCTCGGCAACCTCGAGTCCTACGATCCCCTGCTCGACCACGACGCCGTCCTGGTCAGCGTGGACTACCGGCTCGCCCCCGAGCACCCCGACCCGACACCCGTCGAGGACTGCTACGCGGCCCTGGTCTGGGTCGCCGAGCACGCGGACGAGCTCGGCGTCGACCCGGACCGGATCGTGCTCGTCGGCCAGAGCGCCGGCGGTGGGCTCGCAGCGGGGACGGCGCTCCTCGCCCGGGACCGCAGCGGTCCCGCCGTGTTCGCGCAGATCCTGGTGTCGCCCATGCTCGACGACCGGGACGACACCACCTCGACGCAGCAGTTCGACGGCGTCGGCGTGGCGGACCGCGACTTCGTCCGGACCGGCTGGCGTGCGTACCTCGGCGATCGGCGCGGGACGGAGGCCGTCTCGCCGTACGCCGCCCCGGCACGCGCGACGGATCTCCGCGGGCTGCCGAAGACCTACGTCGACTGCGGCAGCGCGGAGGTGTTCCGCGACGAGACCGTCGCCTTCGCCAGCCGGCTCTGGGCTGCCGGGTGCGACGCGGAGCTCCACGTCTGGCCGGGGGCCTTCCACGGGTTCACGAGCATGCAGCCGGATGCACGGCTCTCCCGCGTCGCGGTCGCTGCACTCGCCGACTGGACCGCACGACTCCTGGCGGACTGAGATGTCCCTCCCGAGGTGGACGCGCGGCGCCGACGTCGTCCGTAGCGTTGCGTGGACGCACAACGAGGGGAGAACACGATGATGGAGAACGTGGGTGTCGCGCACCTGCTGGTGATCCTGGTCATCCTGGCGCTGGAGGTCCTGGCGTTGGTCCAGGTCTGGCGGGATGCTCGGCGGAGCGACGCAGTGAAGGTCGTCTGGACCGCGGTGATCGTCCTGGTCCCGGTGATCGGCGTGCTCGGTTGGGCCGTGAACTGGCTGCTCGGCCGCGCGGCGGACCGGTTGAACCGGTCGAACGGCCCGGCGGCGTAGTCCGGGCGCGTGGCGCGGGCGCGTGCGCGGGCGCGTGCGCGGGCGCGTGCGCGGGCGCGGGCGCGCTTCGTGAGCAGAAACGGTCGAGTGCCGTCGAGCAACTCGACCATTTCTGCTCACGAAGCACGCGGGCGGTGGCGGGCCCAGAGCCCCGACACGGATACAGTTCGCGCATGACCGACGTCGATCCCAGCCGGCTCCGCCACGACGCCGTGCTGCTCGCCGGCGGCCGGGCGTCGCGACTCGGCGGCATCGACAAGACGGCGCTGCGCGTTGGTGGTGTCGCGCTGTCGGATCGGGCACTGATCGCGGCGAGCGCTGCCGCACGCATCGTGCTCGTCGGGCTCCGGGAGGACCGACCTGCGCCCCCGGGTGTCGTCCTCACCCGCGAGGACCCGCCGTTCGCCGGGCCGGTCGCAGCGATCGTCGCCGGACTGGCAGCGATGCCGTCGACGCCCGAGGCAGATGCCGCGCCCTCGCCCGCGTGGACACTCGTCCTGGCCTGCGACCTGGTCGACCCCGAGCGAGCCGTGTCCGCCCTGCTGCGCGCCGCGACCGCAATGGGGCCCGCCACTGCGGTGAACCCCGCGCCCGACGGGACCATCGCGGTCGACGAGGACGGCCGCAGGCAACCGCTCCTCGCGCTCTACCGGACGTCGGCCCTGCGGCGCGCGATCCGCGACGCCGGCGATCCCGAGGGCATGTCGATGCGCCGGCTCCTCGCCCCGCTCGACCTCCTCGAGGTCCCGCTGCCCGGTGCACTCTGTGCGGACGTCGACGAGCCGGACGACGTCTCCCGGCTCCTCGACGACACGACCCTGCTTGACTGACGGCATGACCACAGACGACGTCCTCGCCGCTTGGACCGCCGAGCTCACCGCGGCACTCGGTTTCCCGGAGGGCTTCGAACTCGATCGTGACGTCGTGCTCGACCTCGCCCGCGATGCCGCACACGGCGTCGCCCGACCGGCGGCACCGCTCACCACCTTCCTCGTCGGGTACGCAGCCGGACTGCGCGGGGGCACGGCCGACGACGTCGCCGCCACCGCGTCGGTCGCGAGCCGGCTCGCGGTCGCGCGGAACCCGGAGTCGACGGCACAGTGACCGCGGTCCTGCTCCCCTGGCAGTCCGCGCGAGCGGAAGCCCACCGCCAGGGTGCACGGCTCGCCGTCGGCGCGGTCGACCTCGACCTGTCCGCTGCCCTCGGCCGGACGCTCGCCGCCGACCTGACCGCCCCCGGCGACGTCCCCGGTCACGACGGCGCAGCGATGGACGGGTGGGCCGTCGCGGGTGCGGGCCCGTGGGACCTCGACGCGCCGATCGTCGCCGGCGCGGTGCCCCCGACCGAGGTCCTGCGCCCCGGACGTGCTCGACCGATCACGACCGGCGCCCCGGTGCCCCCGGGCACCTCGGCCGTCGTCCGGACGGAGGACGCCGGCGTCGACGCGTCCGGACGCCTGGTCCGTCACACCGCCTCCGCGCGACGGCACGTCCGGCCCGCGGGCGAGGAGGTCTCCCGCGGTGCGCTCCTGTTCGGCGCGGGTGCCCTCCTGACACCGCCTCGGGCCGCGCTCGCAGCGGCGTCCGGTGTCGACCGTGTCCTGGTCGCGCCGCAGCCGACCGTCCGGGTGGCGGTCCTCGGGGACGAGGTCGTCGGCGCGGGGGTCCCGCGTCCGGGCCAGGTGCGGGACGTGTTCACCCACACGCTGCCCGCCGTCCTGCGCTCCTACGGTGCGGAACCCGTCGCGGCCGAACGTGTCCCCGACGACGCCGACCGGACCGCGTCGTTGTTCGACACCGCCCACGAACAGCTCGTCGTGACGACCGGCGGCACCGCGGGATCGTCGACCGACCACGTCCGCGGCGCGCTGGACCGGATCGGTGCGGAACTCCTCCTCGACCGTGTCGACGTCCGCCCCGGGCGACCGATGCTGCTCGCCCGCCGCGACCGGACCCTGTTCCTGTGCCTGCCGGGCAACCCGATGGCGGCGATGGTCTGTGCCGTGCTGTTCGGCGGCCCGCTCGTCGCCGGGCTGCTCGGTCGTCCGCTGGAACCGTCCGTGCCCGTCCGTTCGGCGGTCGACGTCCCGAACGACCGACCGGGTGGGCTCGTCCTCGCGCACCGCGACACCCCGGACGGCGCGGTCCCCGCCAGGCACCAGACCTCCGCGATGCTGCGCGGGCTGGCCGACGCGGACGGTCTCATCGTGGTGGGTCCGGGTGGCGCCACAGCCGGATCGACGGTGCCGGGCATCCGACTGCCGTGGCACTGAATCCGCACTGCCCTGGCGGGCTGCCCGCGCCAGGTGGTAGACCCGAGCCATGAGCCGGATCACCGCGCGGAAGCGCGTCACCCGCATCACCGTCGCAACGTCCCGCTCGGTCCGTGACGACCTGCTCGCCGTCGAGGAGCCCCTGGAGATCCGTGTCGGTGGGACTTCGCTCGCCATCACCATGCGGACCCCGGGCAACGACGTCGACCTGGCCGCGGGCTTCCTGGTCTCCGAGGGTGTGATCGCCCGCGGGGACCACTTCGCCGCGGCGCGGTACTGCGCAGGCGCGACGGACGAGGGGCTGAACACCTACAACGTGCTCGACGTGACCCTCGCCCCGGGTGTCCCCGCGCCGGACCCGAGCCTCGAGCGCGCCTTCTACACGACGAGCTCCTGCGGCCTCTGCGGCAAGGCGAGCATCGACGCGGTGCGCACGACCTCCCAGCACAGCGTCCTGCACGACGACCTCGTCCTCGACCCGGCGCTCCTCGCCACGTTCCCCGATCAGCTCCGCGACGCCCAGGCGGTGTTCGAGAAGACGGGCGGTCTGCACGCGGCCGCGCTCTTCGACGGACGCACCGGCCGGATGCTCGTCCTCCGCGAGGACGTCGGTCGGCACAACGCCGTCGACAAGGTCGTCGGCTGGGCGGTGAAGGAGGACCTCCTCCCCCTGACCGGGATGGTCCTCATGGTGTCCGGCCGTGCGAGCTTCGAACTCACGCAGAAGGCGTCGATGGCCGGGATCCCGGTGCTGGCGGCCGTGTCCGCGCCGTCGTCGCTCGCCGTGGACCTCGGGAAGGAGGTCGGCGTCACCATCGTGGGGTTCCTCCGCGGGCAGAGCATGGTGGTCTACAGCCGACCCGAGCGGATCACCGAGCCGGCACGCGCCCGAGCAGACGAACACGAACACGAACCGACACCCGCACCCGCACCCGCAGAAGCGGAAGCAACAGCAGAAGCAGTGAGCGCACCGTGACCGAACAGCCCCCCGCCGACGACGTCACCGATGCCGACATCACGGTCGGCGAACCGAAGGACTGGGCCGCGGGGGTGCCCGGCGTCCTGCACTCGATGGACCCCGCCATCAAGCAGCTCGGCCTCACCCGCACCCTGAAGCTCATGACGTCCCTCAACCAGAAGGGCGGCTTCGACTGCATGAGCTGCGCCTGGCCGGACCCCGACCACCGCAAGGTGGCGGAGTTCTGCGAGAACGGCGCCAAGGCCGTCACGTGGGAGGCGAACCCGGTGCTCGTCCCCCGCTCGTTCTGGGCCGAGCACTCCGTCGACGACCTCGCCGACAAGACCGAGTACTGGCTCGGCATGCAGGGACGATTGACCGAGCCGGTGTGGAAGCCCGCCGGCAAGGACCACTACGAGCCGGTGTCGTGGGAGCGCGCGTTCGAGATCATCGCCGACAAGCTGAACGGACTGGCGAGTCCCGACGAGGCGTCGTTCTACACCTCGGGACGCACGAGCAACGAGGCCGCGTTCGCCTACCAGCTCTTCGTCCGCGCCTTCGGCACCAACAACCTGCCCGACTGCTCGAACATGTGCCACGAGTCGACGAGCCTGGCGATGGCCGAGGTCGTCGGCATCGGCAAGTCGACCATCGCGTACGACGACTTCGAGCACACCGAGCTCATCATCGTGATGGGCCAGAACCCGGGCACGAACCACCCCCGCATGCTCACCGCGCTCGAGGACGCCAAGAAGAACGGCGCCGAGATCGTCGCGGTGAACCCGCTGCCCGAGGCGGGCCTCCGCCGCTACAAGAACCCGCAGCGCGTCCGCGGGGTCGTCGGGCACGGGACGCAGATCGCCGACCAGTTCCTGCAGATCCGGCTCGGCGGGGACATGGCACTGCTGCAGGCGCTCGCGAAGCGCGTCGTGCTCGCCGAGCAGAAGACCCCCGGGGTGGTCGACCACGCGTTCATCGAGGCGCACACCAGCGGGTACGAGGCATTCGTCGAGCACATCCTGCAGGTCGACGACGACGAGGTCGTCCGCGCCACCGGGCTCACCATCGAGGAGATCGACGAGCTCGCCGAGCGCTACCTGCACTCCGAACGGACGATCATCACCTGGGCGATGGGCATCACCCAGCACACGAAGGCCGTCGACACCATCAAGGAGATCATCAACCTCCTGCTCCTCCGCGGGAACATCGGCCGCCCGGGCGCCGGCGCCTCCCCGATCCGTGGGCACAGCAACGTGCAGGGCGACCGCACGATGGGCATCTGGGAGCAGATGCCCGACACGTTCCTCGACGCGTTGGCGAGGGAGTTCCACTTCGAACCGCCGCGCGAGCACGGTGTCGACGCACTCAAGGGCATCCACGCGATGCGCTCCGGCGACATCCGGTTCTGGATGGGCATGGGCGGCAACCTCGTCGCCGCGATCTCCGACAGCCAGCTCGCGGAACAAGCGTTCCGCGGCACCGAGATGACCGTGCAGGTGTCCACCAAGCTGAACCGGTCCCACGCCGTCGTCGGTGACGAGGCGCTCATCCTGCCCACCATGGGCCGCACCGAGATCGACGTCCAGGCCGCCGGCCCGCAGTTCGTCTCCGTCGAGGACACCGTCTGCTCCGTGCACGGCAGCCACGGGCAGGTCCCGCCCGTCGCACCCGGGCTGCTCTCCGAGGTCGCGATCGTCTGCGAGCTCGCCCGCGCCACCCTCGGGGACCGCGTCGCCGTCGACTGGCAGGCCATGCGCGACGACTACGACGTCATCCGCGACCACATCAGCCGCGTGGTCCCCGGCTTCGACGACTACTCCCGCCGGGCCGGCAGCAAGGAGGGCTTCGTCCTGCCGAACGGTCCGCGCGACTCCCGGACCTTCGCGACCGAGACCGGCAAGGCGATGCTGACCGTCAACGAGCTGGAGCACGTGGAACGCCCCGAGGGCACGCTGCTGCTGCAGACCCTGCGGTCCCACGACCAGTACAACACCACGATCTACAGCCTCAACGACCGCTACCGCGGCATCAAGAAGGGGCGGCACGTCGTCTTCGTGAACCCCGACGACCTCGCGGAACTCGGGCTGTCCGACGGCGAGCACGTCGACATCGAGACGGTGTGGGACGACGACGTCGAGCGCGTCCTCCGCGGGTACCGGATCGTCGCGTACCCGAGTGCGCGCGGCTGCGCCGCCGCGTACTTCCCCGAGGCCAACGTGCTCGTGCCGCTCGACAGCGCGGCCAAGGGCAGCAATACCCCGGTGTCGAAGGCGGTGCCGGTCCGGCTGACACGGGTGGCCGTGCCGGCCGCCGTGGAGTGATCCGCTGAATCCAACCGTCTCCGGGATGGTCGGTCCCGGGACGGTCTGGCCTGGAGGCGCGGCTGGTGTCCGCCGTGCGCGTTAGGCTCCCCAGGTCCACACGACGTGCCGACGGCCCGGCCGGACCCGATCCCCACGAGAGGCACCTGCGATGAGCATGGAAGGCGCGGCCTGGAGCTCGCTGTACAAGATCTCCACCGCCCGGGACGGCAAGCACGGGTTCTCCCGTGCGTCCCTCCGGCGGATCATGACGTTCGCCGTGCCCTACCGGGCCAAGCTGGTGGTCTTCATCGCGCTCTCGGTGGTGGGGGCGTTCCTCGCCGTCGCGACGCCGGTGCTCGCCGGCCAAGTCGTCGACGTCATCGCCGCACGGGGCGCGGTCAGCACGATCGTGTGGCTGGCGGTCGTCATCGCCATCGTGGCCGTGGCCGACGCGGCCTCGTCCCTGCTGACCCGCTGGTACTCCGCACGCATCGGCGAGGGCGTCATCCTCGACCTCCGCACCGCCGTGTTCAACCACGTGCAGAAGATGCCCATCGCCTTCTTCACCCGGACCCGCACGGGTGCCCTCGTGAGCCGCCTGAACAACGACGTGATCGGGGCGCAGCAGGCCTTCAGCGGCACGCTGTCCGGGGTGGTCACGAATCTGGTGGCGCTCGTCCTGACCCTCGCCGTGATGCTCAGCACGTCCTGGCTCGTGACCGTCATCGCCGTGGTCATGCTGCCGGTGTTCCTCATCCCGGCTCGCCGGATGGGCAGCCGTCTGGCCGCGCTCCGCCGTGAGGCCGCCGACCACAACTCGGCGATGAGCACGCAGATGACCGAGCGGTTCTCCGCGCCCGGCGCCACCCTCGTCAAGCTCTTCGGCCGGCCCGACGAAGAGGCCGAGGAGTTCCGCGTCCGCGCCGCCCGGGTCCGCGACATCGGGGTGCGCACCGCGATGCTGCAGTTCGTCTTCGTCACCGCGTTGATGCTCGTCTCCGCGCTCGCCCTCGCCCTGGTCTACGGGCTCGGCGGCTCGCTCGCGCTGGGCGGATCGCTGAACACCGGCGACGTCGTCACCCTGGCGCTCCTCCTCACCCGCCTCTACGCGCCGCTCACCAGCCTCGCCAACGCACGGGTCGAGATCATGAGCGCGGTGGTCAGCTTCGAGCGCGTCTTCGAGGTGCTCGACCTCGAGCCGCTCATCCAGGAGAAGCCCGACGCCTCCGCCGTCCCCGAGGGCCCGGTGTCCGTCGAGTTCGACGACGTCCGCTTCGCGTACCCGTCCGCCGACAAGGTGTCGCTCGCCTCGCTCGAGGAGGTCGCCACGCTGGACACCCGCGGCGGCGAGGAAGTGCTGCACGGCGTCTCGTTCCGGATCGAACCCGGGCAGACCGTTGCCCTCGTCGGGACCTCCGGCGCCGGCAAGTCCACGATCGCGCAGCTCCTCTCCCGCCTGTACGACGTCGACAGCGGCGCCGTCCGGCTGGCCGGCGCCGACGTGCGGGACGTGACGTTCGCCTCCATGCGGCACACCCTCGGGATGGTGACCCAGGACGGGCACCTGTTCCACGAGACCATCGGCTCCAACCTCCGGCTCGCGCGGCCCGAGGCGACCGACGACGAGGTGTGGGACGCCGTCCGGCGCGCACGGCTCGAGCCCCTCATCCGCTCGCTGCCGGACCAGCTGGACACCATGGTCGGCGAACGCGGCTACCGGCTGTCCGGCGGTGAACGGCAGCGCATGACCATCGCGCGGCTCCTGCTCGCCCAGCCGCGCGTCGTCATCCTCGACGAGGCGACGGCGGCGCTCGACTCGACCTCGGAGGCCGCCGTGCAGGCCGCCCTCAGCGAGGCGCTGGAGGGCCGGACCGCGATGGTGATCGCCCACCGCCTCTCCACCATCCGCAGCGCAGACCTCATCCTCGTCGTCGAGGACGGCTCGATCGTGCAGCGCGGGACGCACGACGAACTGCTCGCCGCTGGCGGACGCTACGAGGAACTGCACCGGACCCAGTTCGCGGTGCAGAAGAACGTCGCCGCCGAGGAGAGCGCGCTGCACGCACCCCGGTGACGGCAGGTTCGGGGTACACGGACCAGGCGGATCGCCAGAGCGTCACGAATACGTTCCAGAGGACACCGTGATCCGCGGTGCTCGGACAGCGAACGCTGTGCAACCCGCCCCGCAAGGGCTGGGCTGTCGTGCCCACAGCATCGGCACGACTGCTCGCATCAGGAAGGCAACACCATGCGCAAGAGCCTCAAGACCTCCATCACCCTCGCCACCACCGGCGCCCTGGTGCTCGGCGGTGCCGCGTTCGGCATCTCCTCCGCCCAGGCCTCGACCCCGGCGATCCACACGGTGTCCTCGTCCTCGTCGAAGATCCCCGCCCCCGTGGCATCGGTGCCCGAGGTCCTCGGCGGCAACACCGCCGTCGCGCTCGACTCCGGCTTCACCGACGCCCTCACCGCGCTGAAGCTGACCCCGGGCGTGTCCGGCAACGCCAAGCTCGCCGACGGGTCCGTGTCGTTCCCGATCACCGCCGGGTCGGTGACGTACTGGTCGCCGGACGGCAACTACCGCCCCTACGTGCAGGGCCTGCTCAACCACGACGGCTCCGGCCTGACGCTGACCGCGGGCGAGACCACGGTCACGCTGGAGAACTTCGTCGTGAACCCGGGCTCGTCCAAGCTCTACGGTGACGTCCTGGTCAACGGCAAGGTCGCCGTCGCGAACGCGTACCTGTTCTCCCTGCACGGTGGCACCCTCAAGCCGCTGCAGCTCGAGGGCGACAACGCGATCCTGACCGGCACCACGGTGCACGTCTCCGCCGACGCCGCGAAGCTGCTCAACAGCACCTTCAAGACCGACGCCGTCAAGAGCGGCCTCCTCGTCGGCACCGCGACCATCACCGCCAAGATCAAGTAACACCCAGCAACGAGATCGCGCACGGGAGGCGCGGTGCCGACTGGCACCGCGCCTCCCGTCCGTCACGAGCGGGCCGAACGGAACACGGGGTCGACGGGACCACCGAGCGGCCACCAGGTGGCCCCCGTCGGAGCCTCGACCGTCCACGGCGGCGCCTGCACCGGGTACACCCGCGTCGTGACCGAACGTCCGGCGCTGGTGAAGACCTCGACCACGGAACCGTCGAGGAGCACCCGCACGGCCGGGCGGTCGGACGCACCGTCGAACGGACGCCGGACCACCGCTGGGCTCCGGTCGGCACGCGGGTCCGCGCTGGCACACGAACGGTCGACGGTCAGTGTGTCCGCATCGGTGTCCACGACGACGTCGAGGAACTCCGTGTCGGAGAACCGGAACCGGATGCGTCCGGTGACGGGGTCGTGGAGCACGACCTCGGCCTGGGCGTCGATCGTGGCTCCGTCCGCGCTCGTCGGTCCGCCCGCACGGAGCACATCGACGGCAGGGTGCGGCTCGGTGCGGAGGCGTCCGCCCTCGATCCAGGCACGTCGAGGCAGGGAGATCGCGCCGGACCACCCCGCCTGCTCGGTCCACTGCGGGGTCCGGCCCTCGGTGACCCAGCCGAACAGCACCGGCCCCCACGAGCCCGTCCGCATCACCGACGCCGCGTAGAAGTGCTGGCCGTCGTCGATGCGGTACGGCCGAGGATCTCCGGTCAGCGGGACCGCGAGCACGTCGCCGGGCCCGTCCGCGTGGGACCACGACGCGACGATCGCCACGTCGGAACCGTCGATCGTGATGACCTGAGGGCACTCCCAGCCCTCCCCCGTGTCGACGCCGTGCACCGTCTCGCGGGGCATGGTGACGAGGTCGCCGACGAAGGTCCAGTCGATGCCGTCGGCCGAGCGGTAGTGCCGGACGGACGCGACCTGGTCGGCAGCCGCGGCACCGACGGCCATCGACCAGCCGTCATCGTGCTGCCAGACGAACGGATCGCGGAACATGGTGATCGCCTCGTCCGCGGCGGGGTCCGCGACCACCTGGACCGGCGCGCCGAACGTGTTGCCACCGTCGGTCGACTCGGCGAGCAGCACCGACTGGAACGGACTGTGGTCGACCTTGCCGGAGTAGTAGGCCCGGACGACGCCGTCGTGCAGGACTGTGTTGCCCGACCACGCACCACCGGAGTCGGCACCGCCCGGCAGCGGCACGATCGCCGGACGGTGGAGCGTCCAGTGCACGAGGTCGTCGCTCGTCGCGTGCCCCCACTCCACCGGGACGTCGAGGTCGACCCGCGGCCGGGACTGGAAGTACAGGTGTGCCTCTCCGCCGATGTCGATCGGGCCGTTCGGGTCGTTGACGTAACCGCGGGGCAGCCGGACGTGGAACTGCGGGAGGTGGTGGTCGGCTGCTGCTGCTGCTGTCACGGTGGGTGCTGCTTCCTGGAGGGGTGCCGGGACGCGGGCGTCCGTCACGGGCGTGTCGGTCATCGGGACGATCCCGCCGTGACGCCCTCGATGAAGTACCGCTGCGCGACGATGAACAGCAGCACGCTCGGGATCATCGTCAGGACCACGCCGGCGAGCACGACCGAGATCGAGCCGGTGCCGAGGTTGCCCTGCAGACCGACGAGACCGAGCGGCAGCGTGAACGTCTCCTGCTGGTTGAGGAAGATGAGCGGCCGGTAGTACTCGGCCCAGAACCCGGAGAAGTTCAGGATCGCGAGCGTCGCGATCGCCGGGCTGGCCATCCGCGAGTACACGTGCCAGAACACACCGAACTGGGTTGCGCCGTCGATGCGCGCCGCCTCACCGAGCTCCTTCGGCATCTGCATGAAGTACTGCCGCATGAGGAAGGTGCCGAACGCGCTCCCCAGGGCGGGCACGATCAGGGAGGCGATGGAGCCCGTCAGCCCCATGTCCTTCAGGATGACGAACACCGGGATGATGATCGTCTGGATCGGCACCATCATCGTGGCGAGGAAGACGCCGAAGATCGTGTTCTTCCCGGGGAAGCTGATCATCGCGAACGCGTAGCCCGAGAGCGTGCAGGTGATGGTCTGCCCGACGACGATGAGCAGCGTGACGACCACACTGTTCACGAAGAACTGACCGATCGGGATCTGGTCGAACACCGCCGCGTAGTTGCTGAAGTCCCACGAGAGCGGGATCCATTGCGGCGGGTTCTCGAACGACTCGGCCGGCGTGCGGAGCGAGGTGGTCAGCGTCCAGAGCAACGGCCCGAGCGCGAACACGGCGGCGATGATCAGGATGACCAGCCCGATGACGCTGTCGACCTTCGCGACCGGCCTGCGGCGACGGACGATGTGGGCGACGCTCGGCTGCGCGACGGTCTCCGGCGCGTGGAGCGGGTTGATGACGTCGGTGGTCGTCATTGGTAGAACACCAGCTTTCGTGCTGCGATGAACTGGATCCCGGTGATGATGCCGATGATGACGAGCAGCAGGATCGCGATGGCGGAGGCGAACCCGAACTGCAGGTTCTGGAACCCGGCCTGGTACAGGGAGATGGTCGCGGTGGTCGTCGCGGTGCCCGGCCCGCCCTTGGTCATGATGAAGGGTTGGTCGAACAACTGCATGGCGTTGATCATGGCGATGACGGTGGCGAAGAGGATCGTCGGGCTGATCAGTGGGATCTTGATCCGGAAGAGCGTGCGCCACGGTCCGGCGCCGTCGATGGCCGCGGCTTCCTGCACGTCGACCGGGACCGACATCAGGGCCGCGACGAACAGGACGAACGTGAAGCCGACCTGCTGCCAGACCACCACGAGCACCACCGTGACCTTGGCCCAGAACGGGTCGTTCAGCCAGTGGGCCCCAGGGAGCCCGATCTCGTTCAGGTAGTAGTTGATGAGCCCGAACTTCGTGTCGAAGATGTAGCCCATGAAGATCGACACCGCAGCGGACGACGCGAGCAGCGGCAGGTAGAACGACGTCCGGAAGAACACGCGCGTGGCGTTGCGCTTCCGGTTGTTCGCCAGGACCGCCAGCAGCATCCCGAGCGAGATCTGCAGGGCGACGATGCACACGGCGAGCACGACCGTGACCCCGAACGACGCCAGGACCGGGCCGTCGGTGAACAGCCGGACGTAGTTGTCCAGACCGACGAACCTCGGGCTGCTGATCACGTCCCACGACGTGAACGAGAGCCCCAGCGACGCGAGGATCGGGATGAAGGTGAAGACGGCGACGAAGACCACCGCCAGTCCGATCATCGCGTAGCCGAAGGAGGCCTCGCGACGCCGGACGCGCTTGGCCGCCGGGCGGCGGGCTGCGACCTCGGCAGCCCGCCGGGAGCGGATTCCTGTCGTCGTGGTCATCAGGACGCCTGCGCAGCGGCCTTCTCGATGTCGGCCTGCAGGCCGTCGAGCGCCTTCTTCGCGTTGCCGGACGAGATCGCCTGGGTGGTGCGCTGGTTGAGGGCCGTCGCGAGCGCGTTGTAGTACGGCGGGGCGGAGATCGGCACCGAGTTGTCCAGCTGGTCGTAGAACACCGACCAGTGCTCCGGTCCGGTCGTCTTGTACCGATCCGCGGTCAACAACGACTTCTGCGCCGGGGTGGTGACGTTCCCGGGCCAGAGGGCGTCGAAGCTCTCCGGCTGCACCATCAGCTTGATGACCTCGAACGCGAGGTCCTTCTGCTTCGAGGAGTTGAAGATCCCGTAGCCACCGGCCCCGAACAACGACTTGTTGCTCTTCCACGTCGGGAACTGCACGACATCGAAGCTGCCGTCCTTCATGCCGGCGTTGTGGAGTCCGCCGGCCCAGAACCCGCCGCCGATCGTCATGCCGATGCGACCGGACGAGAACAGCCCCTGCAGCGTGCTGCCGCCGCCGACGTCGGGCGACGGTGTCGCCCCGGACTTCTGGAGGTCGATGACGTACTGCAGGGCCTCGACCGCGGCGTCGGAGTTCGCGGTCGGGTCGCCCCACTTCCAGCCGCCCTTCCGACCGCTCACACCCACGGCGTTGTCGTCGAACGCCTTGCTCCCCCAGAGCCAGTCGCCCCCGGAGTAGCGCCCCTCCTCGAGGAGGTTGCCGTCGTTCGCGTACAGGAAGGAGGTCCAGCTGCCCCAGAGCCGCACCACCCAGTCGAACGCGTAGGTGCTGCCACCGACCTTCGCCAGGCGCTCCGCCGACGAGTGGAAGTCGTTCATCGACCAGTTCGCGGCCGGACGTGCGAGCCCGGCCTTGTCGAACAGCGAGGTCGAGTAGAACATGCTCCCCGCGTTGAAGCTGTCCGGCAGCGTGTAGAGGTGCCCCTGGTACATCGTCGACTCGACCAGCGACGGGTGGATGCCAGTGAAGTAGGTCGACAGGCCGGACAGGTTCTTCGTGACGAGGTCGTCGAGCGGCGTCAGCAGGTTCTTCGAGGCGAGCAGCTGCTGCCCCTCGGTCGCGACGCTGACGATGTCGGGGACGTCACCGGACGCGATCTGCGTGAGCACCTTCGCGAGGAAGTCGTTCCAGTCGGTGCCGTTGATGGCGGTGACCTGCAGGCTCGCCTTCTTGTCGAGCTGCCGGATCTTCGGCTCGATGGCCTTCTGGAGGGCGGTCGCCGCGCTCTGCTCACCGAAGTAGAGCATCTTGATCGTGCCCGTCGCGCCACCACCGCTCCCCGCGGTCGAGCACGCGGCCAGCGATCCGACGCCGGCGAGCGCGAGCCCGGCCGCACCGAACTGGAACAGCGTGCGGCGGTCGATCGGGGTGCTGAATCCGTTCGCCATGAGTCGCTCCTCTCTGAGCGATCGTGGCCCCGTCACAGCGGAGCCAATACGTATTTGCTGGCCGACTGTACACAGGTCACCTCGATGAGGCAATACGTATTTGCCTCTGTCATGATGAGGGAGTCGAAGGAGAGCAGATGGCGAGCCGAAAGCGCACGGAAGCGTCGCACCGCGTCACGATGAAGGACGTCGCGCGGCATGCCGGCGTCTCCCAGCCGACGGTGTCGTTCGTGCTGAACGACCGGCGGGACGTCTCCATCGCCGCGGACACCCGCGCCCGTGTGCTCGAGTCGGCGAAGGAACTCAACTTCCAACCGAACCGGGCCGCACAGTCCCTGCGCTCCAACCGCTCCTACACGGTCGGGGTGATCGCGGACCGGCTCGTCTCCCAGCCGTACGCCGGTCACATCGTGCTCGGCGTGCAGCAGGCGGTGCAGGAAGCCGGGTACGTCTGCTTCGTCGTGGAGACCGCACAGACGTCCGACGGCGGCCGGGCGGCCGTGGCGAACCTCGTGCAGCAGGGCGTCGCCGGCCTGATCTACGCCGCCCCCGGCCCCGAGGACGTCACGCCGGTCGCCGGCGTCGACGACGTCCCGACCGTCTTCGTGAACTGCTTCCCGCCGGACGGCGCCCCGGCCGTCACCGTGCTGGCCGACGAGTACCAGGGCGGGTACGACGTCGCCGCCGCCGTGTTCGCCGCCGGACACACCGACGTCGCGTTCCTCGGCGGCCCGGAGGACGACTACGCCTGCCGGGAGCGCAAGCGCGGGTTCGACGAGGCAGCAGCCGGCGCGGGGATCCCGTCCGATGCGGTCCCCGTTCGGTTCGGCACCTACCAGGTCGGCTCCGGGTACGACCTCGCGATGGAGTTCCTCGCCGAGGACCCACCGACCGCCCTCGTCTGCGGGAACGACCGCATGGCCGTCGGTGCCCTGATGGCCGCGCAGTCGCTCGGGCTGCGCTGCCCCGAGGACATCAGCATCGTCGGCTTCGACGACCAGCCGGACCTCGCCGACCAGATGCACCCGCCTCTGACCACGGTCGCACTCCCCCACCAGCAGATGGGCTTCGACGCCGGATCACTCCTGCTCGCGGCGATCCACGAGCCCGGTCGCCACCTCGTGCCGTGCGAGTACGTCCCCCGCAGTTCCCTGTCCACGCCGCGAACCACCCTCGACCCGCAGGAGTCCGAGTGACCGCCGAACCGAGCACCCACTTCCGCCCGACGAACGGCTTCGTGGGCGACGTCATCCCGTTCGAGCACGACGGCCGCGCGTGGTTGTACCACCTGCTCGACGAACGACCGAAGGCGGCACCCGTCGACCGCCCGACCGGCATGCCCTGGGCCGCGGTGTCGACGACCGACTTCGTCACCTTCGAGGACCACGGCGTCGTGCTGCCCTCGGGTGGCCCGGACGCCAGCGACTTCGACTGCTACACCGGGAGCGTGGTCCGCGACGACGCCGGACTGCTGCACCTGTTCAGCAGCGGCCACAACCCGCGCATCACCACGGACACCGCCCTCGGGCGGAAGGACGTGCAGGTCGTCTGCCACGCGACCTCCGACGGCGACCTCACCACCTGGACGAAGCACCCCGAGTGGGACCTGCCGGCGCTGCCGGGCTACGCGCCCGAGGACTGGCGGGACCCGTTCGTCTTCCGCCCGTCGCCCGACCGGCCGTGGCAGATGCTGCTCGCCACGCGGCGGCCGGACGAGCCGTACCGCCGCTCCGGGGTCGTCGCTCGTCTCGAGTCGGACGACCTGGTCACCTGGCGCGACGCCGACCCGCTCTGGGCACCGCACCGGTTCATCGCCCACGAGTGCCCGGACGTCTTCCGGTGGGGCGACTGGTGGTACCTCGTGTACTCCGAGTTCTCGGACGCGTTCTGCACCCGGTACCGCATCGCCAGGTCGCCGGACGGCCCCTGGCTCGCCCCCGCCGACGACACCGTCGACGGTCGGGCGTTCTACGCCGCGAAGACCGTCGCGCTCGGTGCGGACCGGTTCTTCGTCGGCTGGATCGCCACGAAGGAGGGTGAGCGCGACGCCGGCGCGTGGCAGTGGGCCGGCACCATGGCGACCCTCCAGGCCCACCAGCGACCGGACGGTTCGTTGCGCTTCGACCTCCCCCGGACCCTCACTGCGGCGTACGCGAACGAGGTCGACGTCGCGGCCGACCTCGCACCCCGCAACGGCGCAGCGCCCACGGTCGGCAGCGGCGCGACGAGCCGGTACTCGGCCTGGGTCGGACCCGCGTTGCCCATCGAGGCGCTCGTCACCGTCGAGGTCGACCTCGCAGCGGACACCCGGGCGTTCGGCGTGCTGCTGCGCACCAGCGACGACGCCGAAGCGGGCTACGCGCTCCGCCTCGAACCAGCTCGCGACCGACTCGTCCTGGACCGGTGGCCGCGTGGGACGACCGGCGGTGAGCAGTGGCAGATCCTCGGGGACGTGCCGCACGCGGTCGAGCTCGAACGCCCCGTCCCGCTCGCCCCGGGTCGGCACCGCATCGACGTGCACCTCGACGGCGACGTCTGCGTCGCCGTCGTCGACGGCTCCGTCGCGCTGAGCACACGCCTCTACGACCGCCCCAGCGGTCGGCTGGCGCTGTTCGCGCAGGACGGCGCGTTCACGCTGGAGCGCGCCACCATCAGCACGCGCTGACGGGCTCCGCACCGACGGACGGGAGGCGCGGTGCCAGCTGGCACCGCGCCTCCCGTCCGTCTGCTGGCTGGCTGGCTAGTGCTTCTCCTCCAGCGAGAGCGCGACGCCGAGGGCCATGAAGGTGGGCGCCCAGTGGCCGATGAAGATGCCCCACCGGTCGGCCTGGGCCTTGCTGTCGGCCTTCTTGCCGCGGGAGACCGACCAGCTGAGCAGCGACAGACCGATGGAGGCGAACGCACCGATGTAGGCGTAGTCGCTCTTCACTCCGACGCTGGCGAGGTACTTGATGGGGTTCACGAGCTGTCCTTCGTCGAGGGCACACGGGGGTGTGTGCTGAGGAGGATGCTGCTCCCCGCCGCGTGTGTGACGTCGCAGGGATGCGCAGTTCGACCAGGCATCGTCAGTCGCGACCGGCGAGGCGGCGCCGGCGGGCGATGACGGCCGTGCCGATGCCGGCCAGGAGCAATCCGCCCGCGACGCCGAGCGGCATGGTCGGATCGCTGCCGGTGAAGGCGAGTTCGCCGGTCGGGGTGGTGCCACCGGCCGCCGTGGCCGTGGGTGTCGTGTCGGTGACCGGCGAGGTCGCAGGGACGGACGGCGTCGGTGTGGGCGACGGGGAGGCGGTCGGCTGGACGGTGATGACCACGGTCTGGGTGTCGTTCGGCGCGGTGCCGTTGGACGCGGTGATCGTGACGGTCGAGGATCCCGGCGTCGTGGGAGTGCCGGAGATGACACCGGTGGTCCCGTCGATCGTCAGGCCGGCGGGCAGTCCGGTGGCGGTGTAGGTCGGGGTCGGGGTCCCGGTGGAGGTCACCGTGTGGGAGTAGGGCGTCCCGGCCGTGGCCGTGGTGGGAGCGCCCGAGGTGATGACCGGCGCGGTCGTCTCGGAGGGCGTCCCCGGAGCGGGGCAGCCGGTGGACGCGGTGATGGTGTTCGTGTCGAGCGTCACGGCACCGGTGCGGGCGAGCAGGCGCCCCTGCACGGTTGCGCCGGTCGTGGCCGTCACGGACTCCTGCGCGAGGACGGTGCCCTGGAACTGGGCGCCGGTGCCGACGGAGGCCGAGCTACCGACCTGCCAGAACACGTTGCACGAGCTCGCCCCACCGGTGATCGTGATCTGGCTGGCGGACCCGATCGTGAGCGTCGATGCGGCCTGGAACACCCACACGGAGTCCGCGCTGCCGGCCAGGGTCAGTGCGCCGTTGTCCGCCAGTGCCAACGCACCACCGGAGTACACGCCGGGCGAGAGCGAGAGCCCGTTCAGTTCGGTGAGGCCGGACTGCGTCGGGGACAATGACGCAGCGACGTCGTACGCCGTCGTCGTGTCGCGCTGGGCCTGTGCCGCTGCGGCGTCGGTCTGGTGCGTCGTGCCGGTGACCGAGCCGTTCGGGGCACCACCGAAGCCGGTGATCGACGTCCCCGGCGACAGCCCGAGGTCGCCGTTGACGACGGAAGGACCGGTGTTCGTGACCGCGCTCGCGCCGAGGACGCCGTAGGTCGCGGCGGTGCCGAGGTTCACCGGGCCGTCGATGACGGTCGCTGCCGAGGCTGCCGAGGTCGTCATGACCGACAACGAGGCTGCGAGACCGATGCCGGTCAGGGCGATGATCGTGGGTCGGAGGAAACGGGACGTGGCCATGGCGGCCCCTGTCTGGTCGGGAGAGGCACTTGGTTGCACGTCGACGACGCGGGAACGTTCTCCGGTCATCGCAGTCTGCGCTGGGTCGGCTGGCGGCGGGCACAGCATCCGAGAATCCGTCCGGAGTGGACGTCTCAGGGGACGGTGGAGTCTGGTGCGGCGGAGCGGAGACCCCGGTCACGACGAGCACGACACCCCGGACGTCACGGTGCGCTCCCGTCGCCAGCGACAGCCGGGTCGGTCGGGTGCGCCTCGATGAACGCATCGATCGGCGCCCACGTCGCGGCTGGGTTCTCCAGGTGCGGGAGGTGTCCGGCTGCGGGGACGACAGCGAGCTCGGCGGTCGGGATCGCCGCGGCGACGGCTCGTCCGTAGGCCGGTGTGACGACACGGTCGCTCGCGCCGAAGAGGACCAGCACCGGGACCTCGAGCTCGCCGAGTCGGGCGAGGAGGTCGGGATCGCTCATCGAACGGCCGGCGATCGCGGCCATCGTCCTCCCGTTGGACTGCTGCACTGCTCGCTGTTCGTCGGTGAGCGACGCCGGGTCGATGAAGCCGCGGTCGGGATCGTGCCACGCGGCCTCCGCGAGCTGCCGCGGGCGCAGGGAGAAGAAATCGGCGATGGGCTCCCCGTCGACGACCGCCCCGACCCCGTCGACGTCGATGACCGCTCCGATGATCCCGGCGTATCGTTCGTCGGTCCGGGCTCGGATCGCCATCTCGAGCGCGATCCACCCGCCGATCGACGATCCGACGACGAGGACGCCCCGCGACCCCTCGGCGCGCAGGCGATCCAGGTAGGCAACTGCGAGCGCCGGGATCGAGTCGATGTCGTCGGGCCGGTCGGTCCCGTCCCAGCCCGAGTGCGTCGGCGCCTGCACGGTGAACGTCGACGCGAGGTGCGCGACGATCGGCGCGACGGTCCGCGGACCGCCGCCACCGTGCAGGACGAGTGCGAGAGGACGTGTGGGGGTCATGACGATTCATATCTCAACATGTTTATTTAAGCCTGTTGATACAGTACCACCATGACGACGGACCTCGAGGCGCTCGGGCAGGCGATCAAACGAGCGCAGTACCGCAACCACCGGGCGATGGACGCAGCACTGCGCCCCGTCGGGGTCTCGCTGGTGCAGTGGGACGCACTGCGAGCCATCGCCCGCATGCCACACGCCTCGGGCCACGACCTCGCCGTCGCCACGTTCCAGAGCGACCAGTCCTTCGGCACCCTCGCGGCGCGACTCAGCGACGCCGGACACATCACCCGGGTGGCCGGTCGCGGCCGACGCCTGGAGCACTCCCTGACACCGAGCGGGGAAGCCGCCCTGCGGGCCGGTCACGAGATCGCTGCCGACGTCCTGGAGGACCTGTTCGCCCCGCTCGCAGAAGCCGACCGACACAACCTCGCCGAGGTCCTCGCCGCGCTCCTGCACGACGAGTCGGCGAACCCTGACGCGGCCGGACGCTGACGGGCCTCGATCACCTTCGAACAAGTTCGACGCATCAGTAGACGACTGGTCTAATACGGGTGTACCGTGGCGACATGCCCACGACGGAGACCGACACCCGGCAGCACATCCTCGACACCGCGCAAGCCCTGATGGCCCGCAAGGGCTACACGGCGGTCGGCCTCACCGAGGTGCTGTCGGAGGCCGGCGTGCCGAAGGGGTCGTTCTACTACTACTTCTCGTCGAAGGAGCACTTCGGCGAGGAGCTGATGAAGTCCTACTTCGCCGACTACCTCGCCACCATGCGCCGTATCGCCGGAGACACCAGCAAGACCGGCGCCGAACAGCTCGAGGAGTACTGGCGGCGCTTCACCGATCTGCAGTCCTACAACGACTGCCAGGGCAAGTGCCTGGTCGTGAAGCTCGCCACCGAGGTGTCCGACCTCTCCGAGCCGATGCGACTGCAGCTGCTCGAGGGCACGACCAGGATCATCGACCACCTCGAGCAGATGATCGCCACCGGCAGACAGGACGGTTCCGTCGGAGCACCGGAGGAGCCGCGGGTCCTCGCCGAGGAGCTCTACGACGCCTGGCTCGGCGCCAGCACCATGGCGAAGATCCGGCGCGCCCCCGATCCCCTGCATCGCGCGCTCGAGCTGACGAGGACGCGCCTGCACATCTGACCCACCGGGCTCCGGCCCGGTTTTCCTTCCACCATCACTAGACGACTGGTCTACTAGCAAGGAGCACACCATGACAGAAGACATCTTCTTCCTCGACGCGAGCGAGCTGGCCGCCCGCATCCGGTCCGGCGCACTCACCTCGGTGCAGGTCGTGCAGGCGCACCTCGACCGCATCCAGGCGGTCGACCCGAAGATCAACGCGATCGTCACCCTCAACGACCACGCCCTCGCCGAGGCGCAGGCCGCCGACGACGCACTCGCCGCCGGCGAACCGGTCGGGCCGCTGCACGGTGTGCCGTTCACCGTGAAGGACTCCATCGACACCGCTCGGGTCCTCACGCAGCGAGGCTCCCCCGTCTTCGCCGGGCGCACACCCGACGAGGACGCGGTCGCCGTCGCCCGCATGAAGGCCGCGGGCGGCATCGTCCTCGCCAAGACGAACCTCCCAGAGTTCTCCTACTCCACCGAGAGCAACAACTTGCTCTCGGGTCGGACGAACAACCCGTGGAACCTCGACCGCACCTCGGGCGGGTCCAGCGGCGGTGAGTCCGCCGCGATCGCGGCCGGTCTCAGCCCGATCGGCCTCGGCACCGACCTCGCGATCTCGGTCCGCGGCCCGGCATCCCACACCGGCATCGCCGCGATCAAGCCGACCCACGGCCGGATCCCGATGACGGGCGTCTGGCCGCGGGTCCCCCGTCGCGACTGGCACGTCGGCCCGATGGCCCGCACGATCCGCGACCTCGAGCTCGGCTACCAGATCATGCGCGGACCGGACGGCCAGGACGGCTTCGCGATCGCCCCGAACACGGTCGACACCGGTAAGGCCGACGCGGCCCCCGAGCAGCTGCGCGTGGCGTGGTTCACCGACTCCGGTCTCGGCCCCGTCGACCCCCAGGTCGCCGACACCGTCCGCCAGGCAGCGGAAGCACTGCGGGCCGCAGGTGTCCACGTCGAGGAGATCGACATCCCGACCCTGCACCACGACAACCCCCTGGCGCTGTTCAACAAGCAGCACGTCATGGAACTCAAGCCCGCGATGGCCGAAGCCACCAAGGGCCACGAGGGCCAGCGGTTCACGATGTCGAAGACCATGCTCGCCACCCCCGACACCTCCGTCGAGGACTACGTCGCCGCCGAGCAGGGCTTCGAGCGCATCCGCGACGCCTACGCCGAGGTGTTCACCGAGTTCGACGCCGTCCTGCTGCCCGTCCTGCCGATCCCGGCACACGAACACGACATGACCGAGTTCGTCATCGACGGACAGACCGTCGACGCCACCCACATCCAGACCTTCACCGTCCAGTTCAACATCACCGGCATGCCCGCCCTGTCGATGCGGTTCGGCACCAGCTCCGACGGCCTCCCGATCGGCGTCCAGATCGCCGGACCGTGGCACGCCGAGTCCACCGTCTTCGCCGTCGCGTCACTGCTCGAGTCCGTCAGCCCGGTCCGCGACCAGCACCCCGAGATCTAGGAGCACCACACCATGACCACCACGACCACGGTGACTGGCGAGTACGTCAACCGGAGCCGCACCATCAGCGGATCCGGCACCTACACCGACGTCCCCGCCATCGATCACGGCACCTACATCAGCGGCATCGCACCGGACAGCCACGTCGGGCGGTACGTGCAGTCCTCCCCGCGACGGGCGCCGGGACGAACCAGCACCGGCAGCATCCGGCTCGCACGATCCCTCCTCGCCCACCACTGATCGAGCGCCGTGCCAACCCGGGCCGCGCCAGCCGTTCCACCGGCGGCGCGGCCCTCCGCGCGGACGTCCAGTAGGGTCCCACCGTGCTCGAGTTCCCCCTGCTCACCGAACGGTTCGCGATGACCCCGCTCGGCACCGCCGACCGGACTGCCTTCACCGCGTACCGCCGCGACCCCGACGTCGCCCGGTTCCAGTCCTGGACCCCGGACTGGTCCGACGCGGACACCGATGCCCTCATCGCCGACCAGCCGACGGAGCTGCGCGCGCAGTCCGGCGCGTGGCTCCAGCTGGCAGTCCACGACCGGGCCGCCACGAGACTCGTCGGGGACGTGGCCGTCCACGCCCTCGCCGATCAGCCCGACACCTACGAGCTCGGCGTGACCCTCGCGCCGTCCTCCCAGGGGGTCGGAGCCGGCCAGGAGACACTCGGTCACCTCGTCGACGCCCTCTTCCGTGCACAGGGCGCCCACCGTGTCACCGCGACCACCGACGCCCGCAACACCGCCGCGGCTCGCCTGTTCCAGCGACTCGGCTTCCGACACGAGGGCCGGGCCGTGGACGCCGACTGGTTCAAGGACGAGTGGACGACCCTCGACACCTGGGCGGTGCTGCGCGACGAGCACGACCGACGGAGCATGCCGGGGATCCGCCTCCGGGACGCCGTGGAAGCGGACCACGACGCCCTCGTCGCGGTGTGGCGACGGGCCGTCGACGCGACGCACCACTTCCTCGCCGAACGCGACCGGGACGTGATCGAGGCACTCCTGCCCAGGCAGTACCTCCCCGCTGTGACGCTGATCATCGCCGAGGCGAACGGTCGGCCCGTCGGGTTCGCCGGTGTGCACGGCGGCGCGCTGGAGATGCTCTTCGTCGACCCCGCCCACCATGGTTCCGGCATCGGGTCGGCGCTCCTCGCGGCAGCTGTCCGGGACCACGCGGTCACCCGGGTCGACGTCAACGAGCAGAACACCAGCGCCGCGGACTTCTACGCGCACCGAGGGTTCGAGGTCGTCGGGCGGAGCAGCACCGACGATGCCGGCAGGCCGTACCCGATCCTGCACCTGGAACTGCGCCACCGCTGAACGCGCAGCAATGCTCGATGCTCCGACCACGTTGACTCGGAGGGAGTGAAACACTACCGTTCAGGCAATGAGTGGTGCCATGGTGTTCGCGCTGACCATCGAGCTCGGGGCCGCGGTCCTCGTGACCTGGCTGACGTGGAGCGCTGCCGCCGGGAAGTCGGGCCGGAACGACCTCGCCGGCGTCCGCACACGCGTCACGATGTCCAGCGAGGCCGCATGGCGGACTGGACACCGCGCGGCCCTGCGTCCGACGCTCGTCAGCGGGTTGCTCGTCGTCGCGTGGTGCCTGGCGAGCATCGTCGTCACGCCGCTGCGGACCCCGGCTTCGGTACTCGTGGCGGCGATCGTCCTCCTCAGCGGTGCGCTTCTCTCCATCCCGACCGCGCATCGCGCGGTCCGCCGGACCGCATCCGACCATCGAGGCTGAGCCGAATCCCACCGTTCCGAGCGCTCGGACCGGAGGCGCGGCGTCAGCTGGCACCGCGCCTCCAGTCCGTCAGGACCGCACCGTGAGCGGGCGCGGCCCGCGACCGAGCAGGACGCCTAGGAGAAGACCTGCTGGAAGGTGGTGACGACCCGCGCGATCCCGAGCACGATCCCGAGGACGGTGACCGCGATGCCGATCCAGAGCGGCCACATTGGCCGACCGGGCGCCACCTTCCGGACGACCACGTACCGGCCGATGAGGTAGAGGATCGGCGCGAGGAGGAACGTCCAACCCCACGAGAATGGGCGCACCACCCCCCGACGCTGCAGCGCGCGATGGTCAAAGAACGCGAGCACGACCTCAGCGGCGTAGAGCAGGACACTGACGACCTGCAGCACGAAGTACTGGGGCGTGTAGATCGAACTCGGGTCCACCGTCCGGACGCCGCCCGGTTCGAGCGTGGTGTACCGGAACTCCGGGTTGTACAGGAGCGAGATCGGCAACGCGATGAGCGGGAGCAGCGCGAGGACCCAGACGAACACCGTGTCGGTGGGCACGTCGTCAGGGACCCGCGGGCGGCCCGTCTGCACGGTCGGCCCGTCGACGTGCTGCGTCCACTGCCCACCGTCCCACCACCGGGTGCCGTGTTGTCCGGACGGGTCCGGGTACCAGCCAGGGGGTGTCGTGGGCATCGGGGCTCCTCGTGATCCGCGGGAGCGGCGAGCCCCCGGCTCCGACCGTAGGGCAGGGCGGATGAGACGGCCGCCTCTCGGACATGACAAATCGTTCAGTTTGGTCGGCACCATGCGAGACCGCGGCTTGGACGGGCTGCCAACGCGCGTCGCTGCGAAGCGTCAGGCGCACGGCGTTGACTACGCCCATGATCCCCAAGAGCGACATCCACCAGATCGAGGGTGCGACGGTCCGTGACCGCGACGGCGCGACGGTCGGCAAGGTGACACAGGTGTTCCCCTCCGACGAGGACGGCAGCGCCGCCTACGTCAGCGTCGCGTTCGGAGTGCTCGGGAGGCGCCAGGCACTCGTCCCGGTCGAGGACGCCACCCTCGACGGCACCGACCTGCGCGTCGGGTACACGAAGGACGCCATCACGGACGCACCGTCCCTCGGGTCCGGGCACACGCTGTCCCCCGCCGAGGCGAACACCGTCCGCAAGCACTTCGGGCTCTCCGCCGTCGGCGCAGCGACCGGTGACATGGGCGACCCGGACGAGAACCTCGACCAGGCCGGGACGGGTCCTGCCGGCGCGGACGACACCGAGGGCGCGGGGACGACGCCGCCGGCATGAGCGGAGGCGCTGCGGAAGCGGACCGCGTCGCGTCGCGTCGCGGCGAGCCACCTCGTCGGTCTGTCGACAGACTGGGTCCCATGCAGCCCACGCCGAAAGCCGACGTCACCGCAGCGCTCATCGACCTCACCGGGCGAGGCGAGCACCCCATCGTCGTCACCGCCGACGGTGACCGCATCACGGGGACGTGGTCGACGAACCTGTCCGGGCAGCCCGCCGGCGACGGAGGGATGACACTCTTCGGCAACGCCACCTGGAACTGGCACGTCACCCTCCTCGACGGTGGTGTCTACAAGGCGTCGATGAGTTCGAGGAACTGGCCGACCGACGGCGGCTTCTTCACCTTCAGGTCGTCGTGGGTCGCCGACCCGATGAAGCGGGTCCTCGCCGACCACGGCTGGCAGCGCCGGAAGAACCCGCTCGCCCGCGCCTGGGGCGCGCTCACCGGCCGGCGGTGAGCGGCGCGTCGCACAACGCTGCCCGGGTCGTCGGACGGGAGGCGCGGTGCCAACTGGTACCGCGCCTCCCGTCCGTCACTCAGCGGCCCGCTGGCTCGTCGACGTCGTCGACGTCACGCCAGTTCCCGATCACCGGGAACTCGGTCACCCGCAGCCGGGCGGCACCGTACGGCACGAGCCGCAGGTCGTCATCGGGCCCGTGGTCGAGCACCGGACTCGCTGGTGGGATCTCCGCCTGCGCACCAGCCATCCGCCACTCGGTCGCCCGCGCTCCCGGAGCGTGCAGCACGACCGCTGCGCTCTTCCGGTCCCGCAGCGACCACGGCGCAGCGGGCACGACACCGCGGGTGACCCGCCACTCGGAGGCGTCGCGCACGTCCGACAGTGCCCAGTTCCAGGACCCGCGCGCGTGCACCTCCCACTCGCCGAGACCGGGTGCGCCGTCGTGCGAAACCCACCGTTCGCCGGGCGAGTAGACCATCGTCAGCGGGCCGAGTCGCACCGCTGCCGCCTGGCGTTCGCGTCGGACCACCCGAGCTCGCATCGGCAGTACCAGGACCACGTCTCCGGCTGACGACCAGTCGTGCGACAGCGTCACGTACCCGTCGACGGCGGAGTCCAGTGCGACTGCTACACCCCCGACGGTCAGGGTCGCTTCGGTCGCCCACGACGGGATCCGGACCCGCAGCGCGAACGGCTCGGTCCGCTCGGTCGTCACTCGGATCGTCACGGTCTCGTCGAAGGGGTACTCGGTGTCCACGGTGATCGACACCGGGTCGTCCGCGACGGACGTCGAGACCGCGGATGGTGCGTACGCGACCACCCGCAGCCCGTCGTCGTCGCGCAGCCAGAGGTGCGACACGAACTTCGGCCACCCCTGGTGCAGGTTCGCCGTGCAGCAGCCGAAGTGCGGCTCGAGGCCGAAGATGCCGGCGTCGTCGGACGAGAAGCTCCACTCCCGCCGGGCGACGGACACCTCGACCTGGTTCGCCTGCTGGTGGTACTGGTGGCCGCGCATCTCCGGGTCGCTTGACGCCGGAAGGAGGTTGTACGCCAGGGTCTCGAGTCGATCGCCGTCGACCCCGCGCCCGTACACCTGCGCGTGCACCGCCTCGGTGAACATCATCTCGACGACCTGGCAGGTCTCGATGCCGGCCGTTGCCTCGCGACCGCCGAGCCACTCGTCACCCGAGAACCAGCCGTTCGCCTGGCCGTGCCAGCGGTCGAGGTTCCCGAACGACGACTCCGTCCGGCGAGCGTGCCCGTCGACGTCGTGGTCCCGCAGTGCGTCGACGGCTCCGGTCTTCAGGCCCATCGCCACGTTCGGTCCGTGGGTCCGGTGCGAGAACGTCCGCGCGGGCCCCGTGATGAGGTCGTTCGCCAGGTAGTCATCCCAACGGATCGTCTGGGCCGCCAGCAGGTCGACGAGCTCGAGCAGCCAGGCATCCCCGGTCCGCTCGTACAGCCACCAGACGGACAGTGCGTTGTCGGCGCCGCGGGCACGGCCCCAGGACGTCAGCGGGCGTCCCGGGAGGGCACCCAGCTGGTGTCGGAAGTAGCGTTCGAGGAAAGGTACGACGCGGGCATCATCCGTCGCGTCGGCGTGCTGCGTGAGCACCTTGAGGGCGACCATCCGGGGCCACCAGTCGTCGTTGCCGGTCGGTCCGAAGAAGCCGTCCTCGCGTTGCGATCCGAGGATCCACTCGATCCAGGGCGTCGCGAGTTCGAGCAGCCGCTGGTCCTGCAGCACGTGCGCGAGCGGCACCAGGCCGTCGAGGTAGTACGGCCCGCGCTCCCAGTTCTCGCCCGGTCCGCCGCGCCAGCCGCTGTCCGGGCCGACGTCGGGCCAGAGTGCCTCGAGCTGCCCGGTGATGTTGTCGGCCTGCAGCCGGAGCTGGTCCAGCAGCCAGCCGCCGGGTGTGATGCTGCCGAGCGGCAAGGGCCGGTGGGGCCGACCACCGGGGACGGCAGCGTCGGCGTGGGTGCCGGTGGTCGGGGTGTCCGTGATGGTCATTTGATGGATCCTCCGATGAGACCTCTGGTGTAGTACCGCTGCAGTGCGAGGAACAGCACGACCACCGGCACGGTCGCCACGCAGGCGACGGCGGTGAGGAGTCCCGGGTCGATCACCGGCACACCGGGGATCTTGAAGGACGTGCTGATGCTCGACAGCGCGAGCGGAAGGGTGTACTTGCTGTCGGTCGACAGGAACGTGACCGAGCTGAGCAGGTCGTTCCAGCCGGCCATGAAGCCGAACAGTGCGGTCGTGACGAGCCCCGGCCACGCGAGCGGCAGCATCACCGAGCGCAGGATCCGTCCGGTGCCGGCGCCGTCGATGGCCGCCGCGTCCTCGAGCTCCGGGGGGATGCCGTCGAACGTGTTCCGCATGACGAAGACCGAGAACGGCAGCTGGAGCGTCACGAGCACCAGCACCACCCCGGCGAGCGAGTCGAGCAGTCCGAGCTTGCCGAGCACGATCGACAGCGGCGTGAGCAGGCCCTGGAACGGCACGACGAGCGGAGCGAGCAGGAGCACGAACACGATCGTCGAGCCGCGGAACCGGATCTTCGACAGCGCGTACGCGGCGAGCGTCGACACGATCGCGACGAGCACGGCGACCGAGATCGCGACCACGAACGAGTTGACGATGTTCTGCCGCAGGTCGACCGACGGGTCGAACACCTTCGTGTAGTTCCGGAGCGTCAGCGTCGCGATCGACTCGAACCCGATCCCCCGGGCGTCGGCGTCCGCCGGCAGGAACGACCGGAACAGGATGTACAGGACCGGCGCGATGAAGAGCAGTGCCAGGACCGTGCCGACGAGGACGTACGCGACGCTGCTCGCATGCACCCGACGACGTCGCGGCGGGGTGACGCCCGGCAGGTCGGTCCGGCCCGGAGCACCCGGCGAGTCCGGCCTGGAGGCGCGGCTCGCGTCGCGTCGGGACGCTGCGGTCGTCCGTCTGGTCACGTCGGTCGCACTCATCGCTCGTCCTCCTGTCCGGTGGAGCGCAGGGCCCGGAGCTGGACGATCGCGATGACGAGGATGATCACGGTCAGGATCATCGACAGGGCGGCGCCGTAGCCGAGGTCGTAGCGGACGAACGACTGCTGGTACGTGTACATCACGGTCGTCGTGGTCGAGCCGCTCGGACCGCCCTTGGTCAGGACGTAGAACTGGTCGAACACCAGGATCGAGCCGGACACTGCGAGCAGCAGGCACAGCGCGAACTGGCGCCGGACGAGCGGGAAGACCACTGAGCCCTCGCGACGCCACCACCCGGCGCCGTCGATCTTCGCCGCCTCGATCACCTCGGTCGGCACGGCCTGCATGCCCGCCATCAGCAGGATCATCGCGACACCCATCGACTTCCACACCGTCAGGACGACGACCGCCCAGAACGCCGTGTCGGGCGACGTGAACCAGGCCGTGTCGCCGTTCGTCAGGCCGACCGAACGCAGCAGGACGTTGATCACGCCGGTTCCCGGCACGAGGAGCACGTTCGCCATGTACGCCGCGGCGGTGAACCCGATCACGACGGGCATGAAGAACGCCGTCCGGACGAAGGAGACGAGTCGGCCCTCACCGCGGACCATCGTCGCGGCGGCGTAGCTCGCGGCCATCCCGAGCGGCACCGACACCACCGTGAAGAGCAGCGAGAAGCCGAGTGAGCGCCAGAACGCGGTGTCCTGGAACGCCTGCGCGTAGTTCGCGATGCCGGCGGCGCTGACCTTACCGAGCAGCGGCCAGTTCGAGAACGAGATCCCGACGAGCAGCACCATCGGCACGACGAAGAACACGACCGCGAGGACGAGCGCTGGCGCCACGAGCACCCACGCGAGCGTCTGGCGACGACGGCTCGCGGAGTGCGGACGGGAGCGCTTCGCCCCGTCCGCGACCCCGGCGAGCGCCGAGGAGGTGACGGCTGTCACTGCCCGACCTGGCTGTACGCCTGCTCGATGAGCGAGTTCGCCTGCTTCTCGGCGCTGGCCAATGCGGTCTTCGCGTCGGCGCCCTGGAAGATGACCTTCTGGGACTGCTGCGCCCACGGGCCGTTCGGGTCGTTGATGACCGCGTTGTACGCGATGCTCTTCGGGAGCTTGCCGATCGCGAGCGTGTCGACGATGTCCTTCGACCACTCGTCCGTCGCCAGGCTCTTCGCCACCGTGAGGTCCGGCGCGATCCAACCCTGCGAGAGGTCGATCTCGGCGGCCTTCTTCGAGCTGACGAGCCACTTCATGAGAGACCACGCGCCGTCGGCGTTCTTCGCGCCCGCGGTCATGCCGATCTCGTCACCACCGAGGAACGAGCCGGAGCCGCCGTCGACGCCGGGGATCCCGACCGCGCTGCCGAAGTCAGCCTTCTTCGCAGTGAGGGTGTTCGCGCCGCCGAAGATGATGCCGACCTTGCCGTTCAGGGCGTTCTCCTGCCCCACGTTGCCCGGGTCCTGGTTCGGCTGGTCGGTCTTCTGCATGAGTCCGGACTTCCACATGTCCTGGTACCAGTCGACCATCCCGACGAGGTTGTCACTCGTGAACTCCGCCTTCTGGCTCTTGCCCGCCGCAGTCAGGACGCTGCCGCTCTTCGCCCACGAGCTCGGGAACCCGGTCCACGCCTGGCCGACGCCGCCGAGGGTCGAGAACCCGGTGACCCCGCCACCGAGCGCCTGGATCTTCTCCGCCGCGGCCTTCACCTCTGCGAGGGACGTCGGCGGCTTGGTCGGGTCGAGGCCCGCCTTGGTGAACAGTGCCTTGTTCCAGAACATCTGCGACCCGGTGAGGGCCACGGGCAGGGCGTAGTTCTTGCCGTCGAGCGTGCCGATCTCGACACCGGCCGGCGCGAGGTCACCCTTGTTCGACAGGCTCTTCACCTTGTCGGTGACGTCGGCCAGCAACCCCTGGGTCGCGAGCAGCGGGGTGTTGACGATGTCGTAGCTGACGAGGTCCGGGACCGATCCCGCACGGGCGGAGTTCGCGAGCTTCGTGAGGTACTGGTCGGCCTGGATCGTGGAGAGCTTGACCTGCACGTCCGGGTTCGCCTTCTCGTAGGCCTTCACCTGGTCGGTCAGGTCGACGCCTCCGTCGCGCTGCCAGAGCGTCACCGTGCCCTTCGCGGCGCCGCCCCCGCTGTCGGCCGTCCCGCTCGAGGAGCACCCGGCCAACCCGAGTGCTGCGATCGTCAGTGCGGCTGCCGCGATCGCGGACCGCCGGATCGTGGATGTCTTCATCGTCATCTCCCGCTGTGCAGCTCGCCGCATCGTTGCGGCAATGTTTGCTGTATTTGCCGAAGGTAGAACGGGACGAAAGCCGTGTCAATGCTTGACGTCCGAATCGTGATGCGGCAATGTTTGCCGAGTGCCGTACGCTCGCATCGCAAGGAGGACGCCGTGGTCAACCGCCGTGAGGTGACGCTCGCCGACGTCGCCGCCCAGACCGGCGTCTCCGTCGGCACGGTCTCCAAGGTCCTCAACGGCCGCGGGCAGATCGCCGAGGGGACGCGGCAACGCGTCGCTGCAGCGGCGACCGAGCTGGGACTGAGCGTGCGCGCCGAGACGCGAGCCGCGCCTCCAGGCCGGTCCTTCCTGGTCGGGGTGCTCTCCACCGACGCCTACGGACGGTTCACCATCCCGATCCTCACCGGAGCCGAGGACACCTTCGGGCCCGGCGAGGTGTCGATGCTGCTCGCCGAGAGCCGTGGCGACCCGATCCGCGAGGCGCACTACGTGCAGACGTTCCTGAACCAGCGCGTCGACGGCATCGTCGTGACCGGTCGCTCCAGCGACCCGCGGCCCTCGATCACCGGACTGCTCGGGGTGCCCGCGGTCTACGCACTCTCGCCGTCCCTCGACCCGTCCGACGTCTCGATCGTGCCGGGCGACGAAGCCGGTGCCGCACGCGCCATCGACCACCTGATCGGCTCCGGCCGTCGCTCCATCGCGGTCATCTCGGGCGCGCGGCGGCACACTGCGAGCTCGCACCGTGTCGAGAGCGCGAAGCGCGCGATCGCCGCCGCGGGGGCCACGCTCGCCGGTGGCGACGCCCTGTACGGCGAGTGGAGCGAGCGGTGGGGGTACGAAGCCGCCACGCGACTGCTCGGCACCGAGTTCGACGGGGTGTTCTGCACGAGCGACCAGATCGCCCGGGGCGTCGTCGACTGCCTGCGCGAAGCGGGGACCGCGGTGCCGACGCAGGTCGGGGTCGTCGGGGTCGACAACTGGAGCGTCATCACCGATGCGGCGCGGCCCTCGATCACGTCGGTCGACCTCAACCTGCGCGAAGTCGGGCGGCAGGCGGCTGACCTGCTCATGCGGAAGATCGCCGGGGAGGTCGTCGAGGGCGGGGTCCGGACGGCGGAGTGCTTCCTGGTGCCGCGGCAGTCGACGTGAGCGTGCCGGGCTCGTTGGCCGCGGTGCTCGCTGCTGCTGGCCTGCCGACCGATGGGCACTACGAGGCGAAGGGTGGGTGGGTCAGTCGGGCGTGGGTCGGGGACGACTTCGTGGTGCGGACGGGTCCGCTTGCTGCCGCGGGGGCCTATGAGCACGAGGCTTCCGTCGTGGCGCTGCTCGAGGGGACGGACGTGCCGCACGCTCGGCACATCGCGCACGGGACGTCGGCCGAGGGTGCGTGGTACGTGTCCTCCCGGCTGCCGGGGCGGACGCTGCACGATGCGTGGCCGACCGCTTCGGTCGCCGAGCGTCGATCGATCATTCACTCACTCGGGGAGGCGTTGCGGGCACTCCACCGCGTGCCGGCCCCTGCTGGGCTGATGCCGCCGTGGCTTCGAGAGGCCCTGGCCGGAGGGTCGTGGCCGGCGTACCACCCGCCGATTGTTGGTGCGGCGATGGCGCTCGTCGAGGATGCCGGATCGTCCGCTTCTGTCCGCTCTTGGGTTTCCTCACACTTGCCGCTGTTCGACGCCGATCCGCACGTGCTCGTCCACGGGGACCTGCACGGGTCGAACATCATGGTCGACGACGGGAAGGTCACGGGGTTGATCGACTTCGCCGAGGCCGTGGCACAGCCGGCGGACGTCGAGCTCGACACGATCCTGCGGTGGTGTGCACGGCCGGAGGAGTTCCCGCCGACGCCGTCGTCGCGGGGGCTCGATGTGGCGTCGTTGGCTCCGGTGCGGGGGTGGTTGGAGGTGGCCTACCCCTCGCTGTTCGCGCGTCCGACCCTTGGTTCGCGACTCGCGTTCTACGACCTGTGGGTGGAGTTGGCGATCTTCGGGCACCATCCGGACGCGGCGGTGCGGGCGGTAGCGGAGGGGCGGATCCGGCGAACGGTCAACGGGTCAGTTCCTGCTTGATGAGTGCGGTGGCGATCTTGTCGGCGGCGTGAGGTGGTTTTGCGAGGGCGTGGACGACGGCGGTGACTCCGTCGGCTTCTGCTATCACCGCACCGGCCGCTCGTACCTCGCCGTTGATCCAGGTCGTCGCACCCTCGCGCTGCCAGCTCACGCGCCGCGCTGCCGGGGCGTCGTCCGCGAGGCCCCATTCGGCGTAGCGGCAGAGGTCCTCGAAGGTCGACCACACGCCACCGGCTGCGGCGTACGGCGAGCCGGTCAGTGCCCACGGCGTGATGGTCTTCCCGAACATCAGCTTCGGGAGCACACGCCGGTCCGGATCGGGATCGATCGTCGCGGTGCCGATGCTCGCCGGCTGGAGGACGTACTCGCGGACGGCTTCGAACCAGTCGCCGTGCACATGGTCGAGCACCTCACCGAGGAGCGCGTAGCCGAGGTTCGAGTACACATACTCGCCGCGGGGCGCGACCGGGACCACCGCCGCGTGGTCGAGCGATTGGCCGACCGTGGCGCGGTAGGGGTCGCCGAGCGGATTGTCGCCCATGCCACTCGGGAGGCGTGGGAGGCCGGATGTGTGGTGGACGAGGTCGGTGATCGTGATGCGCTTGTCGGGGAGCTGCGGGAGGAAGTCAGCGACGGGACGGTCGGCGTCGAGCGTCAGGTAGGCCGTGGTGCCGACGAGGCCCTTCGTGATGCTGCCCCACTCGACGAGGGAGCCCGTCAAGTACGGCCCCCGGGCGTCCCGCACCGATCGCCAACCCCCACTCGTCCGGATGCTGGCGCGCCACCGTCCCGATGTCTTCCGCGGATTTCGCATGGCCACCCCTTTCCCGATAGCTGCCAGATGCAGAATATTGCCGTTCCTCGCGTCGGGGCGCTAGCGTTGGCCGCGTGGGTGGAGCAATGGTGTTCGCATTCGCATCCGAGATCGGTGCAGCAGTTCTCGTGACCTGGCTGACCTGGTGGGCCGCCAACGGAACCTTGGCCCGGAACGACCTCGCCGGGGTGCGGACGCGGATCACGATGTCCAGCGATGCCGCGTGGCAGATCGGACATCGTGCGGCGCTGCGTCCGACTGTCAACGCCGGCGCGGTCACCGTGTTGTGGTGCGCCGTGTGCATCGGTGTCGAGCCACTCCGAACCCCGGTGTCCGTGATCGTTGCCGCCGTGGTGCTCGTCGGGGGCGCACTCCTCTCCATCCCGGTGGCTCAGCGCGCCGTGCGTCGAGCAGCTCCAGAGGACTGACTCTGACGAGCGCACCATCGCATCTGCGATTCCTGTGGTGTGCAGCAACTTGGTAGCGTGCTTGCCGACCGTTTGTCGACGAGGGGACGATGAGATGAGCCGTTGGAGAATTGATCCCGCGCAAGCGAGAGCGATCGTCAATCAAGCTGAGCAAGATGCGGCGGGCATTGACACGGCACTCAAGACCATGGAACACGCGATCGTCAACGCGATGAACGCGGTCAAGCCCGGAACGAAGGCCGCCCTCGCGGTACAGGACCTCGGTATCGACCCCGTTGGCGTGGATGCGATCGCCGCCCAGAACCAGGTCGAGACCGCAATTCGACAGACACGCGCGGCCTTGTCTGCGTACGCGGGAGGCGACGAAGCGATGGCCGCGAACGCGAATCGTCACGTCACTGACGTGCAGTGGGGCGGCGAGTGAGCAGCAACTCGCTCAGCTCGGTGAAGGATCTACCCGACGCGGCTGCGGTCGAGACCGCAGCCGGCGGTTTCGCAGCGGTGGGTACGCAACTGACTGACGCAGTCGAGAAGATTGCCACCGGTTGGTCCCGGCTGAGCTCTCCCGGCGTGTACGAAGCGCCAGAGGCAAGCCAGGTCCACAGCGCGATGGCAGACGGACCGGTGAAGATCGCTGAGTACGTTGTCGGTGACGTGAAGAACATCCGGGGCGTTCTTCGCGCGTACTCCACCGTCCTCGCCGACTTGGCGGCGCGGCGCGCGAACCTCCTCAAGGACATTGCGCTTCACGGGACGCAGGTTGCAGGCAACGCCAGCTCGTTGGCTGCCTCGAGTCCTGGGGCACGAGATCTGCAAGACGAGCTCGACTCGCAAGGCGATGATCTGGCTCGCCGTGTCACGGCATTCAATTCCGATGCCGACGCCGCCGACGACCAATGCGCACAAGCGTTGCGGTCCTTGTCGAAGTACCGGCACCAGAGCACGGTGAGCAAATGGGTGCACCACGCCTCCGACGAACCGGCGGGATCAGCCATCGGTTTCGCAGAGACGGTCGCCAAGCAGACGCGTGTTCTGCATCGCGCGGTTTCGAACGGAGACCTCCCCTCGATCGACCTCAAGCCCACGCTCGCGTGGAAGCAGGACTCGTTCGCGCATCTCCCTGGGAATCGACTCTGGCTGCCAGAGAACCACGTCCGCTCCAAGACTCCGCTCCCGGACCCGAAGATCAAGACGAAGCCCCATTGGTTCCTCGCTGAGTCTGAGAACAGCGCGAAGCATCTCCAGCCGAAGGCGCTCGAGTACGGAGGTAGGGCATTGGGTGTCGCCGGCGCCGCCTTGACCCTCGGTACAGCGGCCGCGGATCAGTGGAAGGAAGACTCGCAGACGCATCCTGAATGGTCCACCGAGCAAAAGGCCGTCAGCGCCGGCAAGGCCACCGTGTTCGAAGGCGGTGGAGCGGTCGCCGGCGCTTGGGGCGGAGCCGTGGTCGGCGCCGAAGTCGGGGCCGTCATCGGCAGTGTCTTCCCCGGGCCCGGCACCGCGATCGGGGGCATCGTCGGAGGGCTCATCGGCGGCGCAATCGGAAGTGGAATCGGAAGTGGAATCGGTGAGAAGATCGGTGAAGGAGCAAAGGACTTGTGGGACAACCTGTGGTGATGGACGACGACGCGACGGCTTCGACGGAGGGCTGGCGTCTCCGGGTCACGGGCCTCGGCGTCCTTCGCGTTCCGGCGACGTGGGTCGACGACACTCACGAAGACGCCATCGCGGTCGTCACATCGGCCGATCCCCTCACCCCTACCTTCAGCGAGAACGTCGTTCTCTCCGCCGTACCGTCACAGGGTTCGCTCACCGCCGACTCCCTCGCAGCGATCGACGAGACCCGCAGGGCCCAGGTCTGGACTCACATCGTAGCGGTCTCACCCTGGGCGCAGGGCAACCGTGGGCGACGAATGATCTTCCTGTACGAGATCGATCGCGTCGTCGTAGCAGTGGCGAAGTACACCTTCACCTCCGGCGATCAGCGCATCGACCTGACGTGCAGCGCCGATCTCACGACGTTCACATCTCTGCTCCCGATCTTCGACGAGATCGCAGCCTTCAGCGAGCTACCGAACGCTACGCGGCGAGATGGGACCAGTCAGTCTGGCGATCAGTTGCCGGACCTTGACGCCGCGGCCACGGCTCGTTTCGGCGAGTCCTTGGAATCACTTGCCTCCCTGCGAGGCTCTCAGGTCGCTCCGTCCCCTGACTACGTCTTGCCGGCCGGCTCGCTCGACCAGCTCTGGTCGACGAAGGACCGCGGCTTGGTCTCCAACGCCACACGGTCATCGGAAGCGGGGACCGCGCTTCGAGAAGCCGGCCTCACCAGCCGGTTCGGCGGTTCAACGACCAAGGCGCGTGAGGTGATCGCACCGCTGCAGACCGCGACATTCCGGCTCGCGTCCGTCCGTCAATCCGCAGGCGAGACTCAGCAATGGTCGTGCTTCGCGGCCCCTAACGGCCTAGCGCTAGTGCGCAGTCAGTCGACTTCAGTTCACGCGACATCGCCCGAATCGCTGTCGATCGTGGGACTCCCGGCGGCGATCGCACGCTTGATTGCCTGGCTACCACTCGACCCGTACTGGGCAGCGATCGATGAAGCGGATCGTGACAGGGTCTTCGACGACGATCTTCTGAACGCGAAGCTTCGCGGCGAGCGTGTCCCCAGTCCGGAGCGTCTCGGTCCTGTCCTTAAGGAATGTTGGTCAGCGGACTGGGTTTCGGTACAGATCGGGATGCACGACTCGACTGATGGGCTCCCTTTGATTCAGGCGAACGGGAAGTACTTCCACCGCGACGCGACCGAGGGCGGTTCGCTGCTCCGGCCAGTTCCGTCCGACACCGTATTCCTGGGGATCCTCGACCTCGTCGGCCGTCACCGATCCCACGGAGCTTCGTGATGCAGTTCCTCGTGCTGGGCACCGTGCCCTTCATCATCGGCCTGTTGGGATACACCGGCGTCTGGCGTCGTTGGGCTCACGAAGGGATGAGCTACTGGGTCTTCGGATTCTTCTGGATCGGCATCGGGCTCTTCTGGATCGGTGCCACCACGAGCATCCCGGGCACTCCAACTTGGCTGATGATCACAGGAATCGTCGTACTCATCGTCGGAGCCAGCAGCGTCTGGTACCTCCCACCCCCGCTCACGCCCAGATGGTTTCGGGACGCGCGCCGGTCCTGGCGCCACAGACCCTGACGAATTCCGCACTTCTCACCGAGCTTCCACCGGGCTACGAGTTGATGGCGACTCCCGCGCGGTGTGCCGCCGCCGACCGGTCTTCAGCCCTCGACCAGGAAGCCCGGGAACGCAGAGCCGCTGGCGCTGGCGTCATCCAGGTCAACGACTTCGCTTGTTCGATATACCACGACGCGGTGCAGGGGTGGAGTGTGGCAGGCCGACAAGATCACCGCAGAGAGCCAAAGCAAAAGTAGTTAGCTCTCGCTACATGCCAAACGGACCCCCTCGGGGCCTTTTAGATTGCTCGCTATTGTCGCTCGATACGGGCGCGCTTCTGGAAGGACTCCAAGACTGTTTTCTCAGCCGTCTCGAACGCGCTATAGCTAGTGCCGACCAGAGGCGTGCCGTTTGACGCATCATTTTTCGATGCGGTCGCGGCGTTTACAAGAGCCTGAACAGCTGACTCGCAGTCGGGGGCAATCATCTTGACGATGGTGAGCTGAGTCTCCATCACGTCGATAGAAGCCTCAAGTGCTGGTACGAGGGGAGCGATGTGCCGGGTGTCGCCGATGTTGTGCTCACGTGTGGCGTAGAAAGGCTTCGCCGCCAGCGCGAGTGAGACATGAACATCGAGTAGTTTCGAGTCCCACTGCCGACGATCATCCGCAAGCCGTTTGCGCTCGTCACTGGACCTCACGCTGATAAAAGCGATTGCGCCGCCGATTGCGGCGCCGAGCAGCGCGCCGGCCGGGGTGACGAAAGACGACCACCATTCGACTGGCGTGTTCGAGATGATCTCGATTGGGATGGGACTCGGCGTAGGGGGCAGCGGCGTGCTCACGTTAGGAGCGTACCAGCACGTGAGGGTCACTCAGCGGCGGGATCACTCCCAGCGGTTGGACGGGCACTCGGGCTAGTCGAGGACTTCTACCATCATGTGCGACCGGATGGGTGTCGGAGTCGTCTATACAGCTGAGACGGAAGCAAGGCTCACTCCGTGACTCTAGCTGGCCACCCTCGTGCCGTTAGTCACCCGATTCCGAAGTGGTCCCTGACAGCAGCTTCAAGTGAGCGGACGGACCCGCGGACGGTCATCTCTCGCTTGTAGATGTCCCCACTGCCCCTCGTCATCATTAGCTGCCAAACCTCGTCATTGACGTCCTGGGCCTCTTGGCGGATGCTGCTCGTCGCCACAAGACGTAGCGACGTCAATTCGCTCGTAATTTCCTCGTATGTGCCCATGAACCGAGCCAGCGTCGGGACGGGGACGGGAGGCGGGGAAACGGGTTGGCCCGCCTGCATCTGTGCGACGCCGACCGCGCCCATGGTTTTGACACTCAGTTCGTGTTCATGAGCTTCGATGATGAAGCGCTCCGACAGGAGGATCACGCGCGAGGTGTGATTCAAGACGTTCTGATCCCAGCGCTGGTACTTCTCGCGATCCGCCTCTCGCTTGTCCCGCAGCCGGTTGAAGTAGAACCCCAAGACCGCTCCAACAATCAGGAAGAATCCCGCTACCACAGGAACGCCCCACCAAGGCGCGGCTGGCGCGGCTACCACCGCTGGGGCAGGGTTCGGAGTCGCAGCGATCAAATGCAGCATGATTAGTCCTCAATCCCCAAGTACTTCCGGTTGGCTTCGATGAAAGCCCCGATCTTCGGCCGGAGATCGGCACGCGCGTCACTGTCCTCACGCTCAACTGCGATGAGCACGACGTGCGCCGCGACCACCATCTCGGACAGGGCGTTGGTGATGGAAGCCGGAGCTACGAGGTTCAGACCGCCCTGCGTGTGAAGCAACTTCGCGTATTCTGCCTCCGCTTGCGTTTGGATGGCATCGATATGCTTGTCCGCGTCCGGCTGGTCGGCCGGGTCGGGAACGCTGTAGAAGCGCGACTGGTCTACGGAGAACTGATGTACCTCCCGGGCGGCAGCGATCGCGTCGGCACTCAAGCCGCGGATCTCGTCATGCCAGCGCGCTTGGTGGTCCCGGTTCGCCTTCCGGTCGTCGTTCGATCGGGTGGCGAAGAAAGTCACCACCGCGCCGACCACCAGGAAGATGCCAGCGATGACGGGCACGCCCCACCACGGGGCGGTCGGGCTTGCGTGGTCCAGCAGGTCTACGACGATATGGGAAGGAGCCGGCGTGGGGGTGGACGACGGCGTCGAGGTGATGGGCGGCGTCATGGAAGGGGTCACGCCGCGACCATAGCAGGCCATGAGCAATGTTCGCGTTAGTATTCGATTGCGTGGCGCTTTGATCCTTCTTGCGCGAAAGGAAGCAAAAACAAATATGCCTGTATCCCGCTTCGCGAGGTCATTCGAGAACAAGCGCGTCATCAAACTGTCAGAAATCATTGACGGTGCGAAAACGGAAAACAGCAATCGAATTCGCAGATGCCGACGGATCTAAAGCACACCAGACAGTCTACGTTCCGCAGACGGGCCTCGATGGTTGCGAAATGGTCGTTGTGGCGGCCATGGTTGACGAAACTACACTGAACCTGCCTGCGCCGCTAGAGCGGCCGCGCAACCGCTATGACGCGGTCACGGCCTTTCTTGGCGACAGGTTGCGAGCCGGCAACGTGCCCGAGATCGAAGCGTTCAGCCCGCACGCGAGCCGCTCACTTCAGACAGACAGGTCCGACACCTTTTGCGCAGATACGACCAGGGGCGCCGATTACTGGTATCTGCTGTACTGGAACGAACTCACTGACGAGCACACTCTGCTCGATCTCTCGACTGCAATGAGCGCCGATTATTACGCCCGCCACACGACACTGAGCGCTATCCGGAGCGGTGCCGGTTTCGACAATGCGACCAATCGCGGCGACCCGGAAGTAAAATAGCAGCGCCGCGCGGCTCAGACGGAGATAAACGCGACCCTGGCGATCTGCAGCGTGACTCCGTTCAAGCCGATGCTGGACGCCGTGCGCGTCATAACCGAGACACCGACACGCCTAGCGGTATGGGGAATCACGGGAGATCAAGCTTCGTCAAACCGCAGCCATCAAGCGGCTGCGAGGGACCTCACCAACAATGGCGGTAGCGAAACCGCTCGCTGCAGATCGGCAGCGACGAATTCTTTGCACCACGGATTGTCATCAAAAATTCTCCTCAACACAAGCGCGTACGTCTCTTCGTCGTCTTTCAACGCCGCGGCGGCGATCGCAACAAAATAGTCGCGTAGCAGGAATCGATTGTGACTTGCGCCAAGGCAAAGCAGTCTCTCGAGAACTAGTCGACGCGTGTCGAGGTCATCCGAGGCGAAGAAGCAGTTTTTCAAACACGCGCCCAGCGAATCTACCTGATCGAACCGAAATTGGTCGTCGGTAAACTCGACGAATGAACTAACGATCAGCCTGAACATGGACAAACTCCGACCTGCGAGCGCTCGCAGCATGGAAATCGGCGCGCGCGGAAGCACCGTCAGGTACAGGTTTCCATCATCGCTGGATTCGACAAGCACTCTGGCGACCGCGAATTCATCCGCGGGCTTGTTGTCGCCAGATCTGAAAGCGTCGATGAGCGCACGCACTCGTTCCGCCGGCGACCGTAGGACGTCCATGTCGTTTGCGAGGATCCGCAGTTCCCGAAGCAGGTCCGCAGCCGTCTGATAACGATCCTCTGGTCGAAGCTGCGTAGCAGTCATGACAACGTGGCGATACCGCTGGGGTACGTCGCGGATATCTCCGTATGGCCACGCCTGCTTTCCAGTCAGGACCTCGAAGAGAATGCGACCGAGCGAGAAGACGTCCGCGCGTTCGTCGACATCGTGAGCACCAGTAATCTGCTCGGGTGCTGCATACTGAACCGTCCCCAGACCGCTCGCGATCGTAATGGTTGTGCTCCCGCTTGTGAGGCGTCGTACCAATCCGAAGTCGGAGATCAACGGCAATCCATTGAAAAAAAGTATATTCTCAGGCTTGAGATCCCTATGCACTATACCCTCGCGATGTGCATACACCAGAGCCTCCAGTACCGAAATTACGTACGGGATGGCCTCTTCTGTAGGCATCGGGCCCGGAACATCATCCAGGCGAGATCGCAGCGAACCTTCAGCGAGCGGCATTACGTAGTACGGGCGATCCAACGTCAGGTCAGCCAGGAGAATAGGAACGATGCCGGCATGAGACAGGCCCTGTTGGCACTCAACCTCTCGCCTGAAGCGTCTCAGCTCTTTCTCCGGATCTTCGAGTCCAGTTTGTAGAAGCATGTACTTGACAGCAGCGATCGATCCATCGCTCATCTGCGCGCGCCAGACCTCGCCTTGCCCGCCGCGATTGATCAGATCGGTCCTAGCGATCATCCTAAGCGCCATTGCTACCTCCGTTCATGCCCGCCCTCCGTTCAGATCCCGACTCAGCGACGATCGAAGACAGCGATGCGGCGGGCGACGTTGTCCTTTCCGCCGCAACGTATGCCGACGGTATACAACGACGATTATCGCCTATGGAACGCTAATACACGAGCAGATCAGACGGGTATTCTGAATCCGGCTTCTCTCTCATCCCGTCCCGAAGGCAATGTCGTTGATGGGCAGCTTGAGTCGCGTCCGAAGACGATCCGCGGATTTCCGGCCACGTCAAGCACAACCTTTATACGCTCACCGGATCTGCCGGGAAAATTCCCTAGTGGCAAGATCGGTTTGGCGCTGGGCTCTGGGCGTCACGTACGGCAACGTGTCAGCGCCTGATGCCCGACGGGCAAGCAGCATCAGAGCCGGAGGCACTAGAGCTGCTTGCCCTTTCGGCTACCGCTTGCGCTTTGCGGCCTGCGCGAGTGCACTAGCAGCCGCGCTGCGAGCGGCATCGCTGTAGCGCTTGTCGGTCATGATACGAC